>DYPH01000058.1 GCA_020720045.1 Sorangium cellulosum | reverse complement strand
AAGGAGTGTCCCAACGATGGCCCAAAGAAGATTCGCACGAGGCTCATCGATGAGGCCGCGAACAAGGTTCGTCTCCTCGGAAACGTCTCTGGCGGCATCAACCTCCAGGGGTGGCTCGGGGAGTTCACGCTCGTCGGTCGCGCGGTCTCCGATCAGGAACATATCGGAATGATGGTCGATCTCGCGCGCGTCCACGGCTTCTGACTCGGCGAGCGCCGACGCGCGAAATCCGACGCAGATCTCGCGAGATTCGCTATTCCTGTCGCCGTGCGGGGTGCCCCCCTTCGATCGCCGGCGTTGCGCGGGCGCTGTGGGCAACCCGACGACGAAAGGCCCCGCGTGAAATCTCGGCAACTCGCCCTCTTTCCTGCGCTTCTCCCGGTTCTTCTTGGCGCCCCCGCCGTCGTGGCGACCGCCGGCCCAACCCCGTCGACGACCACAGGGTCGGCGGCGAACGGACGTTGGGTCGCCGAGACCCCCGATGCGATGATCGAGGCGCTCGCCGCGAAGGCGATTTCCGCGACGTCGGCGGCGGCAAGGTCTGATGGCGAGGCGACGTTCCGCGCCTACGCGGCCCTTTCGACGATTTCGGCCCTCTCCGACCGCGCGAGCTTTGGCGCCGCGGAAAAGGCGCTGCTGGCCGTCGCCGAGCGCGCGACCGACCCCGACGTCCGCACGGAAGCTCGGCTCCTCGCCCGCGGCGCCTCCGGGACCGACGGCTCGACGGCAGCCGCCGCTGCGAACGCCGCCGACGGCATCGCGCAAAAACTTGTTTTGATTGGACCTTTCCGAGATACCGGCGGCGGTATCAAGGCGAAGGAGGGGCCCGAAGACGAAAACTTCGCCAACCTCCGGGGCCGCTACGCCTGGGGCTCCGTCGACGTCTACCCGCGCCCGGTCCCGGCGAGCTATGCCCTCGCCCGCGGCGTCCCCCTCGACGTCTTCGTCGCCCCGCGCAAGGAGAGCTGTAGCTACCTCGCCACGACGGTCACGACCGACGGCGCCCCCTTCGTGGTTCGCGTCGCCTCCGCCGGCCAACTCCGCGCAACCTTTGATGGAAAAGAGATCGGCATCAGCGAAGTCGCCCACGGCGCCGCCCGCTTCGATCGCCTCGCCGCCAAGGTGACGGCAAACGCCGGCCCCCACCTCCTCGCCATGAAGGTCTGCACGGGGGCGATCATGGACGCGGGCCGCGTACGTGTTCGATTTACCGACGAAAATGGCGCTCCGAAGTCGCTCGCGACGAGCTTCGATCTCGGCGGTGCCCGCCCGGACGCTGCCGCGACGATCACCCGAATTCCGACGGTCGTCGAACGGGCGACCGGCACGGAAAAAGCAGAGACGCACGACGTCGAAGCGCTCCTCGCCCGCGCGACGCTGCGCACCCTCGGCGGCATCGACGACCTCCGAAGCCCCCGCGCGCCGGGTCTCCTCGATCAGATTTTCCACGGCACGCAGGCGGCCGCGACGGTCGCCCCAGACACGCTCGCCTTTGCCGCGTGGGTATCGCCAAATGGCGCAAATCGTAGCGGTTTCTTCGAGGTCGCCCGCCGCGCCGCCGTCACCAAAGGGGACAAGGAAGCGGAGCGCTTCGTCGGCCGCCGGAAGCTCGCGGAACACATCGGCGCCGGCCTCTTCGACTGGGCGATGATCGAGCGGAAATCCTCCGGCATCGACGCCGCCAACGACGCCGAGGCGCTCCTCGTCGCTGCGATGATCGACGGCCAATCGGGGATGGAACCGATCCGCGTCGCCGCCTTCCGCAAGCTCGTCGAGCGGTTCCGGGCCGACCGCGCCCGCGCCCCGATGGCGCTCCTCGGCGAGCTCCTCGGCCAATCGCGGACGCTCGATCGCCGCGTTTTCCAAGAAGTAACGACCGAGTACGAGCGCCGCGGCTTCCGGGGCTCCTTCGCCGTCGAAGCGGCCCTCCAGAGCGATCGGGCCGCCCGCGCGAAGGCGGCCGAAGAGGCGATGATGCGCCTCGACGGGGCCGACGAAGGGGTCGGCGTCATCCGGCTCGCCGCCTCCGCCGGCGACTGGGACACCGCCTACGCGACCGCGAAGACGATGGCGCTCTTCGCGCCGAACCGCGCGGAAGTATTCACCCAATTGTCGCGCGCCGCCGCCGCCACCGAGGGGACCGCCGGCAAGGCGACCGTCGAAGCGGCCCTCCGCCGCGCCCGCGAGCTCGATCCCGGCGACGGAAAAGTACGCGCCGAACTCGCCTTCCGGGCCAACCCGCCGGGGGCCCCGTCGAAGACGCCGGAAAAGACCGAAAACGACAAATATCTCGTGGCGAGCGACGTGCTCCTGGCCCGGCGCCGCGGCGTCCCCGAGGGGCAGCCGATCACCGAGGAAGAGCGGGAAATCTACTGGCTCCGCTCGGTCCACATGGAGCCGGACGGCCGCGTTTCCCAGCTCATTCAATACGGGAAAGAGGTCGTCATCGCCCCGCAAACCGAGGACGAACTCTACGAAAACCTCCCCCTCGAAGGGGATTATTTCGAGATCGTCCGCGCCCGCGTCCATCGCAAAGGGGGCGGCATTGCCTACCCGGTCGAGGAGTTTAACGACGGCCGTCGCCCTCGTATCCGCTGGCCCGAGCTCGCCCCCGGCGACGTGACCGAAGTCGTCATCAAGAGCTGGACGAGCCAGGCGGTCGGCGGCCGCGGCGACGCGCCGTTCACCTTCTTCGACTACGCAGGCGCCACGACGACGCGGCCGCTCCTCTACAACCGCGTCATCGTAACCTCCCCGAAAGACAAGCAGATCCACGTCGACGTCCTCCACGCCGGCGCCATGAAGCGGACGGAACGGGACGAAGACGGCGAGCATGTGGTCGACCTCGTGTGGGACACGCCGGTCGTCGTCCCCGACGAACCGTTTGCGCCGCCGCTCTCCGAGGTGGTGCCGCTCGTCGTCGGCTCGACGTTCAAAAACTGGGACGCCTTCCGGAAGTGGTACGCGGAGGCGGTCAAGGGCTTCACGGAGCCCGACGAGCAGGTGAAGCGCATCGCCGCCGAATTGACGAAGGGGAAAACGACCAAAGACGAAAAACTCAAAGCCCTGTTTGAGTTCGTCGCCGACGACATCCGCTACGTGAACTACGTGAGCGGCGAGTGGTGGTTGCCGAACCGCCCCCAGCAGCTCCTCGCCCGCCGGGAAGGAGACTGCGACGACAAGGCGATCTTGTTGATTTCCCTCCTGAAAGCGGTTGGCATCGAAGCCCAGGAAGTCCTCGTACAGACGCGGCAGACGAACATGCCGAGCGTCCTCAAGGCGCCCGGCGCCGCCGTCCCCCAGTTCGACCACGGCATCGCCTTCCTCCCCGGCCCCAACGGCGGCCGCTACCTCGACGCGACCTCGCCGCAATCGCGCCTCGGACCGATCCCCTCGATGGACGCGCGCGCCGTCGCCCTCCGCATGGACGGCCCCGCCGAAATCGTTGAACTTCCGAACGCGCTGCCGGCCGACCACGGCTCCGACTCCGTCTGGAACATCGCCGTCAACCGGGACGGCGCCGCGAAAATCGCTGGGAAAGAGCTCCACATGGGCGACTCGGCCTTCTTCCTCCGGACGGCGCTCCGCGAAGAAGAGGGGCGCTCCCAGTACGTCGAGCAGAACCTGATCGGCGGCTACTTCCCCCAGCTCTCCGTCGACAAGGGCGTCGGCTTCCAAGGGGACCTTTCCGGAGGAAAATCCGAGGTTTCCTACACGGCGTTCTCGGAAGCCTGGGGCCGCAAAGAGGGGGACGCCCTCGTGCTCCCGCTCTCGGCGAGCGCCACCTTGGCGTCGACGTTCGCGCCGTCGCCGAGCCGCCTCCTCCCCGTCGAACTCCCCTCCCAACTCGCGCCGAGCCACCGCACCATCACCTTCGTCGTCGACGCGCCGAAGGGGGGCAAGTGGGGCGTCCTCCCGAAGGGGGGGACCGTCGAGGGGGGTGAATTTGGCAAGTCTTCGCTGACATTTAGCCAGCAAGGGGACAAGATCACCGTCAAGCGCACGCTGATCTTTGACGCCAACAAAGTCCCCGTCGCCAAGTACCCCGCCTTCCGCAAGTTCCTCCTCGAGACCGACGCCCTCATGCACAAGTCGCTACGCCTGGACGTGGCCCACGCGGAGGCGCCGGCCCCGGAAAAACCGGCCGCCGAGCCGACGAAGAAGCTCCCGCCGCCGGCCAAGCACGGCGCAGGGATCGGCAAGAAGGCGACCACGGGAGCAGCAAAGTGAAAATGCCTATTCTTTTCAGCCCTTCGCGCACGGTTCGCCTCGGCGGCCTCGGCCTCGCGCCCCTCCTCGCGCTCCTCGCCTGCGGCCCCGCCCAGGCACCGCTCGCGCCGAAGTTCGATGCGGGGGCCGCCTACACGGATGCCTTCCACGTCGAAGCGCGCGGCGACGACGACGGTGCCGCCGAAGCCTACCTGAGCCTCGTGGAAAAGGCGGCGCTGGCCGACCTCGGCGATCGCCGGATTCCGCTCATCGGCGCCGCCCTCGACGCACTCCTTTTTGAGACGCCCGACGCCATCGCCGACGCGACCCCCCACGCGGCACTCCTGTATCGTGCACCCAAATTCGCCGCGACCTTCGACCCGAAGGGGGACGGCGGCCCGGCGGTCGCTCGCTTGCGCGCGACCTGGGAAAAAGCAGGGTTTGACCCATTTACCCGCCCCACCCTCGCCCACGCGCTGTTCGTGCTGGCGAGCGCCCGCGGCGACGCCGTCGACGCCGCCCTCTGGCGGAACCGCGCCGGCTTTGTACGCGACGCCCTCGTTACGCCCCCCCACCAGGGCGGAGTTCCGAGCGGCATCTTCGCGCCGACGCCCTGGGACACCGCCGGCAGCCCGGCCCCAGCTACGATCTCGGATCCGTTGGGCATTGTCTCGCCCCCGGTCGCCGTCGCCGCCCGGAACACCGCGATTCCCCTTCACGCAGCGAGCGCAGCGCCCGGCGTCCGCGACGCGATCATCGACGTCGAAGCGCCGAGCGACGGCACCCTCGCGCTGATTCTTCGCGTCGACGGCCCCGCCCGCCTCCTCGCACAAGGGAAGACGGTCCTTTCCCGAAATTACCTGGAAAGCGATGGGCTTACAACCCAGCGCGTGACCTTGGAAGGGGTGACGGGGACGGTACGCCTCGCCCTCCGCGTCGGCGGCACCGGCACTGCAACGCTCGCCATCGTCAACGGCAGCGGCGAACCGCTCCCGACGACCGCCCCGAAGCCGGGCGACACCGCCACGGGGAGCTTCAAGACGGTCGCCGTCGCCGTCCCCGCCGCCGCCCACTCGGCAAAAGAAGAGGCGCTCCTCGCCGCCGGGGAGCTCGCCGCCGGTTACCGGGCTGCCGCCGAGTCGCGCCTCAGCGCGCTCGCGTTTGGCCACGACGACGATCCGACGCTCCTCCTCCTCCGCGCCCGTGCGTTGGCTGGCGCTCCCGACCTCAACAACATTCAAAAAGCTGAGCGAATTCGAGCACTCCACGAGAAGGCGCTCGTCGCCTGGCCCTACGCCTGGGAGGCGGTCCTCGGCCACGCGAAGCTCGAAGGGGCACGGCGGGCCCCGGCGGAGGCGCGCTTCTTCGCGCTGAACGACCTCGCCAAGCACGAGAAGGACCTGACCCCGAAGGCGCACGCGGTCGTGGTCGCCTTCAAGGCGGGTCTTTTCGGCCGCGATCCGCTGCCCGATGAGGCGGCGAAGCTCGTCACCGACGCCCACGCGACCTTCCCGAAGACGGCGATGGAGGTCGATGTCGCCTCCCTGCTTGTGCCCCGGGATGCCGCTGCCAACCTCGCGTTCCGCTGCAGTTCGGAGCCGGGGCACATGCAGGATACACGGAGCTGCCGGGAGGCTTCCCTCTACCGTGGGGACCTCGCAGCGGCCTCCAAAGAGCTGGATCGCTTGGCAAAATTGTATGGCGATGAATCCGTCGTTCGTGGCGACCGCCTCCGCGACGCGATGCGCGACGGCGACACCGCCCGCCGCGATGCCGAAGCGGCGAAGCTCGCCCCGGGAGACCGAACGCTCGCCTTCCTGCCCGGTCTCGACGCCGCCGCGACGCCGGGGGCCGGCCGAGACACCTTCCTGCAGAATGCACGCAAGGCGAGCGACTCGCCGATGAACCTCGCCGCCGCCCTGCGCGTCGCGTCCGGCTCGTCCCCGCTCCCCTTTGACGGCGTCGCCGAAAAGCTCGTCGCGAAGGACCTCGCCGCAAAGGCGTTCCCGGGCGCGGGGACGGTCGTCCTCCGCCACGACGAAAGCTATGAAATTTCGCAGAGTGGCGTCCTTCATCTGACGACCTTCGACCTGCGCCGCGTCGACGGCACCACCGACGTCGAAGAGAACGCGGAGGCCCCCCCCGCCTACGCCCTCGGCCGTGAGCGCTTCAAAGTGCTCCGACGCCGCGTCCACAAGCAGGACGGCCGCATCCTCGAACCGGAAAAGACGCCGCAAGCGGCCCAAAACCACGCCGATCTCTCCCAGCTGGAGCCGGGCGACTACGTGGAGGCGCTCTACGAAAGCTGGGCGCTCCCCGACGCGAACGGCACCCTCGGCTTCGAAGGGGCCGACCTCCTCCCCGAGCGGACCCGCGTCGTTGCCGGCGAGATCCGCGTCGACCTCCCCGAGTCGATCAAGGGGGTCTTCCTCGCCCACCCGCTCCTTGGGAAGCCGGTAGAGACCAAGAAAGACGGGCGCTTGCTCCGCGTCTACACGGTGCAAAACACCCCGATCCGCCGCCAGGAGGAAGGGGTCCCTCGGATGGACCAGGACGTCGCCGTCAGCTTCTCCACCGCGACCTGGGATGCCGCCGCCCGCGGCCTCCGCGACAAGCTCGTGGCCCTCGACGACGCCGATCCCGAGGTCGCCGCCTGGGCCCGCCAAGCGGCAACCCGTGATGGCAAGGTGCTGCCGCCGTCCCGAGAGCTCGTCGACGCCGTCGTCACCGCCGTCGGCAAGGCACTCCGCCAGCCGAACGCCGCCTACCTCTCCGACTCCGACGACGGTCCCGACGGCTCGCGCCCGGCAAGCGCCCGCTCCTTCCTCGCGTCCCGGGAAGGGAGCCGCACCTGGCTCGTCCATCGCGCTCTACGCGAACTCGGAATTCGTTCCGAATTGCTCGTTGCGGAGCCGACGCCCTGGAGCGCCCGCGCCGACGTCCCGGTCCGCTCGGGGCGCTTCACCCATCCGCTCTTGCTCGTCGCCGTGCCGAAAACGCCCGGCGGCGCCGAGACGGAACCGGTCCTCGTCGACGCCGACGTGCAAGGTCCGCCGCTCCCGCCCGGCCGTATCTCCCCGGAATTGAAGGGGCGTTTGGCGCTCTTTGCGAAGGACGGGACGATCGCCAGCGTCCCGGTCACCGCGAACGACAACGACGGCGACGAGATCGACATCCGCCTCGCCGTCGACGCAAAAGGCGACGCCAAGGGGGAGGTCACCGTCGTCCTCCGCGGCCGCGCGGCGCAGGGCCTCGCCGATGCGTTTGTGCGCGTCGTTGGCGACGAACGCCAAAAGACCCTCCGCGGCGTCGTCCTCGGCTGGCTCCCCTTCGCGACCGTCGAAGACGTGAGCCTCTCGTCAAGCGAAGGGAGCTGGCAGGTCGCGCTCCGGGCGAACGTAACCATCGGTGGCTTCGCCCAAGTCGAAGAAAAGAATGGCGTTTCGACGCTGCTCGTCCCCGGTATCGACCCCGTCCACGGCGTCTATCCGCGCCCCTACTCGGGCACGCTCCGCGCCGCCTACACGAGCCAGGGGAAGCGGGAATCCGACTTCGCCATCCGGGCCGGCTCCCTGTACCACCTCCATCGAAAGCTCGATTTTCCGGACGGTTCCAAGGTCGAATCGCTGCCGGGCCCCCTCGCCGAAGACGCGACGCTCCTCCACGGAAAGCGGACGCTCAAGGTCGACGGCCCGCGCATCGAGGAGGACTTCTCCCTCGTCCTTGAGTCGGGGACGGTCCCTGCCGCCAAATTCGCTGCATTTGGCGCATCGATCGTGCGCGTCGACGACGGCTTCCTCGCCGGCGCCCGCGTGACGACTCCGAAGGCGCCCGCGAAGAAGTGACTCCCACCGGGGGGGCGTTTTCGACTATTCAGAGCCCCCAAACTTTCCAGCCAGCCTCCGAGTGCCGGCCCACCTGCACTACGCGCAAAGGATCGAATCATGAGCGGCCACTCCAAATGGGCAACGATCAAACACAAGAAGGGCGCGACCGACGCAAAGCGCGGCAAGCTCTTCACCAAGTTGATCAAAGAAATCACCGTTGCAGCCCGCATGGGCGGCGGTGACGTCAGCGCAAACGCGCGCCTCCGCAAGGCGGTCGCCGACGCAAAAGCCCAGTCGATGCCGAACGACACCATCACCCGCGCCGCCAAGCGCGGCACCGGTGAACTCGAAGGCGAGGCCTACGAAGAGGTCCTCTACGAAGGCACCGGCCCCGGCGGCTCCCTCTTCCTCGTCGAAGGAATGACCGACAACCGCAACCGTACCGTCGCCGAACTTCGCAAGATCTTTGACAAAAACAACGGCGTCCTCGGCACGTCGGGCACCGCCGGTTGGAACTTCGACCGTCGCGGCATCGTCGTGCTCGCCAAGAGCGCCGTCACCGAAGACCAGCTCATGGAAGTGGCCCTCGGCGGTGGCGCCGACGACTACACCGACGAGGGGGAAGAGTGGAACGTCTCGAGCTCGCCGGAAGCGCTGAACGGCGTCCTTGAAGCGCTCGAAGCGGCCAAGAGCGCCGTCGTGAGTTCGTCGACCGCCTACATCCCGAAGATGAAGAAGGTCCTCACGGGCCGCGACGCGGAAGTGGCGATGAACCTTGCCGAAATCCTCGACGACAACGACGACGTCCAGAACGTCTACGCCGACTTCGACATCTCCGAAGAAGACCTCGCCAAGCTCGGCGGCTGATGGTCGCAGGCGCTTCGGCGACCCGCGAAGGGTGCACGGTGCTCGGGATCGACCCGGGCACCTTGCATTTTGGCTGGGGGATCATCCGTCGCGTGCGGAATCGCCCGGTCCACGTCGCCCACGGTGTGATTCACCCGGTCGCGAAGGCCCCGCTTGGTGAACGCCTCGTCGCGATTGAAGCGGCGCTCGTCGACATCCTCACGCGGTTTTCCCCGCAGGAAGCGGCGATTGAGAGCCTGATCTACGCGAAAGATCCATCGGCGGCGGCGAAGCTCGGTCATGCCCGCGGCGTCGCTCTTCTCGTCTGCACACGAGGGGCGCTTCGTGTCGGCGAATATCCGCCGTCCCGTGTAAAAGCAACCGTTTCCGGCGAAGGGGCGGCCAGCAAAGTGCAAGTTGCACGCTTTGTGCAGAGCATCCTTGGACTTGCGGAAGCGCCCCCGCTCGATGCCTCCGACGCCCTCGCCGTCGCACTGACGCACCTGCAAAAGGCCTCCTACGGGACGACGGCAGCGACGCGAGTTCAAAAAAAACCGGCCGATGACGGTGCGAAGCGCGTCGCCGCAGCCATCCGAGCCGCCCTCGCGAAACAGGCGGCACGCCCGTAAGATCACGGGAGGCATTTCCTTACAAATGGGCGTGTATCGTCCCTCGCCCCTTCCCGTCAGACGCCCCACTCGCTAAGCGCCACGGCGCGCGAGCCTTCCCTCCCCCACTCCTCGGAGCCTTCCATGTCGCGAAACCGCTTCTTCGCCGCCGTCTTCGTCGCCACCGTCGCTGCCACGCAGGGCTTCGCCGCGATCCACGCAGCTCCGGCCAGCGCCGACGGCTCGCCAACCGCCGCCCCGGCGAACGTGGCCGCCGACTCGGTCGCCAAGGTTCAAGCGTTCTACGACAAGACGACGACCTTCAAGGCCGATTTTACTCAAGAATTCAACGCAAAGCTCCACAACAAGAAGACCTCGTCCAAGGGCGTGGTGACCTTCTCGAAGCCGGGCAAGATGTACTTCGAGTACGCGGAACCGGAAGGAAATCGGGTCGTTTCGGACGGCACGACGCTGAAGGTCTACGAAAAGGGCAGCTCGCAAATGTACGAGCAGGTCGTCGACAAGTCCCAGTACCCGGCCGCCCTCTCGTTCCTCACCGGCTCCGGCAAGCTCACCGATAGCTTCACCTTTCAGCAGTTTGACGGCGACGCGATGGGCTTCAAGGGGGGCGTCGTCCTCGCCGGGACGCCGAAGCAGGCGTCGCCCGCCTACAAGACGGTCTTCTTCTACGTCGACAAGGACACCTGGCAGGTCCGCCGCGTGCTCATCCTCGACGGGCAAGGGAACCGAAATCGCTTCGACTTCTCGAAGCCGCGCGTGAACGAGCCGGTCTCCGCCGAACTCTTCAAGTTCACGCCGCCGCCCGGCACGACGATCGTCAAGCCGTGACGGTTTTGGGGGGCGGCCCCGCGGGCGTCGTAGTAGACGGCCGCCGTGGTTTCTGAAACGGCCCCCGCCCCGCTCCTGCCCGCCGAGGACGTGCTCCTCGCCTGCGGAAACTGCAAGAGCCGGAGCCGCAGCGAAGACGACCCCGTGCTCCGAAAGGTGTGCGGGGTTTGCGGCTTTCCGCGGGTCTTCTTGACGGCGGAAGACGCCGCGCTAGCTGCGAAGACGAGCAAAACAGCGCTCGCCGATGCGAAGCGCGCGAAGGTGGTCGCCGCCGGGGCGCGCCTCGGCTCGGTCGGCGTCTTTGCGAGCGCGCTGGTCGCCGGCGCCCTCGGTGGGCTCCTCCTCGGCCCCGCGCCGGCCGCCGGAATCGTGCTTTTGGTCGTGATGGCCGCCCTCGTGTTTGGGGCGCTGCTGCTTCGGCGTCGCGGCAATCGTGCAGAAACGGCGGCGACGGCGGCGGTTGCCACGGCTCTCGAAGAGGGGGCGCGGGCGCTCGTTGATGAAGCGGTCGCACCGGTCACGACCGACGCGCTCGCCACGCGCCTCGGCGTCGACATCGCCGAAGCAGAACGCCTCCTGACGATCGCAACGGCGCTGGGGCGCGCGCGGATTGCGGTCGATGCCGCCGGGCGTGTAGAGGCGGTCCCTTCGAGTTTCCGAGAGGTGAGCGAGGAGCTTGCCGATCCTGATGAAGGGGCCAATGCCCCCCAGAAAGCGACGACGCCGTGAGTGATGCCGAACGACGGACCCTGACCCATGTTGGCGGGGAAACACGCATTTTCGGCGCTCCGGCGTTCGGAGAGAAACTAGCGCAGGCCCTGGACGTGCCCCGCTCGGACCAGACCGGCGCCCGCGGGGCCCGTCCGTTCGCGAACGCCGGCGACTTCCATGCTGGAGGCGTCGCGAGAGACGGCGGGCCCACTTACACAGGGGCCCGTCCGTTCGCGAACGCCGGCGACTTCCGTGCTGGAGGCGTCGCGAGAGACGGCGGGCCCACTTACACAGGGGCCCAGCGTCCGCGCCCCCAGGAGGGCTACGGCGCCGAGGACCTCTATTTCGACGAGCCCCAGCGGCGCGCCCCCAGCTCCGGCGAGGACGACCCGGCACGCCCCCACGTGCACGGCTTCCACGCCTGGCCGGCCCGCATGCATCCGATGACGGCGCGCGCCCTCATCGAGCGCTTTTCCGCGCCGGGCGGCAAGGTCCTCGACCCCTTCGCCGGCTCGGGGACGGTCGCCATCGAGGCGATGCTCGCCGGCCGCCATGCCTTCGCCAACGACCTCAACCCGCTCGCTGTCCGGCTGCTTGCCGGGAAAACCGACCGGAAAACCGACTTCGCCGCCGTCCTCGAAGATGCGGAGAAGATTCGCCATTTCGCCGACGAACGCCGCATCAAAAAGGTCGGCGCCTCCCGGCGCTACGAGGAAGACGACGTCGCGCTGTTCTCGCCGCACGTGCTCCTCGCCCTCGACTCGATCCGTCTCGGCATCGAGACGATCGCCCGCGAAGAGACCTTCCGCCCGCTCTTCCTCGTGCTTTCGGCGATGCTTGTGAAGTTCTCGAAACGCGGCGGCGACAGCGCCGACGGCACCGTGGAGAAGCGCTTCCCCCCCGATTTTCCGGCGCGGTTCTTCCTCGCGAAGACCGAAGAGTTTGCACGAAGACTGGAATCCTTTCGGGAGCTTGTCCCGGCCGATTCACGCCTCTTCACCTACGAGGAAGATGCGTCCCAGCTCTCGAAAATCCGCGACGCCGAGATCGATCTCCTGGTGACGTCGCCCCCTTACGCGGCGACCTACGACTACTTCGAACACCACGCGCTCCGGCTCCGGTGGCTCGGTCTCGACGGCCGCAACTTTTCCCGCGGCGAAATGGGGGCGCGCCGCAGCTACCAACGCCTCGGCCCCGGCGAGACCACCGCCCGCTGGGCCGATGAACTCCGCGGAATGCTTCAAGGTTTCGCGCGCGTTTTGAAGCCGGGCGGCCACGCGATCCTCGTCGTCGGCGATTCCGCCAGCCGCCAGCAGGTCCTCCGCGCCGACGAATTCGTCGCCCGCGCCACCGAGGAGACCCCCTTCCGCGTCGTCGCCCGGGCAAGCCAAGATCGCCCGCATTTCCACCTGCCGACCGCCCACCTCTTCGAAACGCGCCCGCGCGCCGAGCACGCGATTCTCCTCGAACGCGACACCTCGGCGCCGGTACGGATTGCGCCGCGTGCTGGCGGCGTCTTCCGAAATCCGGAACCGCAGCGCCGCTTCGAGACGAACGACGCCCGCCCATCGGAAGCGCGCTCCGACGGCGAGCAGCGCCCGCTTCCTCGGGGCCCACGCTCCGACGGCCCGCTTCCCCGGGGGCCACGCCCCCACGGGCCTGGGCCGCGTCCAAGCACTCCGCACAATGACGCGCCGCCGCCACGCAACCGGCGCCCGCGCTAAGAGCCCAAATTTCTTTTTATTCTCCAAATATCTCGAAAGGACGCATCGATGCCCTCCGTGACCTTTGAAGCCCCGCCCCACAAGACCGTGACCATCGAAGCGCCGGAAGGGGGCTCGGTCGCCGATCTTTGCGACAAGTACGAAGCGCCGGTCCCCTTCTCGTGCCGCAGCGCGAGCTGTGCGACCTGCCGCTGCGAAGTGGCTGCCGGCGCCGACCTCCTCGCCGCGCCGGAAGACGAAGAGCTCGATATTCTTGATGTTCTTGGCGCACCGAAGACCCACCGCCTCGCCTGCTGCCTGAAGCTGAAGGCGGGCCCGGGGCTCGTCGTCCTGAAGCCGGTCAACGACTACTGAGGGTGACGATCGCGTTGCAGCGCACCTTCCTGCGGGAATCTCCGCAGCGGGTGTGCTAACCCGCCCAGCGCCGGTCGAGAGGTCGGCAAACCCCTTCCTTTTCGTGCATTTTCGAATGCACGGGCCGAAACAGCGGTTTCCCAAGGGTCACGACCCCGTAAGAAACCGCCTTGTTAGCCGCGCCAACCCTCGTTGGACGGAAACGGCTTGTTGCGTGGCCCCCACGCGAACCCGCGCGGCCGTCTTGCGACGCCGTCGCCTGAGACCCCCCAACAGGGACGGTCGCCCCGGAGAGAGACAATGACGAAGACGCGTTTGGCCTGGCTCGTGATGATTTCTACGCTCGTCCTCGGTGGCGGCGTCGGTGTGCTCGCCTGCAGCGAAGCGAGCACCGGCGACGACGTCCCCGCCGACACCGACAGCGGCGTCAAGGTCGACGCCGGCTCCAAGGACTCCGGCACGCCGGACAGCACCGTCCCCGACGGCGGCACGACGACCGACGGCGGCGGCACGACGACCGATTCTGGCCCCAGCTGCTTCGCGAAGCTCCGTCCGAGCCCCGACAAGGGCGTCTTCTGCCCCTTCGTCCCCAAGGCCGACGGCGGAACCGGCGTGAACTGCGCCCAGACGGAAACCTGCTGCTTCGGCGGCGGCAAGCCCGATGGCGGCGGTTTCGACCCGTCCGTCTGCGTGGTCGGCGCCGCGGACAAGTGTGCGGCCGCCTCCCCGGGCGCCGCGCCGACCCAGGCCTTCGAGTGCACCCAGAAGGCCGACTGCGCGTCCAAGGGCGCTGGCGTCTGCTGCGTGATCTCGAACGGCGCCGACGCCGGCGTCGGCTTCGCGACCAGCAACACCACCTCCTGCAAAATCTTCACCCGTGAGTCGGGCACCCGCTGCAAGGCGACCTGCGGCGCCGGTGAGTTCCAGGGCTGCCAGGCCGACAGCGATTGCCCGTCCGGCAAGACCTGCACCCTCGCGAACGCCGGCTCCGGCGACCGCATCGACATGGGCTACTGCAGGTGATCCGCGGATTCCGCTAGGAATCCATCAGGTTACGCAAGAAAGGCTCCGGAGAAATCCGGAGCCTTTTCTTCGTGGCGGGCTCGTCGAAGTAGGCCCTTCAGAGGCGCTCGAGCATCCAGTCGGCCATCTCCGTGGCGGTCGTCTTCCAGCCGAGTTCATTCATGATTTCGTGGAGCTCCCCCGGTTTGTTCAAAAAGGTCTTGTCGGCGGAAGAGAGGCCGGCAAAAAAGTCCCGGGAGCCCGAGGGGGAAGCGACCGGGTCGGCCTCGCCGTGGGCGATCAATGCCGGGATCTTCACGGTGCGCGCCTCGTCAATCGCCTTTCGCTGGGCCGCTTCCGTCTCCACGAACCAACGAGCGGTCGCCGTCTTAAACACGAGTGGGTCACTCTCGTAGCGGGCGGCAATCGCGGTATCGTGGGTAAGAGAACCACCTGGGATTCCGCTGGGGAGTGCCAGTTTCGGCAAAATCTTCGAGGCGATACGCCCAGCAAAGAGCTTCGGAGCCGGCACCGGAAGCGCCAGGCGAAAGAAGGCGCTCGACGTAATGAGGCCATTCCAGCGATGGGGGGTCACTTCGACGGTCCTCCCAGCAATGAGCCCCCCGTTGCTATGTCCAAAGAGGAAGCGCGGGAGTGGGCCGGTCTTCGCTTCGACGGCGTCGAGAAGCTTCACCAATTCGCCGACGTCGTCGAGGTACTCCTCCCACTTCTTCACATGACCGCGCGCCCCCTCCGAGTGCCCGTGGCCGCGCAGATCGATGGCGACAACGCCGAGCCCGCGCGCATTCCACGCTTCGGCAACGTGGGCGTAGCGACCGCCGTAATCGGCGTACCCGTGCAGGAGCGCGACGAGCCCCACCGGCTTCTCGGGAATCGCATGATAGGTGTAGAGTGCAGGACCGGCGGAGGAGCGCGTCGTGAGACGCGCTTCGGTGAAGGCGACCATAGCCGCCGAAGATAGCGAAGCCGCCGTCGATGCTGGGGAAAATTGCAGGATCCCCGGGACTCGGGCAGGATGCGCCGGTGCCGCCGCTGCGCCCCCTCTCGCTGGCCTGGGCGCTGCTCTTTTCCCTGGGCGCGCCGTCGCTCCTCGCGCGCGACCCCGGCTCCGTTGCCCCGTCGGAAGCCCCGGTGCGCACGGTTGGAGACGTCGTCCCGGCCCCGGAGCCGCCGCGGGCGACAATCCTCCAGACGCACACGCGCGAGGTCACCTTCCTCGGCGACCACTGGCCCGATGCAGCCGCCGTCTCCGAACTGCTCGTCGATCATGTCCTCGACGAACGACACACCATAGCGCCGGAACTCTTCGGACTCCTCCGCAAGCTCGCCGGGATCTACCCCCACTGTCGTATCGAGATTGTGTCCGGCTTTCGCAGCGAAAAACGGAATGAAGCGATGCGAAAGAAGGGGCATCACGTCGCCGGGCATAGCCAGCACAGCCTCGGCACCGCCGTTGATTTTCGAATTATTCCAAGCGGTTCAGGTACGGCTGTCGATCCACTCCTCCTCGAGAAGCAGATCCGGTCGCTCGGCTGGGACGGTGGCGTTGGCGTCTACCTTGCCCCCGGCGAGCGCTTCGTCCACGCCGATGTCGGCAAACACCGACGCTGGAAAGGCTAACCGCCCATCTCGCGCTTCAATGGAGAAGGAAGCGCGCCGACAGGAAAGCGAGCTGCGCCGGATCTTTCATGGAAAAGCCGCTCGTTGCGCCGCTCGCGCGGTCCCGGGCGACCCCGGCGAGGATGCCGTAGCCGGCGAGGAGTTCGAGGTCGCGGATCGGCGTGTACGCGAAGGTGAGATCGACCTCGTGGCGGGAGGCGAAGACGCGGCTAACGTTCGTCGCCGGGGTGAGGTAAGCGTCTGTTTCCCCACCGTATTTCCGCTCCGGCGCCGCGAATTGGTAGCGGAGCGAGAGGCGCGTCGGGACGCCCGGCTCCACGGTGACGGCCCCGTGGGCAGCGACCAGGTTCGTGAGCGCCGCTGCGTCGAGGAGGCCAAAGGTCTGGACGTCCGGCAGGAGCGGATCAAATGCACCCACGCGCGAGGACCCGGCCCGGTTTCCGCTCGCCCACGCGCCGCCAAGACGAAACGTCGGATTCAATCGGAGTTCTGGGACACGTTTCTGCGCAGAAGCATAGAAAGCATAAGCACCTACGTCGGCATCACTAGCAGCGAAGGTGCGAGTCCCGCCCTGGTAAGCGCCCATCAACTGCCATTGAAAGCCGCTCTTTTCGCCATGAAGGCGGGCGCCGGCCGTCACGAGCTGCGCATCCCCAGCGCTGCCTCCGGGGCGTGCGTAGGTCTTGGAGTGGAGCCCGAAGGCTTCCACGCGAAAGAGCTCCGTCGGCGCCCAGCGAACGGTCACCCCTTCGAGGTTCGACGCGCGGCTCGCGCTTGCGGCGTCGACGCCGAGGCCAAAGGTGCCGGGTGCCGACGTGAGCGCCGCAAACGCCCCAAAGCGTAGGCGACCCCAGGGAATTTCGCCGCGGACTGCATCGAGGGACCGCCCCGTCGGCGACCAGTCATTTGCGCCGACGAGGAGCCCATTGGCGACGACCAGCCGCTGGCGACCGATGCGAAGATAGGCGCCGTCGGTCTCGTACTCGGCGGTCGTCGCCGGCAAGAACGCGCCGGTTGAAAGGGGCCCGCCGTCCCCGGCGTCGCCGCGGCCCGTAAAGTCGCTGGTCGACACCGACGGACGGGCCCCCGTTCGCCGCTCCTTGACCTCGATGAACGCTTCGAAGGGGGCGGTGGCGTAGGGGCTCGTCGGCGTGCTTAGGAGTCCCGTCGGCGCGCCGCCGAGGACCCGTGCATCTTGCACGGAGAGGACCGCGCGCACGGTGTCTCCGCGGCGAACTTCAACGCCAACGCGCGTCCGTGCGAGGACGCCGCCGACCGGGGTCGTCGTTCCGCCGGGCTCACCGGCGACGGTGCGGAACTCGCCGCGGAGGCGCAGATCGGCAAGGGGGAGGATCCGGAATTCGCCGTAGGCAAACCCCTTCCCGCCCTTTGAATTTCCATCGGTTACACTTCGATCGTCGCGTTGGCGCCCCTCCGAATGCTCGTCGCCGGCGAAGGCGGACGAGGCGGTGATCAGGGCGAGAACGGCGAACGGAAGAGCAATCCGGAGGCGCATGGCGGCGGGACGCTAACGCAATTTCCCGGCGGAAGGGGGATCGACGGGCGGACTTTCGAGACCGAGGAGGTAACGCGCCGCCAACTCGCCCGCCGGTCGGCGCTCGGCGCGACCGGCGTCGGCGCCCTTCGTCGCAGCGGCGGGCGCCCCCCAGAGGTAGCCGTGAAGTTCTTTGAACTCCCGAAGTTTTAGGCGCGGCGCCCCTTCGCTGGGCGGCGAAGTCCCGGCCAGCCGCAGGGCGCTTGTCTCCGCCCGGCGAGACGCCGGATCGGAGAACGCGTCGCCCCCCTCGACGAACATGCACGGGGCACTGTCGTCCGCGGGGCCGACGGCGGCGCGGAGGTTCGAAAATCGGCAGCGGCGCGAGGAGGCGAGCCCGGCGACGCCCGCCATGCGGAGGCGATCGCGAAGCGGCCCGTCTTCGTAAAGGACTTGGATTTCCAAGAGCAATTCGGGAATCGCTTCGTTCAGGGCGCTCGCCAGCTCTCGGGCCGCCGCCTCCCCCTCCGGGCTCGCAACGACGACGAGCAGGGTACGGTCGCCACCGCTGCGCGCGCGGGCAAAGACCTCCGTCACGACCTGCTGAAACCCGGCATGTGCATGCTGGCGGGCAAGCTGCCCGAGAACACGCTCCTGCCACGCGGCTCGGGTTTCCGCATAGCCGGCCGGGAGCTTCGCATCGGAACTATCGGCGAGATGGGCGGGAAATGTCGTCTTCGCCGCTCGTTCTTTTGCGTGAGAGAGCGCCGTTTCCACCGATTGACGTTGTTCCGCCGCTTCCGCCCGGCGACGTTCGATGCGATCGATTTCCTGGGTGGCCAAAAGCCGTTCGCCGCCGCCAACTCGGTACTGCTCCCAGAGGGCGACGTTTGCGCTCGCAAAGAGCTTGGCGACCAACGCACGCTCGCTGAGGCGGTCGCGAACGTTCGTTGCAAGCAGTCCAATTCCAAAGAAAAAGAGAGCTCCGGCTGCCGGGACCAACCTCAGCGATTTGCCGGCACGCGCCGCCCCCGAGAAGCCTGCATCGCCCCGAATCTCAAAGAACGGGTCGAGGAGCACCGCGCGCTCCAAGTCGGGGGCGATCGTCAAAAGTTCGAGCTGATCCTGCGCCGCTTCAATGGAACGGTAGAGCGCCTCCGCGTCAGCCTCCGAGGCAAAAGGCAATCGGTGTTCAGAGCCATCTTCGAAGGCGAGGATCAACGTCGATACGCCGTCTCCATCTGGCGCCACGCCCGATGCGAGAACACGTGCACTCCGCAGCGATCCGAAGGGGGTCACGTGGAGGGCGTGGCCATCGATGCGGACGAGATCGAGGGGGAAAATGGCGAGCCCCCGAAAGCCGACGCCGCGGAGGCGCGCGAAGACCGTCGACGCGAGGGCGCCCCCCAGCGTCGCGAACGCCAAGACGGCCAACCCCCGGGCAAGCAGGCCGAGACGCCACCCGGCAAGATCGCCAAATCGATAGGCAAAAAGCACCGCGACGACGGCACACGCCCCGAGCGCCAGCCCGCCAGCAAGCATGGGCGCCCCTCCCCGACGCTCGGGCAGCCGCACCAGGAGCGCCGGCGGCGTCGTCCCTTGAAAAACGCTGCGGAGGCGTGTGCGGACCGTCGCCGGCAGTTCCGAAAACGGGAGCGTCCGCGTCGCCCCCGCGTACGGCCCTCCCGCCATACCAAGCGCACGCGTGGGCGATCCGAGTTCGCGGTACATGGCCAGCGAAGCTACACGAGCTTCCCGGCGACGAATACGCGCGCCTCCGCCAAGAGCACCTCACGCTCATTTCGGCTCGGATCGTCGGTCACACGCTCGAGAAGGTGCTCCAAGATCTCTCCGAGAATGCGCCCAGGCTTCAATTGGAGTTCCTGCATCAAATCTCGCCCGTTCAGCGAGAGATCCTTGATGGTGAGCGCCGTCCCCTCGGCAAGAATGCGTGCAGCATGCACACGAAGAGCTTCGAGGCTTTCGAAGTCACCGACGTCGATCTTTTCCGGACCTTTTCCGCGGATGTCGGCTTCGCGAAGGCGGTAGAGGTCGTCGATCGCTTCGACGCCTACCCGGCGAATCCAGCGACGAACGGTCGCGTCACTCCAGCCGTCGTAGTGCCACATGTGCTGGCGAACGAGGTGTTTGATACGGGTCGTTTCGTCCGTCGAAAATTTGAGCCGTTGAAGGATCGGCTCGACGATTTCTGCTCCGACGATCTCGTGATTGTAGAAGGTGTAATCGCCATGTTCGGGGTGCCGATTGCGCGTCTTCGGCTTCCCGACATCGTGAAAGAGGGCCGATAGACGGAGGATTGGATCGCCGACACATGCGTCCATACAGCCGAGGGCGTGACCCCAGACGTCGTAGGTATGATAGCGATTCTGCTCGCAGCCGACGCCGTCCAAAAGTTCCGGGCACGTCACCGAAAGAATCCCGGTTTCGCGCATCAGGTCAAAGGCGATACTCGGCGTCTTCGCCTTCATCGACTTGAGCCATTCTTCGCGAACACGCTCCGCGGAGACTTTCCGATAGGTGTCGAGGGTCCGCCCGATCGCCTGGCGGGTCGTCGTCTCGACGACGAAGTCGAGCTGGGCGGCGAAGCGGGCGGCGCGAAGCACGCGGAGGCCGTCTTCCGAGAAGCGTTCCTCGGCGACGCCGACGGCGCGAATCGTCTTTTCCGTAAGATCTTTGTGCCCTTGGAAGGGGTCGACCAGGGTGCCCGTTTCGGCGTCGACGGCGATCGCGTTGATGGTGAAATCGCGGCGGGCGAGGTCGGCGACGATGTCGTCGACGAAAAAGACGCCGTCCGGGCGACGCCCGTCCGTGTAGGTCGTCTCGCCGCGGAGGGTCGTGACCTCCACATGGGCCGCCTCTTGGCCGGGGCGACGGACGACGACCGTCACCGTACCATGTTGAATTCCCGTCGGAATCGCCCGAGGGAAGATACGAAGCATCTCGTCGGGGACGGCATCGGTGCAGACGTCCCAGTCGCCGGGAACGCGCCCGATCAGCGTGTCACGGACACACCCGCCGACGACCCAGGCCTTCTTCCCTGCGCTACGCAGCCGGTTGCAAACCTCACGAACCTCCGGCGGAACAACCGCAAGATCAAACGTTTCTGCGACGGTAAAAGTCACGGCTGCACTCCCAAGTTTTCAACGGCATTCAAAAGATCTTTATCGACGTCCATCGAGAAGAGCCCTTTGTCGGCGATCGTCCCGTCGGCGGCGAACTGGACCTGGCGCACGCCGCTTACTTCCGCAAGAAGTACGCGCCCTTTCAAGGTCCCTGCCGCGATAGTGACTGGGTTCGACGGGAGCTCGACTTTCCGCGCTACGGCAAGCTTCGGACCGAAACCGATGGGCTTTGTCGCATTGGCTGCGTCGTAGGTCGCGAGCCGATAGGCATCGTTGGTATCGCTCTGAACGAACAGGAGCGCGTTCCCAAAAGGCGACGCCACAATCGCTTCCGGGCCGGGGAGCGCGAGGACCTGCTTGGTCGTCAGCGTCGCCAGCTCGACGACGCCAACCCGATTGCCGGCGCCAAAACCGACGTCGTTCACGAGCGCGTATTTGCCATCTGGGGTAACGGCAACCGACGACGGAATCGCGTCCTCGTCGGGGAAGATCTTCGCCGCCCCACTCGCCGTCGCCGTCGCACCGCTCAGCGTGAGGGGCTGCAGATACTGAAACAAATCTCCTGCTTTACCCCCCACGTAGAGCGCCTTATCCGCCCCGCCGAAGAAGGAAAAGGCGGACGCCCGCTCCCCGGGGAGGACGAGCCCCTCGTCGGTGAGGGTGCCATCGCAGTGGAGGCGAATCGCGTGGAGACCACCGCCATTCGCGGTCGTGTTCGGGTCGAGCGCATAGAGGCGTTTCCCGTCGGAATCCGGAATGAGTTCGTTCGGGGAAACCTTGATAGAGTCGTTCGTCGCTGCGGTCACAACGGTGACGGCACCATCGGCAGCGATACGCACCGTCGCGAGCCCTTTTCCGGCGCCAAGGCCGACGACGGCGAGCTGACCATCCGGCGTAAAGGCAAAATTCGTCTCGGGGGGCCCCCCGAGATCAAACGTGGTTCCCGGGCGCGTGAGCGTGCCGTCGGCGCTGAGCTTCAAGACCTCAACGAGCGTCCCCTGGTTGTCGTAAGCGCCATCGGCCCGCTTTCGACGGGGGCGCGTCGCGAGCACAATCCGGGCGCCGTCGGCCCTCGGCGTCGCGTGACACTTCGGGTCTTCGGCGGGGGCCGCATCCGACGTTTGTGCGTCTTTTCCAGAGCTTGCATCGGACGCGGGCACTCCCGAATCGGCGGCGATGGCGCCATCGTCGGAGCCGCAGGCGGCCATCAACACACCGCCCGTGAGGCAGCTGGCGAAACCGAGAACAAGAACGACGAGGGGGGAGGACTTCAACGAGCGCATCGCGGCCCGCTCTACCACCAAACGCGCGCCGCGCCCCCCCGTGCCGTCAGCCGATTTCGTGGGCCATCTCGTCGCGGGGCGATCGAAAGGTCTGTTGGGGCGAGTAGAACCGAAAGTTCGAAACGCGGGACGTGTAAACGCACGCGTAATTCTCGACTTGCGCGCCAAAGAGCGATTGTTCCTGCTCTTCTTTCATCAAAGAGCCCCAGAAGGGATGGAACCGTCCATCGATGCGCTTCGTGATTTGATCCCGCTCGGTGTGGGCCTGCCGAAGTCGGCTTCGGATGCGTTCCACCGCGCGCTTTACGCGCGCACGCTCTGCCTCGAGGGCGTCCGGGCTGTCTGCAGAATCGACGACCGCCCCTGCAGTCTCCGCGGATTCTTCCGCCGGCGGCGGCGGCTCCGAGGGGCGCTCAATGCGACGAGTGAGCTCCTTGAAACGCGCTTGATAGAAACGGAGGTCGTTCTCGAGGCGATCGAGGAGGAGCTCGAGTTCCTCCCCGACGTCGTAGTCGGCCTTGCTCGCTTCGTGGGCGCGGAGCTCAGCTTCAAGCTCCTGGATGATCATCGCCGTCCGCCACGCGCTCTCTTTTTTCGAGCGGAGGATGTCGCCGTAAATATGATCGCCGACGTAGAGGACCGCGTCGCCGTCGCAGGCAAAAGCGCGCTCGAGGTCGTGGACGTTGCCCCCCTCGTAGATCTTTCCACGCTCGAGCGGGAACGTCGCCGGCTTCTGCTCGCCCCCTTCGCGAACAAACAGCGGATTTTCGCCGGTGAAAAACGTCGGTTTCCGGGCAGAAGCGATGGCGACGTCGAAGTAGTGACGCCAGCTCGGATATTCGGGAAGCGCACCACCGATGAGATAGGTCATCATCTTGTCGGTGTAGGCCCAGCCAGAATTTGTAAGCAAAAACAGCTTTTTACCCGCCGACCGGAACTTATGCAGCGTCGATGCGAGGTCCGGATCACGATGAATGAATCGCGGGAGATCGGCCATCACAGCGTCGAGGATCGTCCCGTCGCGGTGGGCCTCATCGATGCATTCTCGGATGTCGTCAAAGACCTTTCCGTAGTCGACGGCGAGGCCGTTCCGCTCCAGAGCATCGACGAGGGCCGCGTAAAGGGCGACCTCCGAGAGCGCGTACAGCGTGTCGACCCAATGGAAACGGGACGTCGCCGGGCGTACCTTTTTTGCGTGATACAGCTCGCGAAGTTCCTCTTTCGAGAGCTCGCGAAGTCCATGAAATCCTTGGCAGACGTACTTGTAACGGTCCATTTTCAGGACGTGGCCGAAGCGCTTGTCGATGAGGAGTCCGCGCACCGGAAAGTCGGTCACGTGGGGGACGTGGCGCACGAAGTTCGGGTAGCCGCGCTTCAGAAGCTTTTCGACGGTCGCGCGAATCGACAGGTCGTCCATCGCCGGCTGATCATAGATCGCGAGCGTGTAGTCCATGTCGAAGCCGATCCACTCGACGTGGTTTAGCTTCAGCGTTCTATTGCAGAATACACGATTTTTGCGCGGGAGCGCCTCAGTGCTGAGGCCCTCCGGCGGGGTGTCTTCGGCGGCGAGCGGGGCAGACGGAAGGGCGTGAGGGCGTTCGTTCATCGGTCGTTTCGCTGGGGATCGCCGGTACGACGCGCTTCAGCACGCATCAGGAGTCGCTCCATGCCGACGCAAGCGGCGTCGAGGGGACCGAGCTCTTCAAAGACGGCGAACTCGCTGACTACGGTACGCGCAAGATCACGGAGAATGGCGATTTCTTCATCGCCCCGTGCAGATGTGACGACGACCACCAGTGGCTGGGCGGCGGCGATGAGACCGGTCGCCTCCGCGAGGTCGGCCGCGCGGACGACAGGGAACGGCGAAATTCGCCGCTCAACTTGTGCGGAGACGTCGGCGGCGAGCCCAACGACGAGGATGTTGGGGATGTCGATTCGCTTTTGCGTCGGAGGGGACGAGTCGCGCACGGGAACCTTCGATGACCTCGCGTTGCGCCTCCGAATTCCTTCAGGAAGGCGCCACGATGGGCCGCAGCGGACGTTGGGGGGCGGGCGATGATGCATGACCCGACCGGAAGAGACATGGCGGAACCTCTTATCGTACTGGAAGAGGGAGGACGCGTGGAAGGGGAAAGGCCCCCTACCGTCCGTGTGGTTTTCACGCGCTCTGTCGGAAATTGGTCATCTTTGGAAACCGTCCTCGCCCCGGAACGAAAATTGTCCCTCCACGAAGACCGTTTGGCGTTAGCCTGCCGGCGCCATCGCGCAAATTCCGCACACCTGCGCAAGCGATGCACGTCGGTCCTCGGGGCGTCCCCCACGAATTCACCGCCGGCCCGCTTTCCAGGGTGCGCCCGGAGCATCTGATGAACGAATCTTCGCGTGACTTTCTCGCCATCGGTATGGACGTCGGCAGCACGACCGTAAAAGCGGTCGTCCTCGATCCGGCCACCAAAGCGGTCCTCTGGAGCGACTACCAGCGACACCACACGAAGCAGCCCGAGATGGTCCTCGAGCTCTTGGAGCAGATTCTCGCGGCGTTCCCCACGAAAACCCGCGCCGACTTCCGTATTTTTCTGACCGGTTCCGGGTCTGCGCCGCTTGCCGGTTCGACGGGCGGCAAGTTCGTACAGGAGGTAAACGCGGTCACGCTTGCCGTCGAGCACCATCATCCTGACGTCGGATCCGTGATTGAGCTTGGCGGTCAAGACGCCAAGATCATCATGTTCAAGATCGACGAAAAGACCGGCATGCGCACCGCCGTCGCGTCGATGAACGACAAGTGTGCGAGCGGCACCGGCGCCACGATCGACAAGTGCTTCCTGAAAGTGAATGCACCGCCGGAGATGGTTACGACCCTCCGTTTCGACGCGTCAAAGCTCCACCACATCGCCGCGAAATGCGGAGTGTTCGCCGAGACGGACATCGTCAATTTGATCAAGAGCGGCATCCCGGCGACGGAGGTCCTCTGTTCGCTCGCCGATGCCATCGTCATGCAGAATCTTTCGGTTCTGACACGCGGCGGAACGCTGAAGCCGCGGGTCCTCCTGCTTGGCGGTCCGAATACGTACCTCCCCTTCCTTCAGGACTGCTGGCGCCTTCGAATTCCGCAAATCTGGAACGAGCGCGGCTTCGATTGGCCGAAGGATCAGCCGATCGAGGACCTCGTCTTTGTTCCCGAGAATGCTCACCTTTATGCCGCCCAGGGGGCCGTATTTTACGGCCTTCACGAGGAGAGCCACATCGGGTGGCTCGAGGACCTCGCGAAGCTTCGCGAGTACATCACAACGGGGCGCAAAGCCCGCCTCGGAGAGACGGCAGGCCCGCCGCTCGCGGCGACCTCCGACGAACTTGGCAAGTTCCGCGAAGCCTACAAGATTCCGAAGTTTGAGTCGTCCCGGTTCCTCCCAGGTCAAACCGTCGAAGCGGTCATCGGCCTCGACGGTGGCTCAACCTCCTCAAAAGCCGTTCTTGTCGATTACGAATCGGGGAAGATCTTGGCGAAAGCCTACCAGCTTTCCAAGGGGAATCCGATTCAAGACACGAAGGAACTTCTGGAGCAACTCAAGGGCTTCGTGACGGCGCAGGGGGCCTCCCTCGTCATCAAAGGCTTCGGAGCGACCGGCTACGCGGCCGACGTCCTCGAAGAGTGCGTGAAGAGCGATGTGAACGTCGTCGAGACGGTCGCTCACATGATGAGCGCGGTTCACTTCTTCGGCGATGTCGACGTCATTTGCGACATCGGCGGCCAGGACATCAAGGTTCTGTTCATCAAGAACGGTGACATCCAGAACTTCCGACTTTCCAACAGCTGCAGCGCCGGGAACGGCATGCTTCTGCAGGCAACCGCCGATTCCTTTGGTGTCCCGGTTACCGAGTTTGCCGACGTCGCCTTCCAGGCGGAACTCGCACCGAAGTTCTCCTACGGCTGCGCGGTGTTCCTCGACACCGATCGCGTCAACTTCCAGAAAGAGGGCTTCTCGAAAGAGGAAATGCTCGCCGGCCTCGCGCAAGTGTTGCCGAAGAACGTCTGGCAGTATGTCGTGCAGATTCCGCGCATGGCGGCCCTCGGGAAGAAGTTCGTCCTTCAGGGCGGCACCCAGTACAATCTCGCGGCCGTAAAGGCCCAGGTTGATTACATTAAAGAGCGCGTGCCCGAGGCGGAAGTCTTCGTCCATCCCCACACCGGTGAGGCTGGGGCCATCGGCGCGGCCATGGAGACGCTCCGCGTGGTCAAACGCCGCGGGACGTCCACGTTCATCGGTCTCGAAGCGGCGATCAATCTCGAATACACGACGAAGAACGACGAAGAGACCGTCTGCCACTTCTGCCCGAACGAGTGCAAGCGTACCTTCATCGACACGAAGACCCCCGACGGACGCAAGAGCCGCTACATTGCCGGTTTCTCCTGCGAGAAAGGGACCGTTGAGTCGAAGGAGGCGATGCTCGAACTCGTCGCCGACCGCAAGAAGACCGCCCAAGAATATCCGAACCTCGTCGACTACGAGGCGAGGCGGGCCTTCATGCACTTCTACGACGCCGCGCCGATGCCCGAGCATGGGTCGCCCGTGAAGGACCTGGAAGTTCGTAAGGGCCTCCTCGGCATGCGACGCGTTCCGGTCACGCGCCCCTTCCAGCGCAGCCCCAAGGAGGCTTGGCAGAAGCGCAAGAAGATCCGCATCGGCATCCCGCGCGTCCTCAACATGTATTCGACGGGCCCCTGGTTCCGGACCTACTTGGAGGCGCTCGGCGTTCCGAAGCAGAACGTCGTGTTCTCCGACGCGACCACCGAAGAACTTTGGGTGGAGGGCGGAAAGTACGGCTCAATCGACCCCTGCTACCCCTCGAAGGTCGCGCAGGCGCACGTCCACAACCTCCTTTTCCATCACCACACGGAGAAGAAGAAGCTCAATTTCATCTTCTTCCCGATTCTGACCCACGTCGATTCCTTCGTGAAAGACACGATGGATAACGCGAGCTGCCCCATCGTTGCGGGGGCACCGGAGGTCATGAAGGCGGCCTTCACGAAGGAGAGTGACTTCTTCGCGATGCGTGGGATCGAATACTTGGATCCCGCATTGAGCTTCGTCGAGCCGACCTACATGGCTCACCGACTGTTCGAATGCTTCAAGGACCGCCTTGGAATCACGGAAGACGAAAACGACTTCGCCTGCCGAGAAGCCTGGAAAGCCCAGCGCATTTTTGACCAGGATATCCAGAACAAGGGGCGCGCGATTCTAGAGACCGTCGAAGCCGAAGATCGCGTAGCGATTCTCCTTCTCGGCCGCCCCTACCACTCGGACCCGGGGCTGAATCACGGGATTCCCGAGGAGTTTCAGGTACGTGGGTACCCCATCCTCTCGATTCGCTCGCTCCCGAAGGACCTCGAGTACCTCAATCGGTACTACAAGGAAGAGATCGCAAACGGGCAGTCGCCGCTGGAGCTCAATCACGTTTGGCCGGAGAACTACTCGGTCAACAGTGCGCAGAAGGTCTGGGCGGCCAACTTCGCAGCCCACCACCCGAACGTGGTCGTTCTCGACCTTTCCAGCTTCAAGTGCGGCCACGATGCACCGACCTACGGCCTCATCGACAGCATCATCGAGACGTCGAAGACGCCCTACGCGGCGCTCCACGACATCGACGCAAACAAACCGAGCGGAAGCATCAAGATCCGCGTGAAGACGTACGCGCATGCGCTGAATCTCCACGAAGAGCGCCTCGCCGACGCCCGCTCCCGGGAGAACGAACTCGCCTTCCGCATCGACCAGAAGCGCCTCGATCTTCTTGCGCTGAAGCGCGATCAGCTCGCGACGACGAACAAACGTGATTCCGCCCTCGAGCAGCAAATTGTCGACCTTCGCGAGAAAGTCGCCGCGTGGGAGGCGGCACGGACCCGCACCACGAACAAAGAACTGCCGAAGGGAATGGTCCGCCTCGGGAAGAAGACCGAGGACGGCCGCGTCGTCCCCGTGCATTCCCGCGAGGGGCAGTCCGACGCCGCACCGGCTGCCGAATAAAATCTTGAGTGACCCCTCGGCGCTCGGCGCGTAGTCGCTGCCGCGCCGAGCGCCAACCCCCTTCGACGAAGGCCTCCTCGAGGCCCATCTTCACGATTCAATCAACGAACGAATAGGACGAGAAAATGGCCGAAATGCATGTGGGCGTGGATGGGAAGCGTCGCTTGAAGCTTGCCGGGGAGACCTACGACATCGATGCGGAGCTCGCGCGCTTCGAAGCGGAAGAGCGCAAGAAGCTCGGCCTCGACGGCAAGGTCGAGAACTGGGTTGAGGATATGGCCGGGCTCACCTTCACGAAGAGTGAGAAGGCCCACATCACGATGCTGGTTTCCGGCTTGACCGTCGCCCACGACTACTTCGTGGAGGCCGCCCTCTCCGGCATTGGCTACAACGTCCAGATGATGACGCCGCCCGACCAGGATTCCTTCCAGGCCGGCAAAGAGTTCGGCAACCGCGGCCAGTGCAACCCGACCTACTTTACCGTCGGAAACTTGGTAAAATTCCTCCAGACGCTTCGTGACAAACACGGATTGACGTCGGAAGAGATCGTTCAGAAGTACGTCTTCCTTACTGCGGGCGCTTGTGGCCCGTGCCGCTTCGGAATGTACGTCACCGAGTACCGGAAGGCGCTCCGCGACGCTGGCTTCGACGGCTTCCGGGTGGTGCTCTTCCAGCAGTCAGGCGGCCTGAAGCAAGCGACCGGTGAAGCCTCCGGTCTCGAGCTCAACCCGCTGTTTTTCTGGTCGATTGTGAAAGCGCTCTTCGTCGGAGACGTCCTCAACGCCCTCGGCTATCGGATTCGTCCTTACGAACTTGAAAAGGGGGAGACCGACCGCGTCCTCGAACAGGCCAAAGGGATCATCTACAAATCCCTGAAGGAGCGTTCAAACGTCCTTCTCGCACTGCTCAAGTGCCGTCCGCTCTTCAAAGCGATCAAGGTCGACCGCCTTCAGCCGAAGCCGAAGATCTCGATCATTGGCGAGTTCTGGGCGATGACGACCGAAGGTGATGGCAACTACTTCCTCCAGCGCTTCCTGGAGGAAGAAGGGGCAGAAGACGACATTCAGCTTGTCGCCGCGTGGATCCTGTACACCGTTTGGGAAGGGCGTCGCGACACTGCCGCGCGCGAAAACCTCCGCGGTGCAGACACGAGCTACTACGGGCTCGGTGGCAAGGGCCCCTTCGCCATTCTCGGAAAGCGTTACGGCCTCGAAGTCGCCGACAAGGCGATTCGGGTGCTCTTCCACACCTTCGCGTATGCGATCGGCCTCGAGGGCTACGAGCTCCCGAACATGGACGAAATCGCCGAGCTCTCCAACAACCACTACAACAATGAACTTCGCGGCGGCGAGGGGCACATGGAGGTCGGTAAGCTGATCCTCAACGTGCAGAAGAAGAAGGCGCACATGACGCTCAGCGTGAAGCCCTTCGGGTGCATGCCGAGCGCGGGCGTTTCGGACGGCGTTCAAAGCGCGATCACCGAGAAGTTCCCTGGGAGCATCTACTGCCCCGTCGAGACTTCCGGCGACGGCAAGGTCAACTTCTACTCGCGCGTTCAAATGTACCTCTTCAAGGCGAAGCAGGCGGCCGCCGCCGAACTTGAACAGGCGCTTTCCGAACAGGGCGTCACCTTGGAGCAAGTCCGCACGTTCCTTACGGAAAACCCGCGGTTCGCCTCGTCCCTCTACCGCGCCCCCCACGCCTATTCGGGCACCGCCGGCGATGTCGTTGCGAACGTTGCGCCCTACATCACGAAGACGCGCGCGGAACGCTGGCGCGATCGCGTCGTCGCCTTCGGGAAGAGTTCCTCGAAGGTGGCGAAGAAGAGCCCCCACATGGTCGTCGAGTTCGTCCAGAAGAGCGTGCAGAATGCACCCATCGTCTTTGAGAAGATCAAAGAGGACGTCACCGCCTACCGCGAAATGAAGGCCGGGAAGAAGATGGTCGAGCAGGTCGCCCACGCCGCCGAGTGACCGACGCTCGATGAAAGGAAACCCCCGCTACCGAAAGGCTGCGGGGGTTCTTTTTTGGCCTGCAAAAGGTCCGCGAAGCGGAAGACAGCGCGTAAACAGGTCACTTCTTCTTGATGGCGCGCGTCGTCTCTTCGTGAAGGTGGATTTCGCCAAACGGGGGAACCGGATCCGACGCCGTCTTCGGGGGCATCTCGAGCACCCCGCCAAGCTGGAAGAGCACCGTCGTTCCCGTGGTCTTGTCGACAACGAGCGCCCCCTTCAGTTTCGCCACCTTCGCGTCTTCCGCCTTGCTCGTCAAATCGACTTCGAGTTCGAAGACCATCGCCTCGGCGCGGACGCCCTTGTAAACGACCTTGATTCGTTCAATGCCGACACCTTCGAGGAAACGGCGCCGGCAGAGATCGCTAACCGCCGGAACAAGTTCGGGGACTTCGTCCTGCGGATTGATTAGTTTCGAAGGGATACGTGCGAAGACCGGATCGAAATCGTCACGGGTTCCGATCCCTTCGGCGACCAGCTTCGAGTCTTCGGCCGGGTCGGGCTTTCCGCGTTCGTCGACGGCCATCCACGCGGTCCCGTCCCCCTCCGCGAGGGTCGCCCCCTTGGCGTCGAGCGGTCCTGGACCCGCTTCGCCCGGTTTGCTTGCCGGTGCCGACGGTTTCGTCGCGTCTCCGGTTGGTGCGGCTGCCGGCGGCGGCGTCATCTCATCTTTGCCGATGATGACGCGCAACTTGCTGACGCTACCATCTTTCTTGAGGGCGAGAATTTCCTCAAACCACGACAATTCGCGTTTCACGTCGCGGAGCGGCGTCTTGATAACAATGCGGCGAGAACGCTCCCGCTTTTCGCCTTTGATCGGCGCCACCTTCTTCGGCTCCGAGGGTACAGCTTCGAAGGTGCCAAGATCTTCCTCGGGAATCGCCGGACGCTGGCGGTTCGCCATGGCGACGTCGGCCAGCTTCGGATTCGGCGGATTTGCCGGGCCGCAGCCAGCGGCAAGCACGAAGGCAAGGAGTCCGAGGGCGCGCGAGACAGAGCGGCCCGAGGCCGAATGAAGAGTGACCATCGCGCCCACGAATAGCGCGCCCCGGGAGTCGAGCGGAAGTGGTAACCGGCCTTCCATGTCTTCCTCGCCCGCAAGCCCCGTGGCCGCCGCCGATTCCCTCGCCGAAGCGCCGCGAACCTCCGCCCTGCCGTCTGGCCTCTTGAAGTCGGTCCCGGAGGACTTTCGCGTCGAGGAAATCCCGCTTTATCTGGCCGAAGGCGTCGGCGATCATTTGTACGTTACCTTCGAAAAGCGCGACCTGACGACGCCTCAGGCGGTGAAGCGAATCGCCGACGTCCTGCAAATTCCCCCGCGAGACATCGGGATCGCAGGAATGAAGGACAAGATTGCGGTCACCACGCAAACGATTTCCCTGCCGGCGAGTGGCAAGTTTGCGAGCATTGATGATGCCGTCGCAAGGCTCGATATCCCGGGCGTCAAGATCCAGGAGGCCAAGCGCCACCGGAACAAACTGAAGACCGGGCACCTCCTTGGCAACCGCTTTAGCGTGCGTGTCCGCGGAATCGACCGCGCCGCCCTCCCTGCCCTCGAAGCGGCGTTCCTCGCCACGGAAACGCAAGGCGTCCCGAACTACTACGGCGAGCAACGCTTCGGTCGCGACGGCGACAACGCGATGCGTGCAATTAGCACCCTTCGTGAGGGTAGAGGCGGCCCGAGGGACCCGAAACAGCGTCGGTTTCTGTTCTCCGCCGCCCAATCGGAAGCCTTCAACCGCGTCCTCGCAGCCCGCGTTGCCGATGGCACGTGGAACCGGCCCCAATTGGGGGAACTGCTCGAAAAAACAGGTACCCACGCCGTCTTCCTCTGCACCGACGCCGCCGGCGATCACGAACGTTGCGCGCGCTTTGAGGTCTGTCCGACGGGGCCGATGCCGGGGGTGACGATGAAACGACCGGAAGGGGCAATCGGCGCCCTGGAGGAGCGTATCGTCACGGAACTGTTCGGCGAAGACTTCCCCTGGGATCGCACGAAGGCGCTCGGCGAGGGGACCCGTCGTGCACTTCAATTGCAAGTGCAGGCGCCTTGCATTCGCGTGGAAGAGTCGCTAACCGACCCGGCAACTGCCGACGTGCTCTTTGATTTCGTGCTAGCTCGCGGGTCTTACGCGACGACGGTTCTCGGAGCACTCCTCCAGCTTCGTGAGCCGTCTCGAGGCCACGCCGCACCGGCAACGCCCGACGGAACGGAAGCAGGGCTTTCGGAATCAGACGGCGACGACGGCTCAGCAACGGCTTCTTCTTGACCTACCGCAAGCGCACAAACGGACGGATGACGAGATGATCGAGCGTATCAAAGATGTGATGGTCAGCTTCGGAGCGAGCTGGATCCTCTGGCTGCTCATGGTTCTTTCCGTCGTTTCGCTGGCGATCATGTTGGAGCGCGCGTGGGTCTACTGGTCGCTCCGCGATGACATTGCCCGACTCATGCGCGACCTCGGCGATCGCCTCCGAGCCGACGACCTGAGCGGCGCCAAGAGCCTCTTGAAGGGGTCCCCGAGCGCGGAAGCAGCTGTTGTTCTTGCAGGAGTCGTCGAAGCCGACCGCGGCGCCGATTCCGCCGAAGAGGCGATGATGGGCGCGGCAGCCTTGCAAAAGGCCCGGCTTGAGACGCGCCTCGCCTTCCTCGGAACCCTCGGAAACAATGCGCCGTTTATCGGACTGCTCGGTACCGTTATCGGCATTCTCATGGCCTTCGACGACCTGAAGAAGTCGATGTCGGCAGCCGGTTCCCAAGCCCAAATGGCGGGCGGTGGCGTCATGGGGAGCATCGCGGAGGCGCTTGTCGCGACCGCCGTCGGTCTCCTCGTCGCTATCCCCGCCGTCGCCGCCTTTAACAGCTTCCAACGCATCGTAAAGACGACGCTGACGAACACCGACGCCCTCTCCCACGTCCTTCTTGCCCACCTCCGCGCGGCGCCCGCCGCGGCGGCACCGGCGGCGGTCGCTGCGAAGACCGAAAAGTCGGAGAAGACCGAAAAGGCCGAAAAAGCCGAAAAGAAGTCTTCCAAGAAGACCGACGACGACGACGCGAAGGAGAACTGAGATGGCCGGTGGCGCTCAAGACTCAGACGACGGCATCGTTGGAATCAACGTGACGCCGCTCGTCGACGTCACGCTGGTTCTCCTGATTATCTTTATGGTTACCGCCCAAGCGATCGTCCGAAACGAGGCGGTCCCGCTCGACCTCCCGAAGGCGGCGAGCGGCGGCGAAGTGCAGACCGTGTTTAGCGTGGTTCTGGCGAAGGACGGCCAAACGCTCGTCGACTCAAAGCCAGTAGCCAACGACGACGCCATCATGGCGCTCGCAAAGACCGCCCACGACAAGAACGCGGAACTTCGCGCGGTCATCAAAGCGGACAACGAAGTTTCTCACGGTCGAGTCATTCACGTTTTGGATCTTTTGAAGCAGGCAAACGTTCAGAAGATCGCGTTCGGTGTCACGCCGACCGCCCGCGCAGACGGCGCCCCCAAGAAGTAACCCTTTTCACGCGCGAAACGAGGCGGCGATGCATGCATCTTCCCTAGATCTTCCCTACGTGGCACCGCGCCATGAAGACGCGTTTGCCCGCGTGAGTTCGCTCGGGACGCGCCTGCCCGTGTCGTTGACGGTCGTTCTCGCCCTCCTGCTCCACGGCGGGATGGCGGGGGGTGCCGCCTCGGCGACGGTCTTGACGGAAATCCTCGCGTTTCAAGATGTTCTCGGCCGGAAGGTCCAAGGGATCGTCGTCGCCGAAGCCGACATTGAGGTCGAGAAGGAACAGGCGCCGGAACCGGTGAAAGACGTCCCGCCGCCGGAACCGCCGAAAGATGCCCCCGTCGAACCCAAAGAGGAAGAGCCGGCCGCTGCACCAGCGGCGGCGCAGGCGGGCGCGGTCCTCACGGCGCCGGCCGACCCGAACAAAATCGAAGACTTCAGCAACGACGGCTTCATTAGCGGCTCCGGGTCGACGTTCGCGGGCGGCACCTCGGCAGCAAATGGCACGTCGACGACCGCCGTCCGGAACGTCGAGGCCAAAGGGCCCGGGGTCACCGGCGGCACGGGCACGGCGCCTGCCGGCCCGAAGGTGAGCAAGGCACGCGCCGCTTCCCAAAAGAATCCGGCGGCTTGGACGAGTGCGCCCTTTCCGCCCGAGGCCGATCAAGAGAACATCGACTCGGCGAAAGTTACCCTGCGCGTGACGATCCGCCCCGACGGAACGGTAGAAAAAGTCCAGGTCGTCCGCGAAAGCTCCGCCGGGTTCGGGCGCGCAGCCGCCACCTTTGCACGAAGCCAGAAGTTCGAGCCGGCCCTCGACGATGACGGGAACCCGATCGGGGCAACGAAAGACTTCGCCGTGAGCTACGATCGCTGAAATGGACGAGCGCGAAGAGCTTCGGAGCCTCGTCGGTTCGCTGCGGGCCTACTTGGAGTGGCATGAATCGACGGGAAGCCACGGGATTCCGCGTGGTTCTGCCAGGCCCGTCCGCGAAGAACCGACCGAGACACCTGCCCAAACGGCGCCGGCCATCACGGCCATACCTGTGCAGGATGCACTGAAGCCCCTGCAGGATGCACCCAAGTCTCTGCAGGATGCACCCAAGCCCCTGCAGGATGCACCCAAGCCCGCGCAGGATGCACCAAAGAGTCTACCAGGTTCCGGCGCGCGTCCCCTCGCGGTTCTTGCCGCCGAGGCTTCCGGGTGCACCGCTTGCAGTCTACATACAACGCGCACGAACTCGGTCTTTTTGCGGGGTGCGGCAACAGGAACGGCGAAGATTGTCTTCGTCGGTGAAGCGCCGACCGCGGACGACGATGCATCCGGCCTCCCGTTTTCGGGCCCCCTTGGTGAGCTCCTCGACCGGATGATCATCGCGATGGGCCTCGACGCGGCGACCGACGCGGCCGTCCTTACGACGACCAAGTGCCATTCCTCAAGGGCGCCGCTCCCGGGCGAACTCCTCGCGTGCAGCCCGTTTCTTCATGAGCAACTTCTTGCCCTTGCCCCCAAGGCGATCGTCGCCCTCGGCGATGCGGCGGCGACCGCGCTCGTGGGGGCCGCCCTCGGCGCGCCGCCACGGGGCGAGTGGAAGGTCTACCGGAGCCGCACGCCGGTAATGCCAACGTTGCCGCTCACAAGCTTCGCCGATCCTGGCGACCCGCGCGCCAAGCAGGCGAAAAAGCTTGTGTGGGACGACCTCCAGAAGGTGATGGACCAGCTCGGGCTCCCACGGCCGACGGCGAAGCGTCGCTAGGTAGCTGCTCGGAATCTCCTTTTCGGAGTGCGACACGTCCTCGCGAAA
>DYPH01000190.1 GCA_020720045.1 Sorangium cellulosum | reverse complement strand
ACATTGCTTTGATCACATCCCGTGTAAATTGCAATTCCGAGCAGCTACCTAGAGCGGTGCGGCCCCCACGCGAACCGCTATTCGCCAGCCCCCGCGAGCTCGCCTTCCGGCAATGGCTCCGTGCCTTCTTCGTCTTCGTCGGAGTGGGGACGACGATTTGGCCCGGTCTCGCGTTGTGCGTCTTGTCGCTCGGCGACCAGCGCGAGCATCGCCGGAAGTGCAAGCATTCCAAGGATCATGGCGATCAGGAGCCCACCGATGACGACCGTCGCGAGCGGGCGCTGCACCTCGGAGCCGGTACCGGTGGCGATCGCCGCAGGGATAAACCCGACGGCGGCAACAAGCGCGGTGGAGAGCGGAGCGCGCAGCGACGCACGCGCCGCTTTTCGCACGCGCTCAATGGCAGGAAGGGCTTCGTCGACCGCGAGGAGGTTGGTCGTCATGACGATGCCGGTCATGACGGAAACACCCGCGAGCGCGATAAAGCCGACGCCGGCGGGAATGCTGAACGGGAGGCTCCGCGCCGCCATCGCCGCGATCCCGCCCGCAAGCGCAAACGGAATGGAGAGCAGCGTCACGATGGTGTGCGGAATCCGTCGAAACGTCAGGAAAAGCATCATTGCAATGACGGCGAAAGAGACCGGTACGAGAAGCGTCAGCCGGTCTTTCGCGCGATTGAAATTCTGGAACTGCCCGCCCCACTCGAGCTCAACGCCGGGCGGCAGCTTGAGCGAAGCGACCTTTGCTTGCGCCTCGCCGACGAAGGAGACGATGTCACGGCCGCGCACGTTCGCCTGGACGACGAGTCGGCGCCGCATCTGCTCTCGGCTCACCTGGACGACGGTGCGCTCTTTGGTGACGTCGGCTAGGAGGCGCAACGGGACGAGTTCATTGGCCCCCCCGAGGCTCGCGGCGACCGGGAGTCGCTCAAGATCGTCGCCGTCGTCGACCGCCTCTCCGCCGACGCGAAGGACGAGGTCAAACACGCGTTCCCCCTCACGGACCTGCCCCACTCCGATGCCGGCGCGGGTCATGGCGAGGGTGTCGAGCACGTCCTCCGAGGAGACGCCGAGTCGTGCGGCGCGGTCACGATTTACGCGGACGTTGAGGGCAGGGAGGCCGGTCGCAATCTCCATTTTTACGTCGGCTGCCCCGTCGACCTCGGCGACCGCTCTTCGAATCATCGAGGCGGCCTCCGTCATCTGTTCAAGGTCTTCCCCCTTGATTTTAATGGCCAAGTCACTCTTGACGCCGGCCACGATGTCGTTGACGCGCATCTCGATCGGTTGGCTTACCGCGGCCTGAGTGGCGGGGACGCGCGCAGCCACGCGCTCGGAAAGTTCGTTTGCCAGAGACTCTGGCGTGATGCCTTTACGCCATTGTTTGCGCGGTTTCAGAATGACGAAGACGTCGCTGCCTTCCGGCCCTTGCGGATCGACTGCCCCCTCCGGGCGCCCGATTCGGGAGACGACCGTCTCCACTTCTGGCGTCTCGCGAATGGCGCTTTCCATCTCCTTCGACAGAGAAATGGCCTGGCCGAGCGCCGTCGACGGCGGCCGCGACGCATCGAGGGCGAAGGCCCCTTCAAAGATTCGTGGAAGGAATTCGGCGCCGATCGTTGCGCCGCTCGCAAGCAGCAGCGCCGTCACCACGCCAGCGACGGCAAGCGTCTTCCGCGGCGCGAGGAGGACCCGGTCGACGAGCGGTTCGTAGACCTTGCGTACTTTCCGTACGAGCCAGGGCTCTTCGACCGTCGCCACTTTTGTGAGGAAACTCGGGGCGATCGCCGGCACGAACACCAGCGCATAAAACAGGGCGCCGGCGAGCATGAAGCAGAGGGAGACGACGACCGGGCGGAACATTTTCCCCTCGACGTCCTCCAGCGTCATCAGCGGGAGGAAGACGAGGAGCGTGATGACTACACCGAAGATCGCCGGCCTCGCGACATCGCTCATCGCTTCGCGTAGGTTACGTTGCCGTTCTTTCAGGTTTTTTCCAAGCGCACCGTGGGTCATCGCGTGCTCGACGACCAGCACCGCCCCTTCGACGACGATGCCGAAGTCGACGGCACCGAGCGACATCACGTTCCCCGAGTAGCCGGTAAGCACGAGGCCGAAGAAGCCGAAGAGCATGGCGAAGGGGATCGCTCCGGCGACGACGAGGCCGGCGCGCACACTCCCAAGGGTGAGGAGCAGACATACGACGACGATCAATGCCCCTTCCGTGAGATTTTTGGCGACGGTATGGAGGACGTCATCAATGAACGCCGCGCGGTCGTAGTAGGGCTCTACCCGCAGCCCGGATGGGAGTTGCGGCTTGAGGAGCTCGATCGCCGCTTTCACCCCGGCGACGACGTCGCGGCTGTTTTGCCCTTTGAGCATCATCACACTCGCGCCGACGATTTCACCGCGACCGTCGCGGGTCATCGCCCCTTGGCGGAGCGTCGGACCGGTGTCGACCTCCCCGAGCTCGCCGACGCGGATCGGAATTCCACGGTCGTCGGTGCGAATGACGACGTCTTCAATGTCTTCAATGGCCCGAAAGCGCCCATCGCCGCGGAGTACAATCTGCTCACCGCCCGATTCGACAAAGCCGCCACCGGCGACGCGGTTATCCTTCGAAAGGGCGTTGCGCACTTCGGCAGCGCCGACGCGATGGGCGGCGAGCTTTGCCGGATCGAGAGTGACCCGGTACTGCTTGACGCTCCCGCCGAAGCCGACGACTTCGACGACGCCGGTCACCTGGCGCAGTCGGGGAGCGACCTGCCAGTCGATAATTGTCCTTAATTCTTCGGCACTTCGTGGGTGTGAGCCGTCCGGTCGCAGCTCAAACATGTAGATCTCGCCGAGCGCGGTCGTGACAGGGCCCAGCTCGGGCACGCCGACGCTCGCCGGAATGGTTTCTCGGAGCGTCGAGAGGCGCTCGCTCACCTGGGCGCGCGCGAAATAGACGTCCGTGTCGTCATTGAAAATGAGCGTCACGATCGAAATCCCAAGCTTTGAGATCGAACGGACTTGCGTGAGACCGGGCGCACCGGCCATTGCGCGCTCCACCGGCTGGGTGATCTGCGCTTCGACCTCGGTCGCCGAAAGGGAAGGGGCCCGCGTCACGACCTGGACCTGGACGTTGGTCACATCCGGGACGGCGTCGATCGCGAGCTTCCGTGACGCAAAGATCCCAATGGCGACGATGAAGAGCGTCGCCAAGATCGCGAGGAGCGGATTGCGCGAGCCCCACAATCCAGTTTGATGCAAGGGGGTCTGCGCGGAGGTATTTGAGGTACTCATTGTTTTGAGAGCTCTCCGCGAAGAAGAAAACTTCCTTTGAGTGCGATACGTTCGCCGGCATTGACTTCGCTGCCAAGCTCGATCACCTGGGGACTCCGGCGGCGGACGGTCACCGGGCGCACTTCAAAGACCCCGGCGCTCTTCTCCACAAAGATGACGTCCTCCTCGCCGAGCGGTTGGACCGCCTCCGCCGGCACGAACATGCTCCCGGCCCCTTTCGTGGTGCTGTTCGGGAGCTTGATTTGGGCCCGCACGAAGGTTCCTGCCCGAAGGCTCCCGTCCTCGTTGGGGACGAGGAGATGGGCACGAAGCGCCCGCGAGGAACGACCGATGCGTGGCTCGATGTAGGTCACCTTTCCTGCGATTGTGACCTCTCGTGTGTCAATTGTCAGTGCGACTTCATCCCCGGTCTTCAAATAAGGGATGTCGGACTCATACACGTTAATCTCGGCTTGAAGTACCGATGGATCAGCGACAACAAATGCCGTTTCTTTGGCTTGGAGGAAACGCCCGAGGACGGCATCGCGTCGCACGACGACGCCATCAATCGGGGCGCTCAGCGCGATCGCACCGGTCCCCCCTTTTGCGCCGGTCGCGCCGACACCGAGCGCCGCAAGTCGGGACTGTGCTGCCGAGAGTTCCGCCTGGGTCCGTACGGCGTCGCCGCGGGCCACCTCTGCTTCACGCGCCGTCGTAAGCTCCCGATCCAGAAGGTTTTTTTCGCGAGCTTCATTCGTGGCTGCGATCTTGGAAGCGGCCGCCGCCGCCACCAGCTCCGCCTGTGCGGTGGCGACGCTCGGGACCATGATTCGCGCGAGGAGCTGCCCCTTCTTCACGCGCTCGCCGACGTGGACGTCGAGGCTCGTCACACGCCCGTCGGCCAGCGTCCCGACTTCCGCGTACCGCTCGGGGTCGAACTCGAGGGTCCCCGGGACGGTAAATCCCTGATTTTGCGGACCACCGACGGCCCCGACAACGACGCCGAGCCGTTCGAGCGCTTTCGGATCAAACGTGACGGTTCTCGCTTTTTTCTCCCGGGTTTCGGGCGTTCCCTCCGTGGCCGCCTGGGGCTTTCCGCAGCCGGTAGTGCCGATCATCAGAGCAAGACTCGTGACGAGAACAGCGAACAGCGGGAGCTTGATCGTCATAAATTTGGTCACGGTTTCTCTCCGGTGAGGGCGATCCACTCGCCGTAGCTGCGCCAGGCGCGTTCCACGAGATCGAGGCGGCGCGTTCGCGCTAGCTGCAGCTCGCGTCGCGCGACAAGCACGGGCAACAGCTCCATTTTTCCGCTTCTGTACGCCTCAAGTGATGCATCGACGGCCCGCTGGGACGCCGGCAGTCCGTTGCTGTCGAGGCTGGCGATCGCCGTGAGAACAGTCGCCAGCGCTTGCTCGGTCGCCGAAATGCGTGCCGCGAGGCTCGCCGACAGCGACGCCTCCGCCGCCGCGCTTCGGTCGGCCTCAGCTTCGGCGCGCGCAATTTCCCCTTGATTTCGGCGCGCCACCGGGAGCGTAACGGTGACACCGCCACCAAGGCGCACGTCGCCAGGATCGCCGCGCCCGGCAATGAGCAACAGTTGCAGCGGGGCGCGTCGTTCCGCGCGATAGCGTTCCCCCTGTTTTTCCCAGAAAAAATGTTCCGCGTGCTGGGCCACGAGTGCCGGTGCGTCGGCAGCTCGGCGCACCGGGGTGGGCGGTAAAGGCGCATTGATGCTGCCAAGAGTCGCGTTTGAAGAGGCACGAGGAATCGTCGATTCACCGGTCCATTCCGAAAGGCGTGCGAGGCGTTCGAGGAGGTCCAGTTCGGCTTCGGATCGAGCCTGCATCCAGCGGCCGACCTCTGCGTCGGCGAGGCTCTTTTCGTAGATGGTCGTGTCCTTCGCGGCAAAGCGCCCCGAAAAATAGGCTGCCTCTTTTTCTGAACTCTCTACGGCATCTTGCGCATGGGCGAGCCGCTCCTGGGCCACGCGAGCAGCCCCCCAGCGGGCGATCGTCTCCCCACGGACGGCGCTACGACGGGCTTCCGCGGAGAGCCCCTTCCACCGCACGAGCGCGTCGGCTTCGTCGATACGCGCGCCGCGCTGACCAAAGGCGTCGACGGGCATATACAAATAGGCAAGTGCCTGGACGTCTTTGGTCGTACTCCCCCGGTCAACTTGAAAATCGACGTAGGGATTTCCAAATGCGGAAGCCTCCGCTCCGAGCTTTCCCGCCCGGGCCGCAGCGACCTCTCCGCGCGCCTCGATGGCCGCCGGCGCGCGCTGCTCGGCCCGCGCGAGCGCTTCGGCGAGCGACGGAAACGCCGCCGTTTGCGGCGCCAAATTGGCGGTTTGTGCGGAAGCAGGCTCCGTTGTAAAGAGCTGAAATCCAACACAAAATGCAAGTGCGAGGCGTGCCATGATGGGCACCCTGCGCACGCGTTTGAGGGCAACGCGCGTGCGTCGATGATTCGTGGGTAACATGCAAGCAATCCCGGCGGGCGTCCGCCTTCAAGGGTGCGGGCGAGGCAAGTGCGAGGCGTCGGAGGACCGAGTGATGCTCGATCGACGCCGACTAACCAGGCCTAACAATTTGCTTAAACAGAAGAATTCCCGGTCGTTCCAACGTCGGGACCGCTGCCGGCGCCCGGTGGGCGGGGGGCGCTATGAGTGTGATCTCAAGACCAAGCGGTGGCGCGGAAGGATCGTCATCACCATCTCGGTCGTGGGCGTCCAAGGCCTCGTCGGGGGACGTGACGTCTGCGTCGTCATCGTTGACGTGGTCGCCCGTCGTAGGTTCCGCGTAGCGGAGCTCGTGGCGGGCCGTCACAAGGGTCTTCCCGCGGAGTTCGGTCGCCGAAAGCTGCATCGTCGATGGGCGGCTGCGGCGCACCGTTCGCTCGCCAAATGCTGGCAATAGCGTCACAAACGCAACGAGCGCAGCGACAACGACCAGGAAGCGACGGAGCGTGGACCCCAAGATAACGGCGACGTTAGTATTTCCTGCGGTACTCGTGCAACCTTTCGCACGCGTCCGTCCGCGAAGCGGGAGACGGCGCGGGTTCGCGCTTCCCGGCTGCCGTCGTGCTTGCCAATTCCTCGCCGCCTTCGGCGGAGCTGCCCGGAATCTCCCCGAGGGGGCGCCTGCAAATTTGCTAACAGAGCCCTGTGGCTCTCCTCACTTTACGCCGCGCTTCACACGCGCTTGGGTCGGTGTCGCTGCTTGCGCTCGCCGCCTGCCACCCGACGGAAGCCTTCGAATCGACGGTACAAGTGGTCCGCAACGACCCGGTTGCGAATGCGGAAAACGGAGATATCTCACTCGTCGATCTCGAACTCGAATGGGACCCGTGTCCCGGCGATCAGTATCAGGTCATTCGCGGTGGGCATGATTTTGCGGCTTGTGCGGCCAAGTACCCGCAGGGTACCTATGTCCCTGTTAAAGTAGTTCATTTTTGGGATCCGCGAGGGTACTATCGCTGGGATATTTCCCGTTTCGGCGATTGCGACCGGCCCATTGAACCCGATGCGGAAGGGAGCTACGAAAAGTCCCAGGAATGTGTACCTGTTGAGGCCTACGGTCACCCGGTTGGGTTCTCGTGCAGTCGGCGTCCGTTTCGCCAACTACTGGCCACGTGCCCCTGGATGGGGCGCTAGGTAGCTGCTCGGAATTGCAATTTACACGGGATGTGATCAAAGCAATGT
>DYPH01000057.1 GCA_020720045.1 Sorangium cellulosum | reverse complement strand
TCTAGCTGTTTTTGAAGGGGGATTTTCTCTCGCCGCCACCGAAGCAGTGATCGACCTTCATGGGTTTACCGCCGACGGTCGACCGCTACCAGCGGTCACCGCCGTCCTCGAAGCGCTTCGTGATCGGTCCCTCCTGCAGCGCGTCCCGAGTCTGACCGGGGGCGTCCGCTTCGACCTCCTTCGGGCCGTCCGAGAGGCATCGATTCGCCTCGACGAGGGGGCTCCATCGCCGCGCCTCGCGGGGGCGCGCGTTCGCCATTCTCGTTGGATCGTCGATCTGGCTTCAAAGCGTATTTCGGCTCGCCATGTCGTCGAGGAACGCGAAAATCTCTTTGCCGCGGCGCGCCGTGTTCTCGATGGCGGCCCGGTCACCGCGCGCGCCGCAGAACCGGCGCTCCGCGCGCTCCTCCTCCTGGCGCCGAGCTCCGCTGAGGCGACCCCGTTTCAGGCGCTCCTTGCGCTGGTGGAGCCGGTCCTCGACGTGACCCAGGATTCCGGCGCCGACCCGTCCCTGGTCGGCCGCGCTCTCGTATTGCGTGGTGCCGTTCGGCGTCGAAGCGGGCGGGGGGCAGCCGCATTGAAAGACCTCGCAAATGCGCTTCATGTAGGAAAGACTCTTGGATTTCCTGCAATTGAAGCGACGGCCGAGCTTGAGCTTTCGCGTTTGTTTCTCGAGCGTGGAGATCTCTCGGCGGCCAGCGAGCACGCCCGTCTTGCGCTTGCCGCCTGCCGGGTTGCACGGGCGCGCTTTGCGCCGCTGCCCGCGAGCGGAGATTCGAAGCCTGCCCCAAGTCCCTCCACGGCGGAAACGGGGCGGCGGTCCTCGAATTTTCCGATGGGGCGTGCGACGGAACCGCTTGTTTCTGAAGCGGAAATTCAGCTGCTCCTCGCCGCCGTCGAAGAAGCCCGAGGGGACCGGACGGCCGCCGCCGAGCTGATTGCCCGCGCGGTTGCCTTTGCGGTTGCCGACGAGGAGCCGATCCTCGAAGCGCGCGCCCGCTTCGCCGCGGCCATGGCTGCCGTTGACGGGGAGCGCGTCGACGACGCACGCGGGGAAATTGCACGTATCCGCGCGACGGAAGGTCTTGTTGGCGATCCCGCATCGCCGCTGCGACTTGCGCTCCTCGAAGCGGCGATTCTTGCAGATGATTCTCGGTCGCTCCCCGCTTCTGTCGTCGCGTTTGACGACGTCGCCGCTCGGGCGCGGAGTCGCGGACTCGTCGCGCTCGAAGCGGAGGCGCTGCTCCGCGGAGCCCTCGCTGCGGTTGTCGCTGGCGGCGCGCCGCGCACCGCGATCGCCGAGGGGCATGCGCGCCTTCGGGCCGCCGTAGAGACGCACGCGGTGACCGACGGCCTTGGGCGGATCTTGGTGCCGCTCGGCGCGATTTTTGACGGGCACGCCAGTCGTTCCCTTGTCGATGCAGCGGCGATCGCTGAGGCGCGAACGCGAGTCTTTCTCGCTATTTCCGTCGATCCGTCCGCGGTGATGACGTCGGCCTTGGGGCGCGCGATCGCCAACGCCCTCGCCGTGCTTTTCCCCACCGTGGCGCCGGTTGCTTCGCCGCCAGCCACCGCGCGTGGCGCTGTCCGCATCGGTGCCGAGGGGCACTGGTGTGAGACCCCGGAAGGGGGCCTGGTGAGCCTGGAACGGCGTCGGCCGCTTGCGCGCATTCTGGTTGCGCTTGCGAAGGCGCATAGCCAGAAAAAGGCGCTCTCGTCGCAGGAGCTTCAAGAAGCCGGCTGGCCGGGGGAGCGCATGCTCGCGAGCGCTGGCATCCATCGCGTTCGCGTCGCGGTTTCAACGATGCGCAAGCTCGGCGTCGGCAAGTTCCTCCAGACCGTCGAAGATGGCTACCGCCTCGACTTCAAGACCGTCGTCGTCCTCGCCGACGAGTGAGCGTGAACGCGGAGTTCGCCATAAACGCATGCATGATGCATTCATAAGCGTGGAATCGGACGGAGCGGCGCTGCTCGCCCGCAAGATTCGCGCGCGTGCGACAGTGCCTCGTGGTGCCGAAAAGGTCTTGAAGTACGATTTGTTAGCGAGGGATCGCCCCCCAGCTGCCCTCTTTGATGCAACTTGAGGTGCGTTGACGGAAGATTTCGGCGACAGTGCGCTCCCTCGAAAGCGCGGCGGTACGGGCGACCTGCTCCACGCCGCCCCCGAAGAGTCTTTCCGTTTTTCCGCCCCACGACAAACCGGCATTTTACGTCGGGATGGTCAGCCACGTTCCTCGCAACTCGGAGTCCCCATGTCCGCTCGTAACGTTCTTCTCTCCTCGTTCGTCGTCCTCGCCCTCGGTTCCCTCGCCGGCTGCGGCAAGAAGACCGACTGGAGCACCAAGCCGCTCACGTCCCAGGAGAAGAAGATCAAGGAAGTCGCCTTCACGGTCGATATGCCGACGGAAGGCTTCGAAGAAGACACCCTCCTCAAGCTCGACAACCAGCTTGCCTACATCGAGAAGGGCAACGTCCTCTCGGGCATCCACGTCTCGTTCTCGGTCTTCAAGAACCTTCAGCCCGACAGCGTGGACGACGCCGAAAAAGAAGTCAACATGCTCGGCGATCGCAAGACGCTGAAGAAGGACAAGCTCGGCGCCGACGGCTTCATCGTCGCGACGACGAACGAGAAGAAGACCTCCCTCTACGTCGACACCTGGGTTCCGGCGAACGACGACTACAGCATCCACTGCTCGGCCTACGATACCGAGTCCTCGGAAATCAAAAACGCCGCGGCGCTCCAGGGCTGGTTTGAGAAGATCTGCAGCTCGGTGAAGTCGAAGGTCGCCGCTGGCCCGAAGGCGGCCGCTGGTGGCGGCTCGACCGGCTCTGCCGGGTCGATCGCGGGCGGCAAGCTCCCCGAGGGCTGGCCCGATTCGATCCCGGTCATCGAAGGCGGCACCGTCAAGACCCAGATGTCTTCCTCGTCGGGCAAGACGACCACGCTCTCGGCGACGATTGAGTCGGCCCAGTCGACGGATGACGTTCTCAAGTTCTACAGCGAGAAGATCACCGCCGCCGGCTACAAGGAGTCTTCGAAGAGCGAGACGAAGATGAACGACAGCGTCACCAAGACGATCTCCTACCAGAAGGGGAAGTTCGGGGCAGACGGCTTTGTGAACCTCAGCGTCATGCCGAGCTTCATGAGCAAGGGCAAGAGCTCCGCGATGATCTCGGTCACCCTCATGAAGAAGTGAATCCTCGGGGAACTCCCCGGATTCCAAGAGAAAGCCTGCCCTTTGGGCGGGCTTTTTTTATGGCGGATCTTGCGCGCTATTAGAGAGCGTTTAGAGCCTGTACAAACGCGGCAACCGTTGGGAATCGGTCTTCCGGTTTGGCGGCGAGCGCCCTCCCAATCACCGCATCAAACCCCGGCGGGCACCCTTCTGGGGCGGCGACACTTGCCGGGGGCGCCTCCTCCGAGAGGAGCTTCGCATAGGCGGCGGCGAGGTCTGCCTCGAAGCAAGGCGGGAGGCCGACGACCGCCTCGTAGACGACCATCGCGAGGCCGTAGAGGTCGGTTCGCGCATCCACGGCCCCCCCTTTGGCCTGCTCTGGGGCCATATAGAGTGGAGTTCCGAGGACTTCACCGGATGTGGTGTGCACGGAAATCGCGGCGTCGCTTGGCGGTTTCACGAGGCCGAAGTCGACAAGGACCGTTCGTGGCGGAGCGGCGACGAGAAAAATGTTCGCCGGCTTCACGTCGCGGTGAACGAGCCCGTGGGCGTGGGCCGCGGTAAGCGCCTCTCCGACTTCGCCTGCGATTCTACGTACTTCCGAGAATGGGATCTGACCGCCACGCTTTGCACGTGCGAGGCGGGCCGCGAGCGTCTCGCCGACGAGGAGGTCCATCACGAGGTAGGCGCCACCGTCAGGAGTACGATGAAAATCGTGCACTTGCACGATTCCGGGATGGCCCAACCGGCTCGCCGCCGTCGCTTCCCGCTCAAAGCGGGCGAGCGCGCGGGCTTCATCGGCGGGGTCGTCGCTCGTCCCTGGGAGGAGGACCTTCAGTGCGTAGTAGCGCCCGGTACGCCGATGGCGTGCCCGGAAAACGGCCCCCATTCCGCCGCGACCGACCGGCGCCTCGACGGTCCAGGTCTCGTGAAGGGTGCGCCCGACCCAGTGATCGAGGGCCTGGATCGCCGCTTCCGGCGGGTTGTGGCGGAGGAGCGCGGCCGGAAGGCGCACCGTTCGCGGCGGCGCCTCGTTGGCGGAAGGGGCGCGTGGCGGAATACCGGCTGGCGGCGGGATCGGCGGGCGCGCCATCGGGACAGTGCCGCCAAAGCCGCCTTCCGCGCTCGGAACGGGGATCCCCAACGGGCTGGGGCGCGGGAGCCAGGCGGTGGCGGGGGCAGGCGTGTCGTCGCGGTTCGCCGGGAGCGTCGGGGCATCTCCGGAGACCGCCGTAACCAACGGGGATGCAGGGCCGAGCGCGGCAAGATTTCCACTCGGCGTCCGGGGCACCGTCGGCGGAGCAAGTTGATTTCGTTGTGCTTCTGCGAGGACTTCGATCGCGTCGGCAAGCGGAATCCCCGCACGCGCGGCGAGCGAGGGGGCCGAGAGCAGGGCTGCGTGGTCGCCCCGCGCAAGCACGCGCAAGAGCACGCCGCGGTAGCCGTAGCGCCGCTCCAAGCTCCGCGCTGCCACTACGGCGAGCGTGCCGGGGGTTAGCGCAAGGATCACGAGGGAGAGCAGGCCCCCGAGGCGCGGATGCTCGGAATTACCCGTAAATGCAAGGATTGCGACGACGAAACCGGCAACGGCGCAGCCTCCAACGACGGCCGTAGCGAGCCCCGCCACAAGAAAACGCGGACCGGTACGCGCGCGGTACCGGTCGACTCGCGCGCGCAGATCGCCCTCGCGATTTTCGCGTCCCGCCGGGACCTTTCCCAACGCTTCTTTCACGCGTCTTTGCCCTCGCGCGTCGCAAAAAGCGAAGCGATCACGCCGATCGCGAGCGCACCAACGATCACCATCAAACTCTGGTTTGGCGAAATGTCCCAGCCGGGCCAGTGAAGGATTTCGTTTGCGGCGTGAAGAAACATCTTCCCCGCGATGAAGAACAACAAACCGAGAATCGCCTTCTCCAAGTGGATGAGAAAGCGGTTGAGCGCCTCAAGCACGAAGTACAGCGAGCGGAGCCCGAGGACCGCGAAGATCATCGCCGCGTAAATCACGAGCGGCTTTCGGGTGACGGCGATGACGGTCGGCACCGAGTCGAAGGAGAAGAGGAGGTCGCTCGCTTCGATCGTGAGCAGGCAGACGAAGGCGGGCGTCATGTAACGAACGGCTTTTTTTGCCGTTTCGCCTGCTCCAGGCGCTCCACCTGCTCTGCCCGTCGCGAGTTCCTCGTCGGTGGCTCCGGCGGCGCGCGCCTCTTCTGCAGTCACAAAGAAGTGCTCGCCAACGAAGCGCGGCACGACCGGATACAGCTTGCGCGCCTGGCGGACGAGCCAGTTGTTCGCCTGTTCGGCCCCCTTGTCGGCCCCTTCGTCGTCGTCACCGCCGCTCAGCATCTTGTAGGCGCTGAACGCGACGAGGGCTCCAAAGAGGAGGTCGGCCCAGGGGCCTGCGACGAGGAGGAGCGAACCGGCGCCGACGAAGATTGCGCGGAACAAGACCGCCCCGATGACGCCGAAATAGAGAATCCGGTGCTGAAGCGGACCCGAGCCGTCGATCTTAAAGTACTTGAAAATCGCAATAAATACGATGAGGTTGTCGACGGACAGGACCTTCTCAAGGAGGTAGCCGGCGAGGAAAAGGTGGGCCGTCTCCGGCGAGACCGCCTTGTACAAATAGCCGGCGTAGCCCAGGGAGAGGGTGATCCAGGCGAGCGACCAGGCGGCGGCGCGGCCAATGGTCATCGTCTTCGCGTTCTGGGCGAACAGGTCGACGAGGACGGCGATCGTCGCAATCGCTGCAAATACAAGGAAGTTGTAGATCGTCATTGCGAGGATTGGGGGGCGGTCGGCGGGGGGACCGATCGCCGCATTCGTCGTTTTACAGGCACTGCGTGCGATTGTGCGGTTCTTCCAAAGCAAAACCCCCGGATGCGCGAAGCACCGGGGGTTTTGCAGCGATTCCGCGAAGGAAGATCAGATCTTGCCGACGAGGAGGAACGCGATAACGAACGAGAGAAGAACGAGGGACTCGATGAGGGCGAGGCCGAGGATCATCGGGGTCTGGATACGGGCGGCAGCGCCCGGGTTCCGGGAGATGCCTTCGAGGGCCGCCGAGGCCGCACGGCCCTGGCTGAGCGTGCCGCCGAGAACGCCGAGGGCGATCGCGAGACCGGCTGCGAAAGCCGCCATCATCTTGACGCCGTCGCCGATGCGGCCGGCTTCTTGAGCATGGGCCGCGAGCGGCGCGAGGGTGACGAACAGGGCGGCGGTGGCCGGACCGAGCTTCTTCGCGATGGACATCTGACGTGGCTCCTTCGAGGGAAAGTATGGGCTATCGAGTGGGTGACCCGCAAAACTTGCGGGTTTGATCGTTACGAACTTCGGCGATTCGCCGGAGCGCCCCTAGCCCGAAAAGCTTTTCGAGGCGCGCCATAACGCGAATCAAACAGTTTGGAAAGAAACTTTCACGCGTGGGCGTGGGCGCCGTGCGCTTTTTCGCCGTGAGCCGGACCGTGGTCCTCGTGTTCCGTCGCGAGCGCGATGTAGATCGAGGAGAGCAGGCAGAACACGACCACCTGAACGATGCAGACGAGAGCGCCGAGCAGCATGATCGGCACCGGCACGAACACCGCCACAAGACCGCTGAAGATCGTGAGGAGGAGGTGGTCGACGGCGAGGTTCAGGAAGAGACGAATCGAGAGGGTGACCGGACGCACGAAGAGGGAGACGACCTCCACGGCGAAGATCAGGATGTTGACCGGGAGGAACACCGGGCCCATCCACGGTCCGAACAGGTGCTTGAAGTAGCCGATCCCGTTTTCCTTGATGCCGTAGTAGTTAAAGGCGAGGAAAATCACGATCGAACAGCCGGCGGTGATCCGGAGGTTCGACGTCGGCGGGAGGATCCCGGGGATCATGCCGAGGTAGTTCGAGAAGAGGATGAACAGCGCGGCGGTTCCGATGACCGGGAAGAATTGCTTCGCCCGCTTCGGACCCATGATGTCCTTCATCATCCCGTAGAACATCCCGATCACGAGTTCGAAAAACGTCCGAACCGTGAGAGATTCCTCAGGAATCACAGCGTCCGCCGGCTTCGCGAGCTTCCCCTTAACGGAGAAGGCGAGGCCGAGGATCAAGAGCACCACGAAGAGGCTCGCGACGAGCGGCTCCGCGTTGTGCTCGGACATGGGCTCGTGGAGGTACCACGTAGCACCGAGGTTCTTCATGTTCTCCCCGAGGGCCGGGAAGAGATGAATCAGGTAACTGAAGAATGAAGTGTGCTCGGGCATGGCGCGGGCGCGCGTCTACCACGGTGCGTCGTCGACGGAACACCATTTTGCCGGTGCGCAGCCCTTGCGACGTCGCTCTGCGTCAATCGCGCAATCCTTGCGCGAATTGGTAGCTGCGCGTCCGCCCGGAACCGCCGAAGGCGGTGAGGAAACGGCGCGCAGGACTGTACCGTTATACCTTCGCGCGGCTGAGCACACTCGCGGCGGTGATGCCGATCGGGAGCGCGGTGAAGCCGAGGGCGAGGAAGAGCGGGTGGGCGAGGCCATTCTTCAGCGTGAGCCAAAGGAGCGCGCCGATGGCGACGAACTTGATCAGCGCGAGGCCACCCCACGCAAGTCCTCGTCCTGACTTCGGTTTTGCCTCTTCCGTCGGCGGGCCCGCCTCCACGACCTCGTCTTCGGGCGTCGTGAGGGCGACGACGATTTTTCCGAGGGCCCACAAGTTCGCGACGGCGACGGTGGCGCCGAGGGCCGTGGAGAGGCCGGCACCCCGATCGACGGCGGCAAACGCGACGATCGTCACCAGGGCTCCGGTGATCGCCGTGCCGAGGAGCGGTGCGCGCAAATCGGCCTTTTCCTGAGGCTTTTTCGTCGTTTGTGCCGTCATGGTTCCTTCTCGTTGCCGCGATCTTTCGGCCTTTTGCGACCGGCGATGCGGTCCTCGCGCTCAAGCGCCGCCTGCGCCTTTTTTGTGAGCTTCCACATGTTGTAGAAGCCGCCGAAGATCCCGAAGGCGAAACCGGCGGGCTCCCCCCAGCGGGTGCCGAAGTGCTTGTCGATCGCGTGGCCGACGCCGTAGCCGATCGCCAAAAAAACAAGGAGTTCGAGACCTAACGTGCCGAAGCGACCCGCTTCCTTCAGCGCGCTGAGCCTTCCCCCCTCCGGCGGCTCACTCATGAATTTCGAGCTTTCGGAGGCGCTCTTCGCGGGCGAGGAGCAGCTTCTCAAGCACGAGGCGTGCTTTCGCCATCGCCTTTCCACGGTGGGAAATGGCCTGTTTTTCCGCGTCGTTGAGCTCGGCGAACGTCTGCCCGGTGCCGGCGACTTGAAAGAGCGGGTCGTAGCCGAAGCCGCTCGCGCCGCGCGGGTGGGGGACGATCTCCCCCTCGCAGACGCCATCGACGGTGTGGACCTCGCCGTCGCCAAAGGGATCGACGATGGAAATTGCACAACGAAAACGAGCGGTCAGCGCTTCGTCGCGATCGGGGGCGGTCATCGCGCCGAGCTTGGCAAGCAGGGCGGCGTTGTTCTCGCTGTCGGTCGCGCGCTCGTGGGCGAAACGCGCGGAGCGCACACCGGGGGCGCCGAAGAGGGCGTCGACCTCAAGGCCCGAGTCGTCGGCCAGCGTGAGGCAGTGGGTGAGCGCCGCGATCGCCTTCGCTTTGAGGGCGGCGTTCGCTTCGAAGGTCTCCCCGTCCTCGACGACGTCCGGCGAGTAACCGAGGAGCTCCTTCGGCATCACCACATGAACGCCGGGAATACCTGCCAAAAGAGCGGCAAGTTCGCGAACTTTGCCCGCATTGGTCGTGGCGAGAACGAGGGTGTGCATGGCTACTTCGCGATCAGGAGTTGGGCGAGATCGACGCCGGCGCCGGCGAGCGCTTTCCGCTGGAGGGCGCAGAGGGAGGCGACCCCTTCGAGGCCGAGATCGACGAGCTTGTCCATGACGGCGCGGGCGACCGGCTCCCCTTCGGCGGTCCCTTGAAGCTCAATCAAATCGCCAGATTCCGTGGCGACGACGTTGAGATCGACCTCCGCTTTCGAGTCTTCCCCGTAGTGAAGATCGAGGGCGTAGAGGCCGTTCGGCAGGAAGCCGGCGCTGGTGGCGGCGACCGGGGCGCGGAGGACCGGCGTCGTCAATACTCCGTTTTTGCGGAGTTTTTCGAGGGCGAGCGCGAGGGCGACGAAGCCGCCGGTGATGCTCGCCGTGCGGGTGCCGCCGTCGGCTTCGAGGACGTCACAATCTATCTGGATCTGGCGCTCGCCGAGCTTCTCGAGATCGACGGCAGCGCGGAGGGCGCGGCCGATAAGGCGCTGAATTTCCTGCGTTCTTCCCGAGGGGGCCTTCCCGCGACCGTCGCGGCTCTCGCGACGAATCGGGTTGGAGCGGGGGTGCATCTGGTACTCGGCGGTGACCCAGCCTTTCCCCTTGCCTTCCAGGAAGGGGGGGACCTTGAGGTCGACGGAAGCGGTGCACAAAACAAGTGTCTTTCCGCAGCGATAGAGGACCGAGCCCTCGGACATCGTGTGGAAATGGAGGTCCATCGAGACCGGGCGGAGTTCGTTCTCTGCGCGCCCGTCGATCCGTGCCAGCGGCTGCTCTGCTTTCGTCGCTTCGCTCATAGGAGCCGACGCGATAGCGCATTCCCGCCCGCTCCGCCTACCGGGTTGCCGTTAGAGGAGGCCGGCTTCGTCGGCGGCGTCTCGGGCCGGCGAGAGCGGGAGGATCATGCGGAACCGCGCGCCTTTTGAATCACCGGTGGCTGCGAGACAGAGGAGATCGCCGCCGTGGCCGCGGACGATCTGGCGTGTGATCGCGAGGCCGAGGCCGGTTCCGTTCCCTTTTGTCGAGAAGAACGCTTCAAAAATCGATGCGCGGAGCGCCTCGGGGACGCCTTCCCCGGCGTCGGCGACGGTCACCGTCACTGCGAGCCCTTCGCGGGCGACCGTCACGGTGATCGGGCCGCCGTGAGGCATCGCCTCGCGGGCGTTTCGGAGCAAATTTGCAAGCGCCTGGCGAATTTGCGCTTCGTCGAAGAGGAGCTTCGGGCCACTTGGACTCGGGCCCGTCCGTTCGCGACCCTCGTCGCGAGAGACGGCGGGCCCACTTGGACCCGTCCGTTCGCGACCCTCGTCGCGAGAGACGGCGGGCCCACTTGGACTCGGGCCCGTCCGTTCGCGACCCTCGTCGCGAGAGACGGCGGGCCCACTTGAACTTGCGTCCGGTTCGACGATGACGGTGACCGTGCACCGGGCGCGCGCCATTTCCGGTTCGCAGAAGGCGACGACATCTTCGACGACGCCAACCAGGTCATCGCCATCGCGGCGCGGCGTCGGGAGGCGGGCCATGCGCAGGTATTCTTCGGAGAGCGCTTCAAGGCGGGCGACCTCGCGGGCGATCGCCTTCACGAGGGTGGTCCGCTCACCCACGTCGCCGCTTTCGGCAAGATCTTCCTGAAGAAGATCGAGGTTTAAGCCGATGGCGCTCAACGGATTGCGGATCTCGTGGGTGACGTGGGCCGCCATTTTTCCGATGGCGGCAAAGCGCTCCGCGGCGACGGCACGCTCGCGGGCGGCGGCGAGCCCGGTGACCATCGTTTCGAAGGCCGCTTCGAGGCGACCGAGCTCGTCGGGGCCCGGATCGACGGCCCGCGGTTCGAGATCGCCCCGTGCGACCGCCCGCGCCCGCGACTCCAGGCGCGCCACCGGGGCGAGGAGGACCTGTAGGCGCCGACCGACGAACCAGGCGGCCAGCGCCGACGCAAACGACAAAAGCACCAGTCCGGCGAGCATGCGCCCGTCGGCTTCCCGCTGCTCGGTCGCGGTCGCGGTGATCGTTTTTGTCACGTCGTTTTGAAGGCTTGCGAGCTTCTTGGAGGCGTCGTGCTCGCGGCCACCGAGGTCGATCACGAGCCGGTTGATCCGCTCGCCGGTCCCTTCCAGGGCGGCGAATTTTCCATCGTCGTCGGCGAAGAGGCGCGCCGCTTCCTCCAAGCGATCGCGGAAGCCGTTCACCGCCTCATTCGCGGGGGCGTCGGTCCCAGAAAGAGAGAGTGCTTCTAAGGACTTCCGGCAGCTGCGTACCTGGCCGGCGCGGGCGGCGGCGAGCGCTTCCAAAAGGCGGCGCTCGGCCAAGGGATCGCGATCGTCGGGGATGCCGTCGACAAGCGTCGCGATCGAGCTTTGCGTCGCGCGGAGGCGGGCGAGTTCAAGAGCGACCGGAACGAAGCCGGTGGCGAGGCGTTCGGTGTCGCGGCCGGCCCGGCGGAGGGCTCCGACGGCAAAAAGCGACGTCATCGCCGAGACGGCAAAGGCGAACCCGAAGGCGAGGAGGACCCGTCGCGCGAGCGGGCGCGGAACCCGTTCGTCGGTCCCCGGGACAGGGGGCGACGCGTGTGCATCGAACTCCGCGCCGCCTCCCGCTTCGCGGACGGACGCTTCGGTCACGGCCGTAGGGAGAGCCGCTCCCCGAGGGCGACGAGGGCGGGCGTCTCCAGGGAATGAGTCGCCGCAAGTGCTGATGTTTCTTTTACAAATGCTGCGTGCTGCCCGCGCAATTTCCCATGGGCAAAATGGGCGTTCAGATGGAGGATCGTCTCCGGTGAGACCAATTTTGTGAGCGCGACGGCGCCGCCGAGGAGCGACGACCGGACGAAGGCGGGCGTCATCCCTGCGCCCAGGAGGCCCGCTTTGGGGAGCGCCCGATCGACGAGCGTGTGGGTTTCGTCGAGGGCGCGCGCGGCGAGGTCCCGGAGGTCGTCGGCGGCCACCAGCGCGTCGACGGAGCCGGCGACGTAAAGGGCGATCATCAGCGGCGCCATGGAGAGCGTCGCCGCGGCCGCCTGGTCGGCCATGTGGGGGCCGAGGGCAGCGGGAACTCCCGATTTTACCAGAAGTTTTACGAATTTTGCGAGGGTCGCCTGGTAGCCCAGGAGGGCTTCACTGGGGGGCCCGGGATGACCGGTTCCGTCGTCGAATTTCGTCGGCGCGGGCGGGAGCCAGTAGCGGTAGACCTCCTCCAAGCGGGAGCTCCCCGGCGAGTGGTAGGCGATCGCTGTCGGGAGGCCGCCGAAGAGCCGTTCCCCAAGAATTTCGCGAATTTCCGCATAGAGGGGCGGCAGCATCGGCGAAAGAATGACGACCGGCGCGCTACCGAGGGCGGCAAGCGTCCGGGCGACGTCGGCGAGGACATCGGCGGCGACGGTGACCAGGATCAGATCGGTCGTCGCCAGCGCGGAGAGGCGCCAGTCAATACCGTACAAATGCCTTGGAATTCCGGAAGTTCCGACCCGTTCGAGGGTGACCGCACAGGCCGGATCCCGGGGGCGCGCCGTGACAAAGGAAACGGCAACGCCGGCCTCCGCGAGGTGGGTCCCGTAGACACACCCGAGGGCGCCGGCGCCGTAAATCGTGACGTGCATCAGCGGTAGCTAAAGCGAATCTCGTGATCGCAGATCCGGTAGGTGTCCCCTTCGGCGATCTGCTTCCGTGCGATGCGCTGGCCGTTGTACTCGACGCCGTTCGTCGAGCCCATATCGACCATAAAATACACGCCGTTCTGGTACTCGACCATCGCGTGCTGGCGCGATACGTTCGGGTCTTTGAGGGTGAGATCGCTCGACTGCTTGCCGCGGCCGATGATGAAGCGGTCCTTGTTCACCGGGACGCGATCGCCCTGGTAGTAGGCGCAGAGCGTCCCCGTCGACTGGGGGAAGCCGGCCGGCTCCGCGTAGGCGGGCTGCGCGGGCGGCGGCGGCGGGGCTGGGGCACGGAAGGCGGGCGGCGGGGCCGCGAGCGGCGAGGCCATCGTCCGTCCGAGCGCGGCCGGCGGCGGCGCGACACTCGGCGGGCGGGCCGGCGGATCGTAGTTCCCTCCCCCACGAGGCGGCGGCGGCAACGGGAGACCGGCGCCGAGGGCGGGGGGGGCGGCGGAGCGCATCGGAGCGCCCATGGAAGGCGGACCGCCCATGGAAGGCGGGCCCGGCGGACCCGGATTGCGCGGCGGCGGGACCGGGAGCGCCCCTCCGCGCGTCGGCATCGGCGGCGGCGGGAGCCGGCCCGACGGCGGACCGTAGGCGGCGCCGATTTGGCTTCCTCCGCCCGGGGGCGGTGCCGGGATCGGCCGCATACCCGGCCCCTGCGACGCCGGACCTGCACCCGCGCCAGCCGCCTGGGCCGCACGCTGGCGCGCGTACTGCTTCATCGCCTCGTTTACGAGGTAATCGACGCTGCATTCCAGCTCGCGAGCCATCTGCTCGAAGTTGTCCCAGAGCACGTCGCGGCACTGGAAGGTGCGGGGGCTCTTCTTGTTCGGATCCGCGCTCATCGTCCGACTCCTACGTTCTCGATCACCGATTCACTCCGACGAGGCGGGGTGAAAACTTTTCCGCCGCTCGCACCGCCGGCGGGGGCCGGCGATGCCTCTGCCTCCGCCCGGCGATTTGCCGGACTGGAGAACGCATCCTGAAATTACTTAAGTTTAGGCACGATGCAGACGGTGACGACCTCGCCAATGGTCTTCACTTCTCTCAATTCGGTCCCCTTGCCATCGGCCGCCGGAGCTTCGCACTTCCAGAGGCAGTCGTCGGCCGCTTCGCAGACCGGGACCGGCGTCTTATCGCCTTCGAGAGGCGAAAGGATGCTCGCATCGCTCTTCTTGCCGGCGTCCCAGAAGATGCCGAGAGCTGTCATCTTTGTGCCGAAGCTCTTCGAGTCGAGGTTGCTCACCGCGAGGGCGCGCGCCTTTTCTGCACCGAGGATACGGTTCAGGTTTCGCCCGTAGTCGAGGGGCTCGGTGAGCGCCATCTTGGTCTTGTTCGTTGCCGGCAATTTCGCGAGGAAATCCGGGACAGCAGCGGCGTCGATCGACTTCAAGATGAGGCTCGCGGCGACGTAGCGGACCTGCCACTTCTTCGGTTCGAAGAGCGTGTAGAGCTTCGGGACGATCTGGTCCTTCGGGAGCTCGCCGAGGCGCGTGAACGCGAGATCGCGGGCGGCGTCGGGGGTCGCGTCGTCGGAGGCAATCGCGAAGACGCGATCGAGATCGGACTTGTTGGTCTTGTCGATCTTCCCTTCGAGGGCGGCGAGGGCGAGTTTCCGTCGATCTTCCGGCTTCTTGCCGTCGGCCGCGTAGGTCAGGAGGAACTCGACCACCGGGCGGCCGCCGAGCTTCTTCATCGCCGGGAAGAGCTCTTCCGAGAGCTTCCGCTGCTGGATCGTCTCGACCTGCTTCTTGAGCTGCTCCGGCGTCGCCGGCGTCTTCGCTTCTTTGTTGTGGGCGTCGACGATCTTCTTCTGATCTTCGAACCATTCCGCCGACTCCAAGCGCTTGCCGAGGGCGACGAGCGCTTCCGAGCCCTTCGCCTTCGTCGCTTCGTCGCCGAGATCGGCCACGAGGGTCGCCATGCGATCGACGCGGTAGGCCTTCTCGTTCATCAGCCCTGGAATGCCGACGACGGCGGGCGCCTTCAGCGAGCGCATGACCTGCTCAAGCCCGTAGAGCTGGGAGCTATTGTCGATGCGGGCGTCGAAATCGGTGTTGCACCAGGCGATGAGCGCCGTTTCGAGCTTCTTGCGGCTCTCCGGGTTCGTCACGAGCTCGGCGGAGCCCTCCCCGAACAGGAGTGCGTAGGCGGTATCTTTGTAGGGGATCGACGGATCGGCAGCGGCGCGGCCATCTGCCAGGCGTGCCGGCGGCGGCGCCGTGATTTTTGCTACCAATTCCGGGGTGAGCTGGTCGATCACCTTGGCGCGTGCATCTTTGGAAAGGGCGAGCAGGGCGGGGCCCCGTTCTTCCCCTTCTTCCGTCTTGTGCTTTTCGAAGAGGATCTTCTGCCCGATACGCGTCCCGCCGCGAGCCGGCATTTTTACGAGGGACAGCGCCGCCTCTTTGCGCAGTTCAATCGAGTACTTGTCGTGGACGAGCACCGCTTCGAGCTTCCCTGGCCCGTGCTCGGTCCCCTCCCAGCGATGAATGTCCGATTGCCCGACCGCGCACCCCGAAAGCAGCGGGAGTGCGGTAGCGCTCCCGATTGCGGCTGCCATGGCGATTCGGCGAATTCCCTTGCGCATCGTCATCGTCCTCGTCAGTTCCTCGCACGCCCAACCCAGCAAGCGGTGCGGTCGGGTCGTAAGTGCCGGCTTTTGGGCCGGAAACGGAGCAACAGACGCCGAAAATCGCCGTCCATGCCCAACCCGGCGCGCCTCAACTAGGGCCCCTTTCGTCATCGCGACGACGGGAACCGTAGCTTCAGAGCTTCCGGGACGGGCGATGCTACGCCGACCGCGGTCGAAACCTCAAATCTTCTTTTCGAGAGACCGTCCTGGACCGTCCTGGATGGGGCCCTGGGGGAGCCGCCGGCATGCACAAAGGTTGGCCGCTCGGCCTCCGTCCGCAGATAGTTGACCGATCCCGCTCGGCCTGCGTAGGTTCCGATGTAGGACAACGTAGGCCAACAATATGGGACTTCCGCTTTTCGCCCCTCGTCGACCGCTCCCGGAAGCCGGGGTTTCGCTGCCGTCGAACATGAAGCTCCCGAAGGTGCTCGGCACCGGAGCCGACCACTACGCGCGCGGCCGGGAAATCGGGGCGCTCCTCCTCTGGACGGCGGCGCTCTTCCTCACGCTCGCGCTCGCCTCCTACGCGGGCGACGGGACCCCGCCGGCAGAAGGCGTTCCGGCGACGACCGGCGCGAATTGGGTCGGCCCCGTCGGCGAAGGGGCGGCGCGCGGGCTTGTGTCGTTGCTTGGGATCATCGCGTGGATCGTTCCGGCGGAGATTGCTCTTCTCGGGATCCCCTTCGTCACGAACCGGCGGAGCACCCTCACGCCGGCGCGCCTCGGGAGCGATTTTGCGATCGCGTTCCTGACGGCGGCCCTCGTGCAAGTCGGCTGGCCGGCGGCAAAAGCCTTTGGAAATCATGATGCTGCCGGCGCCGTCGGCGAGCTCTTCGGCGAGGTGTCCCGGTCGCTCTTCTCGACGATCGGCTCCTTCCTCGTCGGTTTCGCGCTCCTCTCGCTCGTCTGCATCGGGCGATCGACCTTCTCGTTTATCGCATTGATTCGCCTGTTCGCGACGCTCGGTTCCCGCAGTGCGGCGACGACGGCGCGCGGTGCCCAGTCGCTCGCCGACGCCTGGCGGAAGGCCCGCGAACTCGACGCCGAGCGTCGGGAAGCAGAGCGCCCGCGGATTGAACTCACGCCGGCCATCGATGCCGCCGTTGTCCGCACGCCGGTCCGTCGCAGCCTGCCGCCGCCCGTCGAAGAGCCGGCCGACGACACCTCGCCGCTCGTCTTCGAAGGCTCCCCGAGCCCGTCGGCGGTCGTCGCCGTGAAACGCGAAAAGAAGCAGGCAGTTGCAGTTGCAGGCGCAGGCACCGGGCTGCGAAACAGCGATCCGATCGCCGATGCGCTCGCCGACCACGACATCGTCCCGGCATCCCGCGCGGTCGCGCCGGCACTGGTGCGCGCGCCTGCTGCCCTTGCTGAAGTGGCTCCTGCCGAGGTGCCGGTCGCCGCCAAGCGGGGGCGGAAGCCGAAAGTTGCGGAAGTTCTCGGATCCGGCGCTTCGCCGGGACGAGACGTGGAGGCTTTCGTCGAGCCGGCGATCGTCGTCGCACCGGCCTTGGCGTCCCTCGCGGCGCCGGTCGTCGCCAGTTCCGTCGCGTCCGTTGCAGCTCCATCCGTGCTCGCCGTTTCCTCACCGCCTACGGCGGTTCCGGGCGGACGAGCAGCTGCTGCCGCGCCGCTCGTTACGCTTCGGCCGCGCACCGCAACGCCGCCGCCGGTCGCCGCCTTTGCCCCCGCGTTTGAAGACGACGCCGCCGACGGGACCGACGAGCTCGACGAAGATTTCGGCAACGAATCCGAGGAAGAAGAGCCGGTTGACGCCCTCGACGGCGATGACGACGAGGCGGACGACGCGGACGACGAACCGAGCCCGATTTCGATCGCGCGCGTTGCGCCTGCCGCTCCTGCTGCGGCAGTTGCGGCAGTTGCGCCAGTTGCGGCTCCGCTGCCGCTCCCCGGTGGGCGCGTCCTCCGGGCGGCGGAGAAGCCGGTCGCGAGCCCGGTCTCCAGCGGCGCGAGTGCCGGTGGGCGTGCGATGCCGCCGGCGCCGGCGAACCCGGTGATCGTCGACACGACCGCCGCCTTGGAAGTCATCCCGGCCGCCTCTTCGGTCCACTCCGCGCACGTCGAGTCGCCGCCGCCGGTGATGGTGCGGATGCAGAAGGAATTCGAGCTCCCGTCGATCGATTTTTTGAGCATTCAAAAAGCCGATCCTTCGGCGATGATCGACAAAGAGATTCTCTTCAAGAATGCCGATTTGTTGATCAAGACGCTCGCCGACTACGGTGTTTCCGGGAAGGTCGAAGAGATCCTCCCGGGGCCGACGGTCACGACCTACGAAGTCTCCCCGGCTTCCGGCACGAAGGTCTCCAAGGTGGCCGGTCTCGCCGACGACCTCGCGCTCGCGCTCGCGAAGAAGGTGCGTATCGTCGCGCCGATCCCTGGGAAGAACCGAATTGGCTTTGAGTTGCCGAATGAAAAGCGGCAGCCGGTGAGCCTGCGTGAGCTCGTCGAAGACAAGCGCTTTCAGGAGTACGACGTGCCGCTTCCGGTCGTCGTCGGCCGCGACATCGTCGGCAACCCGGTCTTCGCCGACCTCGCCTCGATGCCCCACGTCATCGTCGCCGGCGCGACCGGTGCCGGTAAATCGGTCGGGCTCAACGTCATGCTGACGTCGCTCCTTTACCGCAGAACTCCTGACGATTTGCGCATGCTTATGATCGACCCGAAGGTCGTCGAGCTCGCCCCCTTCGATCGCATTCCCCACATGCTGCTCCCGGTCGTCACCGACATGAAGCAGGCGGCGAACGCGCTCAAGTGGGCCGTCGACGAGATGGAGCGTCGCTACCAAGCCTTCGCCGATGCCGGCACGAAGAACATCGGCACCTACAACGGTTGGGTCGCCCGTGTGGCGCGCGGCGAGGCGAAAAATCCAAACGCGAAGGTCGTCTCAACGAAGGACCACAACGGCTTTGAAGAGTTCGTCAAAGACGACGTGGAAGGGGTCGCCCCGCTCCCCGAGAAGCTCCCCTACATTGTGATTGTCGTCGACGAATTCGCCGATTTGATGATGCAGCAAGGGAAAGAAGTCGAAGCGGCCGTCGCCCGCCTTGCTCAAAAGGCCCGCGCCGCCGGGATGCACGTGATTTTGGCGACCCAGCGCCCCTCGGTCGACGTCATCACCGGCATGATCAAAGCGAACTTCCCGACGCGTATCGCCTTCCGGGTGGCGCAGAAGGTCGACTCGCGGACGATCCTCGACGAGCAGGGGGCCGAGCACCTCCTCGGCCGCGGCGACCTCCTCCTCCGCCTCAACGGAACGAACGACACGCGCCGCGTCCAGTGCCCGTGGATCAGCGAAGAGGAAGTCGACGCCGTCACGAATCACCTCCGCAAGCAGGGGGAGCCGATTTACGACGAAAACATCCTCAAGCCGCGCGACGAAGAGGGGGCGGTCGTCGAGGAGGACGCCGAGCAGGACGCCATGTACGACGACGCCCTCCGCATCGTCGCAGACACCCGCCGCTGCTCGACCTCCTGGCTCCAGCGCAAGCTAGGCCTCGGCTACAACCGGGCGGCCCGTATCGTAGAAATGATGGAAAAGCGAGGGGTTGTCGGCCCCGCCAACGGATCGAAGGACCGCGAGGTCTTGATCTCGACGCTGTGAACAGGAACACCTGGCAGCGCGCGGGCGTCACCCCGATCCCGCGCGGGGAATGGTTCGGACGGGTCTTCTTCGCCGGGGAGGGGCGCTATTGCCTCCTCGGCCCGTCGGACGCGCTCCTGATTTCCCCGGCGGGCGGCGGTGGAGCCACAAAGCGACTTTCTTTCGAGGAAGAGCCTCGGTTTGCGGTCTTCGCCGGCGACCGCTGGCTCGTCGCGACGGCGAACGCTCTATGCGGGGAAGACGGCTCCAAGGAGGCGCTCTCTTTTCCGGTGATGGGCGATTGCTACGCGCTCGGCTCGCTCGTGGAGGATCGCCTTTGGTACGTTTCGGAAGACGGCTTCCTCATCGAACACACCCTTGGCAGCGGCGCGGTTTCGCACGTCGCGCTTGAGGATTTCTTCTGCTCCCACAACCGCGTGCACGCGACCGCGACCGGGGTGGCGGTGAGCCTTACCCTCGATGGGCACATTGATTTTTTTGCAAGAACTGCAGAAGGTCTCGCCCTCGTCCATCGCGAGGAAGGGTACGTCGCGCTCCGCGGCAGCGGCGATACGCTGGTCGCGGTCTGCGACGACCTCCGCGAATTCGATATGGGCGGCGGAATGCGAGCCACCTATCGCTTGGAGACGCTCCCCTTTTTGGCGGCAAAATCGGGGAACGAGTGGATCTTCGTCGGTTCAAAGACGATCTTCCGCGGGGACGGGGAGGTCCTCTACGAGCTCGAAGCGATGCCGATCGCCCTCTTCGCGGAGCCCTCTTCCGAGGCGATTTCCGTCGTCTTCGCCGACCGCATCGAGCATTTTCGCCGGTGAGGGGGGGCGACGTGATGCTGGCGCCGGCGCTGGAGTGAGGCATACCTCCTTCTGGAGTCCGTTATGCGGCGTACCGCTGTCGATGATTGCGAGAGAATGAACCGCCAGAGCCGACTGGGGTTGAAGGCGCTTCAGCTCGTGGAGGTCTCCGAGCGTGACTTCAAGCGGGTCCTGGAACTGCTGGAAAACCCGCCGGAACCGAACGCGAAGCTTCGTGCGGTTGCACGGGCGCTGGCGAAATCCCGGTGAGGTTTCGCGAAGACCTTGCAGGCTGTTTTCGAAGAAATTGACGGGCGCTGAGTCGCTGTCCCTCAATCGGCAAACCGATCCGAGAGCGCCGCCGGTCTCACACAGGTCGCCGGTGGGTCGATGCCCGCTCGACGTGGCCCGCTGCCGGCGCCCGGTTGAGCGATGCCGCCGCTGTTTGCGCGCTTTCGGCCCGAGTTTGCGAGCTTTTGGACGGAGTTCACCCGATGCCGGAGGAAGTTCAGTCAATGCCGGCGCAAGTTTGCTCGCTTTCGGCCGGAGTTTGCCCGCTTTTGGACGGAGTTCACCCGATGCCGGAGGAAGTTCAGTCAATGCCGGCGCGAGTTGACCCGATGCCGGCGCGAGTGGACCCGATGCCGGCGCGAGTTGACCCGATGCCAGAGCAAGTTCAGTCGATGCCGGCGCGAGTGGACCCGATGCCGGCGCGAGTTTGGTGAATGCCGGCGCCGGCAGAGCGCGAAATCCCGCCGGCATTGGGTGAAAACCGGCCGGCATTGCGTGAAGACCCGTTGGCAGAGCCCGAAACCCCGCCGGCATTGGGTGACCCAGCGCCGGCAGAGCGTGAAAACCGGCCGGCATTGGGTCAACCAGCTCCGGCAGCATGAAGACCGGCCGGAATTGCGTGAAATCCTGTCGGCAGGTTCGGGCTAAGCACGAACACCAGTCGGCATCTGACAGGGGCCACAAGCCTTCCACGTGCTCAGCCGCGTACGGTCGTGATATGCGCCTGGGTGCCGAGCGAGTCGACGTCAAACGTCCGAATGTTGAGGTATTTGTGACCGCCAAGAAAACCGTCCTTTTCACGTCCGGACTCTGTGGAATCCTCGCTGCCGCGTGTATGAGCGAGACTTTCGCCGAGTTCGATACCGGTTCGACCAGCCAGGCGCTCTCGCCCGTCCCCTACGCGCCGCCCAAGGCGCTGCCGCCGACGCTCAGCGACCGCCAGACGTGGCTTGAATCGGTCGGCGACGTAGCGACCATGCGGAAGGAGTTGCGCGAGGACCTCCGCGTGCTTCGCGACAACCCGGTGATTGCCCACGGCTACACCCTTCGAAAGTACAGCGACCCCCAGGTCGGGGACGTCTACGAGCAGTTCGAGGGGAAGACCGTAAAGAATATTTACGGCACGACGCGCACGAAGCACGCCCTGAACCTCATCGCCGCCAGCGACGATCCCGAGTTCAGACTCGGATCGAAGGCCCCCAGCGGGTCCGTTGGAGCCTTGTTCGGCGGTGCACCGTTTGTTCCTCAAATGGCGACACTCCCACCAGACGGCATTGCGCAAGCGGGCGACCTTCAGCAAATCGCATTCATGGGCACTCGGCTTGGATACTCCCGAGCGAAAATTCGCATCGAACACCAAGACGTGAATTTCCGCTCAGAACCTATTGAGGAATTTCAAGCTCGGCTCGATCCCGACGTTCTTCTCGTACCCGTTCGGGTATTTGTTATTGTCGATAAGGCCGACTCGACGAGAATGTTGGAAACGCATTCCCTGAGCAATCAAATGCGTTTTTGGGACGGCGGCTTTGCGCAGGATGCCGGCCCGGTTATTACGTACGGCGCTTCCGCTGCGAGCGGTCCGACGCTCGCTATGACGCAAGAAGTTCCGGCGCGTGCAACGCGCACCGTCACGACAAGTAGCCTGGGAGTCGACGAACTCAAACAGGACATCCGCAAGAGCTATCCGAGTCCTCTCTCGCCCGACGACGTGTTCGGTGCCTGCGGCGTCCAGTTCCGTCTCGTCGACCACCAGGTCGTTGTTCGTGAGCCGAAATTCAGTTTCCCGCTCAGCAAGCTAAATGCCAAACCGGAGGATCCGGTCTACTGGGCCGACACGACGCCGGACGAGACGCCCTGCTCAAACAACGCCGACTACATCTCAAAGAACTACGCGAACCCCTACTCGACGCTCGACATGATCGTCATGAGCCGAGTTTCCTTTCCCACAAACAAGATCATTGGGCTCGCAAGTACCGGAACGCCAGCGTGCCTCAAGCAGAGCTATGATCCAAAATCTGAATCCTACGCGCTTGCGCATGAGATTGGGCATGTGGCGGGACTCAAACACTGCAGTGGCAAGACGAGTGATTGCCGATTGATGCCCACGGAGGCGTACACACAGGCAGGGCCGCCAAGCGCTTCCGAGTGCACGGCTGTCCGCGCGTGGGCGTTCAATCGTGCCAAATCCTTCCCCGGCTTCTCGGCGACACAGCCATGAGAACGCTCGCCCCCCCGCTCGCCGCAGCTATCGCGTTCGTCTTCCTCGCCGCCTGCGGCTCCCGCAACGAGCTCACCGCTGATCGCCCTCCGATCACCGAGCACTCGTTTGCGTCCGGGAGTCGCCCGCCGTCGGCCGGCGCGCTCGGGGGCGTGCTCCCGGTCCCGGAGGGGATCGCCTACCTCGGCGAGTGGCGGCCGTACGGCGCCCCCGTGAGCCCCTACCGCTGCACCTTCGATCCCGAACGCTTCGCGCCTGTGGGTTGTGAGCCGACGATTTGCTACGAATCCGGGGTCTTCCCAACGCTTCAACTTCAAGTCGCCGGCTACCTGTTGATGGTGCGGGAGGCGCGACGGAGCGACCTCGACGCATGCGTTGCCGATGGGCGCTGCGTTGCGGGGAACTTCCACCCGGTCGAGCGTGACTACACGGACAGCCTTGCCCTGTCGGCGGACGAGGCGCGGTCGTTTTGCCGGGCGTACGGCGGCGATGTGCCGACGGAGGCCCAATTCGCTCGCGCGCTCGTCGATGGCGAGGAGTTCCTGCCCACGGAGACCCTCGCCGAGCTCGCCATCAGCCCTCCCGGGTGCCTGCGCGGGACGCCGCAGCCGATCGGGCCCGACTCCCCCTTCGGCCACCGCGAACTCGCGGGCCGCGAGTGGGAATTCATCCGATCCAGCGGCTACGAAGCGCACAACAAGGGCGCCACCGAGACCTGCGGCGCGCTTCCGGGCGACGATCCGCGCCGTCTGCTCGCGGAGGCTGGCTCCCAAAACATGGGCTGGACGCTTCCCATCTGCGAAGGGACCCCGAACGGTGTCGGTGCCAAGGCCACCCGCTTCGTTAGCAGTCCGACCTCTACGAGTGCCTTCCGCTGTGCCTTTCCCACCCAGGTGATCCCCTAATGATTCGTATTTTTGCTGCGTTCGCCGCCATTTCTGCGCTCGTCGCCTGCTCCTCCTCGGAAACGGCAACCCCCGCCGCCGATGCCGGTCCGCGGTGCGACTACCCGGTGAAGGTCTACCCAGACGGGTGGAACCCGGCCGAGTCCAAGTGCCCGGCGGCCTGCCCGGTAGGCGTTGTGACCGGGCGCGTTCCGGCGGTGGAGCTGTGCACGACTTCGTGTACCGCCGACGCCGAATGCCCAAACCCGGTGCGCTGCGACACCATCGCCGGCTCTTGCCGCTACCCCTGCAAAGCGATCGATGACTGCCCGAAAGGGATGGTCGAATGCGAGAGCGGCGGGTTCTGCCGCTGACCGGGGACCGACCGCGGGCGACCCGCGAGGTCGGTTTTCCAGGATCAACCTTCCGGCAGCGACCCGTGAGGTCGGTTTTTCAGGATCAACCTGGCGGAAGCGACCCGTGAGGTCGGTTTTTCAGGATCAACCTGGCGGAACCGACCCGCGCGGTCCGATTTTTCAGGTTCAACCTGCCGGCAGCGATCTGCGAGGTCGGATTTTTTAGTTCGAAGCTGGAAATTCGATCACTCGGTGTCGGGTTTGGGCAGATTTTCCTGGCGAGACCGACCTCCAAGGTCACTCCGCGCAGGTTGAACCTGGAAACGGGGACCCGGCGCTCTCGGGCACCCCGCGCAGGGCTGCCTTTTGTGACCGATTTTTAACGTGCAAATGGGCGCGACCGTCGAGATTTTTTCCGCATGCCTACTTCCCCTGCGTTCCCCTTTCGTGCTGCCTACGACGCCCTTCTGCCGCGCATTCGCGCGTTCCCGGAGGCGTCGATCCGGCGGATCAACGCCGATGTGGGGGCCGTCGGAGCGGCGGTCCTCTCCCGCGTCCCGGCGATCCTCGCCCACCGCGCCGCGATGGCCCGGTTGCCCGACTTTCCGATCGCCGACGTCGACGACCTCGAGCTGCTCGCGAGCGCCACCCTCCACGCGGAGGCGCTCCACCAGACGGCGAACGCCTCCCCGCCGCCCATCGAGGATCTCGTTCAGGAAGGGATGGAACTTCGCGACTTTCTCGTCCACGAGAGCGAATCGTTCGTCCTCCGGAAGCTCCTCGATCGCTCGGCGCTCGCCGGCCTCGACGGGGGGAACGGGCGCCGGAAGCTCGGGCTCGACCTCATCGCCGTGGTGAACGCCGTCCGCCCGATCCTCGCCGACGGGAAGGTGCGCTCCGGCCTCGCCCCGGAAGACCTCGACCGCGCCGAGGCGCTCGGCACGCATCGTGAAGGTGGTCGCCGAGCGGGAAGCGGCCGAAAACCAGGGGAGCGAACTCCAGCTCCTGCGGGCGAAGGTCTTCACCATGCTCGTGAAAGCCTACGATCAGGTCCGCCGTGCGCTCGCCTACCTCCGCCACGAGGAGGGGGACGCCGACGAGATCGCCCCGTCGCTCTTCATCACCAAGCGGGGGCGCGCCAAGGAAGAGAAAGACGAGAACGTGCCGGTGCTGGCGGGTGGCGCGAAACCGCTCGTCGCCCCGGCGATCGAAGAGCCGCCGATCTCCAAGGACGGCCCCTTCCGCTGAAAGCCGAAGAATCCCCACCGCTTGCCGCACCCGGCCGCCGTGGGGATTTTCTCTCGGTTTTGTAAGGTTTTTCGCCGGCGCCGCTAGCACGGGTCGGCGCTGTCGGAGAACCGACAACTTCGTCCTCGCCCGCTGGCGCGGATCGAGGAACAGGATCTGCAACTATTCCTTGCCAGCGCTGGAAATGCCGCTATCCGCTGAAGGCCCGGCGCTCGGGACGCCGGTCGGACGTTGGAAGTTCTAACCCCGATCGCCGCTCACGGAATCTCCACCGTGGCGGAGTCGTTCCGCCTGCCTGAAGGGCGCTCCAGGACGCGATGCAGAAGAAAGCGACCGCCAACAGCTTGCATACCGACGGTGCCTCGCCGCGTGTTCGCGCGCGGGAAGCGGCGCGTACGGCGACCTTTGAGGCCTGCGCGAAATCGCGGCCGCCCGAGTCCCAGCGCGTGCCGAGCCAGGGGCTCCCCGATGAGTGCGACCGGGTGCGCCTCATCGGCGACCTCACGCGCCTCGCCCAGGAGCCGCTCGTCCCCGACGATCAACGCCGCGGCTGCCTCGAACTCATCGGTTGGCTCGCCCGCCGGATGGCCCACGAAGCGCCCCACGCCATCGGCTGTAACCGCCGTTCGGAGCCGCCGGTTGACCTTGCTGGCGCCGTCGACGACGCCGACGAAGAGCTCTCGCCGCATTCCCGCCGGTCCCCCGGCCGCCGCGGCCCGTGACATGACGACGCGGCTCCGGACCGCGCCGTTTGTCATCGTTCTGCTTACGCTTTCGGCGGTGACCGTCCGGCGGGTCCTCCATCAACCGGCCGCGCCACTCCCCGTCGGCGCCGTGACCGCCGTCGCCCCCTCGGGCAGCGCGCCGACCCCCTTCGCGCCGCTTGCTCCGGTTGCTCCTGCGGAGTCGGCCGCTGTTGCAGGAGGACCAGGATCACGCGGCGGACGTGCTTCAGGGGCGATCACGTTGCCGCTTCGGGTGCGTTGGCAGCGCACGTCGCTGACGGCGATCGCCGCCGGGATCGGCGTCGCTCCGGACGGGAAGACCCTCTACGTCGCCACCCTCGGCGGGCGCCTCGAAGCGCTCGCGACGAGCGACGGATCTTCGCGATTCTCCTTCGATTTGGGCGATCGCTCCTACACGGCCCCCGCGGTCGCCGCCGACGGGACGATCTACGTCGGCAGCGACGCCGGCGTCCTCTACGCGCTCCGCCCGAACGGCGACGTCCGCTTCCGCACCAAGCTTCCCGGTGGTGCTGGCGGGCCGAAAAAGCACCCGGAGATCGACGTCGCGCCGCTTTTGCTAGGCGACGAGGTCGTCTTCGCCGCCGGGAACGTCCTCTACCGGTGCGGCCGCGACGGCGCCGTGAAGAGCACGTTTGCTGCCCCCGGGAAAATCTTCACGGCACCGGCGGCGCTCCCCGATGGCACCGTCGTTTTTGGTGATCAGGCCGGCTTCGTCCACGGCATCGCCGCCGACGGGACGCCCCGCTTCAAGACCTCGCTCGGCGGCCCCGATGTCGACGGATCGCCAGCAGTTTTTGCCAACGGCGACTTTGTGATCGCCACCGACGCCGCCGCCAGCACCGGCCAGGGGCACGTCGCCCGCCTCGACGGCCGCGGCGCGATCCTGTGGAAGACCGCCATCGCCGGCCACGTGCGCGGACCGCTCTCCATCGGCCGCGACGGGGACGTCCGCGTCGGCCATTTTGCGGGCGGGAAAACGGTCTTCCAGTTGCCAGGGCCGAGTCAACAAGGGCCGACGCAACAAGGGATCCTTCAGCACGGGCCGGGGCTTGTGCGTCTTCGGGGCGGCGACGGCGCGATCGTCAGCGAGCTCGCCATCCGCGGCACCGGATCGACGGAGTTCGGCATCGCCGGCGGCCCGACGGAAAGCGCGAATGGCTACGAGCTCTTCGGAAGCCCCCACGACGAGTTGGTTCTTGTTGGCGGCGCGGGCGGCGCCACCGTGACGCGGATCCCCGTCGATGGGGACGTCGACGCGCCCCCCGCCGTCCTCCCGAGCGGTGAAGTCGTGGTCGCCACGCGGGCCGGTTCGGTCTATCTTCTCGCGCCCTGAGTCGCCGAGCCCCCGCTCGTGCCCTCGTTGACGCCTTTCCTGCGCTTTTCGCCGGTCGGCGCTCGCACCCGTAAGAACCGATGACCTCGAAGCCCGATCTCTCCGCCGTTGCGTTTGTTTCCCCGGCCCCCGGCGATGGGGAGGATGTCGTCTGGGCCCTCCAGACCGCGGAAACGCTCTGGAATCGCGGGGAGCCCCTCGATGCGCTCGTGTGGGTCCGCCGGGCCGCGCAGACGGCGACCGACGACGGCGATGACGCCCGGGGCGCCGCCTTGGAACAGGCCGCCGAGGAGCTCGCGGCCCTGGTGCGCCGGAAGCGGGACGCCGTCGACGACGATCTGCCGATTTCTCAGGGAGTTCCGTCGCTTTCGAAGCCCTACGTGACGCCCCTCGACGCCTTTGCCCCGGCGGCGCGCACCTCCGACCGCCCGCCGCCGGCCCGCCCGCCGATCCCGGCCCGCCCGGCCACGCCGGCCGCGGCGCCGACCGATGCAGCGACCGCGGAACCCTCCCGTCCGGCGATGCCGGCGCGCCCCGCCCTCCGTGCCATCGGCAGCGCGGCGACCGGCGACGCAAAACCGGCCGCTCCGCCGCTGCCCGGATCTGGCGCTGCGCGCCCCGGGGCCCCGCCGTTGCCAGGATCTGGTGCGGCCCGTCCGCCGGGTGTCCCTCCGTTGCCGGGGGCTCGTCCGGGTGTTCCGCCGTTGCCGGGGGCTCGTCCGGGTGTTCCGCCGTTGCCGGGGGCTCGTCCGCCGGGTGTTCCTCCGTTGCCGGGTGCTCGTCCGCCGGGTGTTCCTCCGCTGCCGGGTGCTCGTCCGCCGGGTGTTCCGCCGTTGCCGGGTGCCGCCCGTCCGGGGGTTCCGCCGTTGCCGGGTGCCGCTCGTCCGGGAGTTCCGCCGCTGCCGGGGGCCCGTCCCGCCCCACCGCCGATGCAAGCACCGCCGCCTATGCCGCAGGCGCCGGTCCCCGAAGCGCGCGCGCAGGCCCCCCAGGTGATTGCCGCCGCCGCCGCTGAGGAAGAGGCCGAGGTCGATCTCGACGACGACGATCGCACCCCCCAGCCGACCGCCTCCCCGGCCGCCGAGCGGCCGACGATGCCGCCGGTCGCCGTAACGGAGGCTGCGCCGCTCTCCCTCCGGGAGCCGGTGATCGAAGAGGGGCCGACGTCCCTCGAGCCGGTCTCTCTGGAGCCGGTGTCGCTTGATCCCGACTCGGAAGGCGGCGCGACCCCGGAAGAAGGGGTCGAAATTGCTGTTGAAGTGCCGGTTGAAGAGGCAAGCGAAGAGCCCGCCGACGAGCGGACGAGCGCTCCGGCCGTCGATCTCGCCGGCGTCGAAGCCTTCGCCGACCTCCCCGACGACGTCCGCGAGCGTCTTGCCGCGCGGGCTGCCGTCGTGAGCCTCCAGGAGGGGGAGTCGGTCCCCCTCGGCGCGCTCGGTTATATCGTCGCCGGTTCCGTCGACGTCACCGCGGAAGCGGTCGATGCCCCGATCCACGCGCTCGCTGCTGGCGAAGTGCTCCTCGGCTACGGCACCATGGAGCCGGCGAACGAACTCCGCGTATTTGCAACCGAAGAGGGGGCAACCGTCGCCCTTTGGGAAGCGGAGGCGCTCACCGAAGCGCTCGCCAGCTGCAGCTGGGTCGAAGACGAGCTCCGCGAGAAGGCCGATCCGGTCCAGGCCCGCGCCGGCCTCACCGTCGGCCCCCTCGGCCAGCGCGTCGACAGCTCGCTCCTCGCGCCGTTCTTCGATCAACTCGAAGTGAAGCCCTACGCCGCCGGCGAGCTCATCGTCGACGCCGGCGCCCGCGTCCCCGGCCTCGTGCTGCTCGCGGTCGGCTCGGTGACCGTCGGCGACGACAGCCTCGCCGTCGGTGGGTTCCTCTTCCCCGAGCAGGTGCTCGGCGCCGGCAAATGCCCGGTCGCCGTGCATGCCGGGCCCGGCGGCGCGACGATCCTCCTCGCCGATCGCATGAAGACCCAGGAGCTCATGGCGACGGCGCCGTTCCTCATCGAACTCCTCGCCGGGATGTGACGGCGCGCGCCGTTTGTTCCTCCCCGCCGAAAAAGTGCGATAAGTCCTCCCTCATGCACGGTCGTTCGTGGATAGCTGGAGGGCTTGTTGCGTTGGGTGCCGTCGGGTGCGCCGACCCGACGGTCTCCGTCGCCCACGGCCCCCGCGAGTACGTGGCGGCCGATTATCCAGGGGTTCTCAGCCGTTGGACGCGGTCGAAGAGCCTCCTGTCGCTGTCGGATCTGGACGATCTCCTCACGGTGACGGCGACCTACGAAGCCTGGGATTTCCGCTGGGCCTACGTCGTGAAGTACGCGGAAGACTACCGCCTCACGATCGACCAGCGGCGCACGCTCCTCGACAGCTCCCTCGCGGAAACCCGCGATGTCCATCGCTTTTACGTCGCCCTTTACGGGACGAAGCCCCGCTGGACCGATCTCGCGAAGCCGAATTCCTCCTGGGTCGTGCGTCTTGTGGACGATCAAGGGGACGAAACGGCCCCCGCCTCCATCGAGCCGATCCCGCGCCCGGGGGCGCTTGAGCAGCGGTATTTCCCGTACACGACCGTCTGGCGCCAGGTGTTCCGCATCAAGTTCCCGGTGACCGTCGGCGACCACCAGCCGACCGTCTCCCCGAAGGCGAAGTGGTTCGGGCTCCGTTTTGCCGGCGCCGAAGGGAACCAGGAGCTCCGCTGGGATCTGAACCCGGAAGAGGCGGCGACCGTCGCCCGCGGCGAAGCGCTCTCACGGACGTTCTGAGTTTCCTGCTTTTGAGTTTCCCGAGAAGCCGGCGCCATCTCCCGCTGCGCCGCGAATGAGGCGCCTCTGACACAGGCGCCCTGGACGCGCTCGATCGGTGTGTGTAGCTCGGCGCCGCTGGCGGAAAAAGCGGCCGCTCGCGAAAGGGCGAAAGCGATGAAATGTCCGCGTATCCCGGGGCACCATGAAACTTTACGTTGCCCACACGCAGCGAGGAAAGCTTCTCGGTAACTGGCACGTTGACTGCTGAGCACCTGCCATCCTGCGCGCCGTTTCCTCACCGCCTTCGGCGGTTCCGGGCGGACGCGCAGCGGCCAGGTCTTTCAGGTGCTCGGTCCTCGGTCTTCGTGGAGGGTTGCCATGCTCGAAAAGCTCGACGTCCTCGTCCGTTTCTGGGCCCTCTCCGGGCGACTCGCCCGCGCCGCCGAACCGCTCGACGCTTCGGAACGCCGCGAACTTTTGGCGCTTCTCGCGATGGTCGGCAACGACGTCGAGATCCCGGCGCCGGGCACCGTCAAGCGCAAAGAGGTGCCGCTCCCCGCGCAGGTCTTTGCCGAAGGGGGCGTCTCCCGCGGCGAGATCCTCCGGGTGACCGCCGGAGCCCTCGTGCTCTCCTCGGCCGACCTGATCCCCGTCGGCCGCGAAGTGCTCGTCCGGGTGACCGATGCCGTCGCCGGCGTCGAGTACGTGCTCCCGTGCCGGGTCGTCTGGCAGGCGAAGGGATCGCCGAGCACGATGGCGCTCGTCGTCGATGGCATCCCGAATCGCCAGCGCTTTCAGGGCTTTCCGATGGTCCAGCCCTCGCTTGGTCTCGCCCCGGCGCGGCGCCTCGTCGGCTGAGGCGCGCCGCACTGCGTCGCGCGTTCTCCGATCCGGCGTCGCCGGGCAGAGACGAATGCTAACCGACGGAGACCGCGTTTTTCCATCGAAACGAAACGGAAACCGGGTCTAGAGTCGCGCGCATGTCGCTCAAGATCCAGGTGCGTACCGGCAAAGCGCTTGAAGCCTCCGCGGAGGTTCTGGCGGTCGTCCTCCCCGCGTTCCAACTCGTGAAAAAGAAGGGGAAAGAGGCACTTCCGGCACCTCTCGACGAGATCGACGCCGCCGTCGACGGCGCCCTCCTCGCCCTCGTGAAGAAGGAAGAGTTCTCCGCGAAGAAGGACCAGGTCCTCGCGTTCTCGCCCCACGGCCGCCTCGGTTTCGACCGCGTGCTCCTCTGCGGCACCGGCGACGCAGCCCTCGACACCGCCGCCGCCCGCACGCTCGCCGCGAAAATCGCGCGCAGCGCCCAGGGGGAGAAGGCGAAGAGCCTCGCGATCGCCCTCCCGGACAGCCTCCTCAGCGAGCTCCGCCCCCTCGCGGAAGGCATCGAGCTCGGCGCCTACCGGTTCACCAAGTATTTCACCGGCGACAAGGCCCCGAAGACCGCCCTCGCCGCCGTCTCGTTCGTCACCGGCGCCAAGGTCTCCGCCGACGCCCGCCGCGCCGTCGAGCTCGGCGCCCAGATCGGCGCCGCGGTGAACGTCGCCCGCGACCTGTCGAACGAGCCGCCGAACGTCATCTACCCGGAGAGCCTCGCCGACGCCGCCGTCGCGATGGCCAAGGCGAACGGCCTCAAGGCGACCGTCCTCGATTTCAAGGAAATCAAGAAGCGCGGCATGGGCCTCCTCCAGGCGGTCGGGCAGGGGAGCGAGCGCAAGCCGTGCCTCGTCCACCTCGCCTACACGCCGAAAAATGCCAAGAAGCGCTACGTCTTCGTCGGCAAGGGGGTCACCTTCGACACCGGCGGCATCTCCATCAAGCCGGCCGCCGGCATGCAGGAGATGAAGCACGACATGTCGGGTGCGGCGAACATCGTCGGCTTCATGCAGGCGATCGCCGCCCTCAAGCCGGACGTCGAAGTCCACGGCATCATGCCCTGCGCGGAGAACATGCCCGACGGCACCGCCTACCGCCCCGGCGACGTGTGGACCTCCTACGAGGGGAAGACGGTCGAGATCGTCAACACCGACGCAGAAGGGCGCCTCATCCTCGCCGACGCGATGACCTACGCGCAGAAGCTTGAGCCCGATTTCCTCATCGACAACGCGACCTTGACCGGCGCGTGCGTCGTCGCCCTCGGCACCACGGCGAGCGCCTGGTACGCGAACGGCGACGAGGCGGCGAAGGAGTTTGGCGCGGCGGTGACGACCTCCGGCGAGCAGATGTGGCGGATGCCGCTCCTCGAAGAGCTCAAGGACCAACTCAAGAGCGAAGTCGCCGACCTGAAGAACGCCGGCGACCGTTACGGCGGCTCGATCAGCGCGGCGCTCTTCCTCCGCGAGTTCATCGGTTCGATCAAGAACTGGGTCCACGCCGACATCGCCGGCCCCGCCATGGCCGATCGCACCTTCCGCTGGGACCCGAAGGGGGGCACCGGCCACGGCGTGCTTACGTTCCTCGCGCTCGTCGAGAACGCCACCCGCCAAGATCGCGAATGACGAACGTCGGCGAGGTTCACGCCATCGAGCGCCGTCTCCAGCGAGGGCTGGGGCGTGCGCTCGCCGACTTTTCCATGATCGAAGACGGCGACCGCATCATGGTCTGCGTCAGCGGCGGGAAGGACAGCTACACGCTCCTCCATCTCCTCCGCGGCCTCCAGAAGCGGGCGCCGATTCGGTTTGAGCTAAAGGTGGTGAACCTCGACCAGGGGCATCCCGGCTATCCGGGCCATATTCTTCGCGAATACATGGCCCGCGAGGCCTACGATTTCACGATGGTCGCCGAGAACACCTACGCGATCGTCAAGGACAAGGTCGCCGAAGGGAAGACCTACTGCTCGCTCTGTTCGCGGCTCCGGCGCGGCGTCCTTTACCGGGTCGCCGGTGAGCTCGGCTGCACGAAGATCGCCCTCGGCCACCACCGGGACGACATCCTCCAGACGCTCCTGCTCAACATCTTTTTCGGCGGGAAGCTCGCGGCGATGCCGCCGAAGCTCCTCTCGGACGACGGCAAGCACCTGGTGATTCGCCCCCTCGTCTACTGCGCGGAAGACGACATCGCCGCCTACGCGGCCGCCCTCGAATTTCCGATCCTGCCCTGCGATCTCTGCGGCTCCCAGGAGACGCTCCAGCGGAAGATCGTCGGTCGAATGATCAACGATCTCGAGCAGAAGCACCCCGGCATGAAGCAGACGATGCTCGCGGCGACGATGAACGTCCGCCCCTCCCAGCTCCTCGATCGCGATCTCTGGGCGAACCTCGGCATCGACCTCGCCCGCGAAGCGAAGGACGGCCAGGAAGAGCCGGGGACGAGCGATCCTCTCGTGAAGCGCCTCCCGATCCTCCGCGACGCCGACCTCGGATGAGCGAAGCGGCCGCGGCGAGGGTCCAGTGGCTCGGGCCGGCGGGGCAACGCCTCCTTTTTGGGGCGTACGCATGGTTTGTGACGGTCGCGCCGGTGCTGGCGGCGGCGGGGGCTGGGTCGCCGGCGGGGCTCTTCGCGATCGCGGCGCCGTTGCCGTTGGTGGCGGCGGTGTTCCTGGAGCCGCGCCTGCCGACGGGCCAGAAGGGGTCGCCCCTCCGGTTCGCCGAGCAAGGGGCCCCGATTTTCTTCCTGATTTTCTCGGCAGCGAGCTGGCTCTTCGGCCCATCGCGCCCCTTTGATCGCCTCGATCGCGTCGGCGGGATCGCCGCGGTGGCCGCCTGGTTCCTCTTTGCGTTTATCGCCGCCGGCCCCTCCTATCCGCGGCCGGTCCGCCCGGAGACGGCAGCGCCAGAAACCGCCATGAGCGCCCTTCGTCGCCGGGCGCCGCTCGCCGTCCTCCTCGCGGTCGTGCTCGTGAGCCTCTTTTCCTTGGGGGCGAGCCTCACCGCCGACGGGCCTGAGCGCCGGATGCTGATCGCCCTCGAAGCGGCCGGTTGTGGGCTCGTCCTGGTCGCTGGCGCCTCGGCGATCTTCACCGGCGGCGACCGCGGAATCCGCAGTCCGTGGACGTCGCTCCTCGTCTCCGTGGCGATCGGCATCGCGGCGATCGTCTTCCTGGTCGCGCGCCGCCGATTCTGAGGTACGGAAGAGGCGCTATGCCGTTTCGGATCGCCGCGCTGATCGCCCTCGCGTCGGCCGCCATCCTCTTGGTGGTCTCCGTGGATGCGGGCGTCGTTCGTGCCGATGTCGACGCGACCGTCGCCCTGTTCGGCGCGCTCGCCTTCGGACTGGCCTCGCTTTCGTTGGCAAAACTCGCCGGCCGGCCGATTTCCGGAGAGGCGAAATGATGCGCGCGCGCGGGTTGGTGCTGGTCGCGCTTGCCGCGCTTGCGGCCTGCAGCGGTCGTGGCCAGGACGCGACGCCGACCGTCCCCGGGAGCGCCATTTACGGCGCCGGGATTTCTATCGCGCCAGAAACCGTCGCCGCCGTCGCCCGCGCGCAGAACGTCACGCCGAGAGCCGCCGCCGAGTCGCTCCGCGAAGATGCTGTGCTTGCCGCGGCCGCCCGTGAATCGGGGGTTGTGTCCGAGGGGCAACGAAAGAGCCGAGAGGCGCGCGCCCTCGGTCGTTCCTACGCGCGAAGCCTCGCCGATGCATCGATGGCGGCACCGATTTCGCCAGAAGATCTGCAAGGCTTTCGAGCTTCCCGCTGGCTGCGCCTCGATCGACCGGTCGCCCGCCGCACCGTGCACATGCTCGTCCCCTTCCCGAGCGATCCCAAGGCCGCCAAGAATAAGGATGCGCCGCCGCCTGAGGTCACGCCGGAGATGCGCGAGTTTGCCGATGCGGCCCGCGCCCACATCCTCGAGGTCCTCCGCACGCCACTGCCGGCCGGTGCGCCGGTCGTTTCCCCGGAGGAGCGCTTCCTCAAAGCGGCGAAGACGACCCCCGATTTTGGCATGCTCAAGGCGAAAGCCGAGTCTTTGCCGCCGGTTGCAAAGAACGGTCAGGTCGTCGACGACGAGGGCGGGACCTTCGACGCGAAATTCGCCGAGGCGGTCTGGGCGATCCCCTTCGACGGGGAGCCGGGCCCGGCGACGGTCACCCCCGTCTTCCCCACCGCCTTCGGGCTCCATGTGGCGTTCGTCCTCCAGGCGACCGAGCCCTACCGGCCGACCGACGACGAAATCCTCGCCGCCTACCACAATGAAATCCTTCAGCTTCGTGCCCGTAAGCGCCTCGATGTCCACATCGCCGAGCTCCGCAGCGCCCAGCCGATTCGCGTCGAGCCGACCGCCGACGAACTGATGGGGCGCGTCGTCCGCGCCGTTACCGGAGAATGAGCGTGCGAACCCTTCGAGTGCCGTTCGCGCGCATCCAGGCGCTTCCGCCCCGCCGCGACAATCCATCGAGCGCCTTCGCCGACATCCTCGAACGCCTCGCCGCGCGCCTTCCGGGCGTCCTTGCGTTGGTGCTCGTCGATTCCGAAGGGGAGACCGTCGATTACTGGACGCGCCGCGACCCCTACGAGGCGCGCGTCGTCGGCGCCCAGGTGCAGCTCTTCTTCCGTCTCGTCAGCGAAGGGCTCAAAGATCCGCCCGTTTGGGCGACCTTCCGCTTCGGTCCCGACCTCCCCCGCGCAACGGCTCATCCGCCCGGAACCGCCGGCGACGGCAGCCTAAACCCCGTCGAAACACCCGGGACGCGCACCCTTTACGCCCGTCGCGTCGGCCCCGTGTACACGCTCGTCGCCGAGTTCGACGCCGCAGTGACGCGCATGCACGCCCGTCGCGCCCTGGAAGTCACCGAGCGCGAGCTCGCCGACGAAGGGGGCTGGGAGGCGCCGGCGAGTTTGTGGACCTCGGTCCGCGTCGACCAAGACAGCAAAGGGCGCCCCTACGCGGTCTTCGACGGCCAAGGCGTTGCGCAAGAGCTGCAAATCTTGGGAAAAATCCAGGGTCTCCCCCCGCGGGAACGGGGCTGGCGCATCCGTCTCTCCCAAGGGCGCGAGATGAACCTCGTCCGCGAGCCCGGTGAGTTCTGGTACGTCGACGGTCGCTTCTGAGCCAAAAACGCGAAGAAGCATCGACGGTTAGAAAAAAGCAGATCGGGCCAGAACGAATTTGCTTCCCGAAGGGCCGCTCCAGGTCTAGCTACGTCCCTCCCGACGGCGACGCGCACGAGAGTGCAAGTGGCTGAAAGGATGCTTCTTTTC
>DYPH01000334.1 GCA_020720045.1 Sorangium cellulosum | reverse complement strand
GAGGGCATGCGGATCGACCGCGAGTTCTACGCGAAGTTCGAGGACGTGGTGCGCGAGAATGACTTCATCGCCGCCAGCGTCGAGGCGGGCCAGTGGGACCGCGTGATCGATTACGTGAACAAGGAAGTCTTCGACAAGCCTTCCGAATTTTACTCCCTCGACAAGCTGCGGAAGGCCGCCGGCGTGGATCGCCGCCTCACCCTGCGCGAAATCCTCGAAAAGATTTTCGGCCTCATCCCGCGCTTCAAGTCCAAGGACGACCTGCTCGAAGAAGAGTTCTCCAAGTTCGTCGCCGACCGGAAGCCCGAGGAAGCCGAGGCCATCCCCGCCATCAAGACCTACTTCAAGGCCTACGCCACCAGCGACGCCATCCGCCATATCATCGAGTCGGGCCACCTCACCGACCTCGCCACGAACCCCGTTTTCTCCACGAAGGACTTCAAAGCCGTCCCCGCGAAATACCGCACACTCATTCCTGAATACATCAAGGATTACGTGAGCCTGAACCAGTTCGCCGCATGAAGAAACTCCGACCCAGCGGCGGCTACCGCGACACCGCCAGTTTCCAGACCGCGACGCTCATCTACGATGCCACCGTCTGGTTCTGCGAAAAATTTCTCGATTCACGCTCGCGCACCGTTGATCAGATGGTGCAGGCCGCCCGCTCAGGTCGGCAGAACATCGCCGAGGGCAGTCGCGCCTCCGCCACCTCTTCGCAGACCGAGTTGCGCCTCCTGAATGTTGCCCGTGCCAGCCTCGAAGAGCTGCTCCTCGACTACGAGGACTTCCTCCGCCATCGGCGGCTAGCCGCGTGGGCACCAGACGACCCGGCGGCGTCAGCAGTGCGCGCCGTTCCGCGCACCTTCCGGAAAGATCGGGCCGATCCGTCGGATCAGACTGATCAGTCCGATCTGACCGATCTCTCCGACGCGGAACGCGCCGCCCTCTACTCCCGTTGGCTGGACCACGCCGACCCCGCCATCCGCGCCAACGCGCTCATCTGCCTCATCCACCAGGCCAACTTCCTCCTCGACCGGCAAATCGCCGCCCTCGAGAAAGCCTTCGTCGAAGGCGGTGGCTACAGCGAACAACTCGCCACCGCCCGCCTCGCCCACCGGCGAAAAAAAGATCCGTCCGATCCGCCTGATCAATCCGATCCCATTCCCACTTGCCCGCAATGCGGCGCCCTCATGGCCCTCCGCACCGCCAAGTCCGGAAAAAACGCCGGCAGCCAATTCTGGGGCTGCACCAAATACCCCGACTGCAAAGGCACCGCAAAGGTCTAGCCGATCCGCCCAATCCGTCAGATCCGTCCGATTTACACACCATGCTCGACACCGA
>DYPH01000189.1:4491-7093 GCA_020720045.1 Sorangium cellulosum | reverse complement strand
GGCCCCTCGACCTCCACCACGCCAAACGCTGCCAAAATCGCTGCCGACGGAAGCGTCGGTTCGGTCTCTGTTTTTTTGAGCTTCTTCGTCATCGTCGCCTCCAAGATCCCCGTTTGCTTCCGAGCACCCGCAAGCGAGCGGGGAACGGCGTCACGCCAAGGGCACGAGCACCTCAGGTGGGCCGAGGTGACGCATCCGAGAAAACCCGAGACTCCGGGGCGCCTGCAAGAGGATTTTTTTCCGCGGAACGCCGCTCCCGACGGCGGGGAGGCCCGTCCCGACGGCGGGGAGGTCCGTCCCGACGCGTCGGGAAAGGGCTCGGTCGCCTCGGGAGAGCCGGAGGAGCGCGCCGGAGAGGCCTGCCTCGCGGGCGGAGAGGCGACGGAGCAAAGCGGAGTCGATTCCCTCGCGGGCGGAGAGCGCTCGGCGCCGCGGGCCTCGGACGCGGTGGGGCGTTTTGCCCCATTGCGGCAATCGGCACGCCATGCCACGGTCCGCTCCCGCGCTCGTGGACGAGCGCCGTTCGCGTCGATCCCCCTATGCCTGAAGGTTTTGATGGAAAATCTATCTTTTCTGCGGGCTGCACCCGGTCGTCTTCGACGACGCAGCCTCGTTGCCCTCTCCCTGACCGGGGCAGCACTCCTCGGAGCGTGTACGGCGTCGGAAGAATTTCCCGACGAAGCCGAGGTCGCGGTCGCGACGACCGCCGCCGCCCTCGAAGTCGAACCGCCCGTCTGCGACGCGCCGAACCCGGAGGAGACCTCCACCGAGTACACCGCCGCTTGCGTGACCGCCCTCGAGCTCAACGGCCCGGAGGACCTCGCCTTCGACTGCGACGACCCAGACAAATCGGTCGAAGTCCCCGACACGCACCCGAACGGGGCGAACTGCGACCGCCCCAACGTGCTCAACGGCGAGTGCGATAAGGAATCCCGGTTTCAAGTCGTCCGCGACGTAGAGACCAAGGATCGGCGCGGCCGAGTGCAGATCGTCGCCCACTGCCGGAAGCGGGGGCACGGCCCCGGTCAATTCGAAGACATCGCCATGATCGGCTACAACTCGGTCACCGGCGACACCTGCTTCTGGCAGAACACCCTGACGCCGATGAGCGGCGATATGCGGAAGCGCATCCCGGGCACCCGTGATGGCGACAAGGTCTGGCAGACCCCGAACAGCGTTTCAAACGGGAATTGCATCGCTTGCCACGACAATGGTCCCTTCGTGCGTTCGCCGTATCTGTCCCAATTGAAGTCGACGCCCCCTACCGTGGACTTGGATCCGGACATTGTGAAGGCCCAAGCGGAGGCGGCGAAATTCGGGTCGGCATTGCCGGGATCTCGAGAGGACGGAGTTAACAAGGCGGAACCCTATCGCTTCGTTGGCAAAGCCTTTCAAGGCTGGAAGACCTACGGAATTTCCCTCAATGAGGGGGGCGGCCAAAACAAGTGCCTTAACTGCCACCGGATGGGGCTCTCCAAGAAAGACGGGAACTGGATGAGCGGCGACGGGACCACGGCAACGCAGTCGCGCGGGACGACGATGAAGTTCTCGCCGATGGCGGTCGGTGACAACGGGAGTCAACCGAGCAAGAACGACCACGGCAACCACTCGCCGATCTGGATGACCCCCGGTCAAGTGAGCTACTTGCAAGACACGAAGGATGCGCAAGCGAGGCTTTTTGATTGCGGTCAGTTGCTCGTTCTCGGCGGAACATCACGCGGCTGCGCGGCCTACGAATTTGGCCAGGGTTCGAGCTGCCGATCCGGTGCGATTACGGCGACGATCAATGGGGTCACTTCGAGCGCCCCCACGACGACATCTGGGGGCTCCCGCGTCGACTTTCCGTGGGGCCCCGACATCGGTTTTATGGGCTGGCGCACGCTGTTCGGGCCGTTTCGGGCCGTCGACGAAAAGGTACGCTTCGACGATCCGGCGTTTGACGGGAGTTATGCGACGATCGGCGTCGCCCCCGACGGCCACTTTTTCGCCAGCGCGCAGTGGCACGGCCCCGATGCGCCGGGCGGCCGCCGGCCACCGGGGGGAACCGCCGTGGGGACGCGATTTGCGGAGATCGTTGCGGTTCCAAACCCTCAAAAATGCGGCGGAACCCTCTTCGGGATGGAAGACTTCGGAGAGCGGCCGAACCAGGACCTGTTCCTCGACAGCGGGGAGTCGATCAGCATGCCGACGACGTTCGTCGGCAACGTGAGCAGCTCGGCGCAAGACGCCTTCGGCCTGCTCGTTCAGGCGCCGGCGACGTACCTTCAGCGCCGGACGGCCGGGAGGCGCCCTTTTGAAGGGGTCGCCATGGCATCGGGCTGCGGCGCCTACACGCCGCGCTACGTGGTGCGCAACGTGCGGAGCCAATACAACGTGCGCCTGACGACGGCGGCACAAACCGACAAGGTCCGCTGCTTCTTGACCGGCATTGAAGGCGACTGGACCCTCGATGGGCCGCAGCCCTTTGCCGAAATCTACCTCAATGCTGCCCGCGAAACCTGGCTCCGCGTCGGGCCCGTCGAAACCCCCGCCGGCATCGCCGCCACCGCCTCCTGCATCGAACTTCGCCCGTGAGGACCATCATGAAGACCATTCATTGGGG
>DYPH01000189.1:0-4391 GCA_020720045.1 Sorangium cellulosum | reverse complement strand
GCCTCCTGCATCGAACTTCGCCCGTGAGGACCATCATGAAGACCATTCATTGGGGACTGTTGTTGCCTGCGCTCCTCGGGTGCGGCTCCGTCGAACCGGCCGCCAAACCGGCCCCCGTCTATTCGACGTTTACGATTCAGCGGCACCAACAATCGGTCAACTTGTTCATGGGAATGGCGCCATTCTCGTTCGACTCATTCGCCTTCGATGGGAAGACAAAAAGCGTATCTCTGACGGGTCAGTCTCCGGAAAGCGATCCGGCGCCAGGACGGGAATATGGACAGTACTTCGTCTCATTCTTCGACGAGCAGGACCCCAATGACAGCGGGGAGCCCTGCGATCCGGCGATGGTCGCGTCTCGGACCATCACCCTGAACGCGAATCATTTCCCCTACGACACCGTGCGGCTCCGGTCCGTGCGCGTCGACACAGTAACGGAGCGGATCCCAGACGGCCCCGTGAGCGTATGCTACGCGATCCATACGCCGAGCGGCTGGAAGTGGGACCTCACCCCGCGCACCTTCGTCAAAGACCGAGAAGAGCCGGCTCCGCCGCCGATGACGACGAAGGTCTACTTCGGGCACATCGACTTCCCCATCGGCGATGAAGTGACCGATCAAATCGCCTTCACCGGCGAGATCCCCTTCGGTGGGGGGATCATCAAGCTCACCTACGAAGCGGCGCCCGAGTAGTCGCTGCGCGGGATTCGGAAGACGGTGCGGACTCCACAAAAGGGTTCGCACCGTCTTTTGCCTCCTGCATCGAACTTCGCCCGTGAGGACCATCATGAAGACCATTCATTGGGGACTGTTGTTGCCTGCGCTCCTCGGGTGCGGCTCCGTCGAACCGGCCGCCAAACCGGCCCCCGTCTATTCGACGTTTACGATTCAGCGGCACCAACAATCGGTCAACTTGTTCATGGGAATGGCGCCATTCTCGTTCGACTCATTCGCCTTCGATGGGAAGACAAAAAGCGTATCTCTGACGGGTCAGTCTCCGGAAAGCGATCCGGCGCCAGGACGGGAATATGGACAGTACTTCGTCTCATTCTTCGACGAGCAGGACCCCAATGACAGCGGGGAGCCCTGCGATCCGGCGATGGTCGCGTCTCGGACCATCACCCTGAACGCGAATCATTTCCCCTACGACACCGTGCGGCTCCGGTCCGTGCGCGTCGACACAGTAACGGAGCGGATCCCAGACGGCCCCGTGAGCGTATGCTACGCGATCCATACGCCGAGCGGCTGGAAGTGGGACCTCACCCCGCGCACCTTCGTCAAAGACCGAGAAGAGCCGGCTCCGCCGCCGATGACGACGAAGGTCTACTTCGGGCACATCGACTTCCCCATCGGCGATGAAGTGACCGATCAAATCGCCTTCACCGGCGAGATCCCCTTCGGTGGGGGGATCATCAAGCTCACCTACGAAGCGGCGCCCGAGTAGTCGCCGTCACTCTTTCGGCGGGTAGGCGAAGGTGTAGGCAACGCGGAAGAGCCGGGCTGCGTGGACGTCGCCGAACATCGGGAGGTACTCGGTCTTTCCGCCGTCGACGACCCACGGGAAACCGCCGAGGAAGATGAGGGTGCTGAGGAGCGCCACGAGGCCGATGAGTGGGCGATCGCGGCGGGTCGTCGGGGCGGCGGCGACGAGGATTCGTAGGTAGAGGAAGGCGGAAAAGACGGAAATACCGACGATTCCACCCCAGAAAAAGGGCGTGACTCCGACGACTTGGAAGGCTCGGAGCCCCTGGTCGGCGATGAGGGCGCCGGCGAATTTGATCGGCGTCAGCAGCGGCTGGCGGGCGATGCGAACGGCATCGGCGTAGGTCAGCACGAGCGTATAGCCGAGCCCGTAGACGAAGGCGGGGAGCAGCGTCAGGCGCGGGAACTTCGTGAAAAGGTAGAGGAAGCCGGCCGTGATCCCGTGGAAGAGCCCGAAGGAGACGAGCATCGACGCCAGGAAGGTGTGCTTGAACGCGTCGCTCCAGTAGCCGATGTCGGCGCTGCGCAAATAGAGCTCGACCGCCGTAAAGGCGCTCCAGAAGAGTGTCGGCAGCAGGAGCGGCAGGGCGCGCGCGGTGATGCGAGGGGCGGCGTTCATGGGTTACCGGAGCGGCGGGACCGGGACGTCGCGGCGGAGGACCGTCGCTCGCGGAAACCGGGCGACGACCTCGAAGCCGGCACGGTCGATGGTCTCGGTCTCCACGCGCATCACCGCGTAATTGTAGAGCGGTGAGGAGAGTCGCACCGCGTGGTAGTCGTCGAGGGGGATGTTCTTTCCAATCCGGAAGGTGCCGCCGTTGCAGACCCAGTTGATGTCGGAGAGCACGCCGAGCGCGTCCGGTTGGCGGCCGACGTAGGAGAGGCCGTCCATGACGTCGAAGCTGTCGTGGCAGGTCATTTCCATGTGGTCGCTCTGCATGTCGACCTGGTCGGTCACAAAAGTGGCGCCGATCAGGCCGAGCAGCGCCACCGCCGCCACGTAGCGGGGGACGATCCGGACCTGCATGGAGACGCGGCGCCGGACGGCGAGCAGGACCGCGCCGAAGCCGGCGGAGGCTGGGATGAGCAGAAGGGGCCAGAAGAGCAGGATAAACCGCTCTTCTTTGTGGGGCTGCGTCGACAGGTAGGAGACGACGAGGAGCGCCCCGAGGACCCAGAACCACGACCGCCGCCAGACGACGAGGGCGAGGAGCGGCAGGACGATGCAGCCGACGAGGCCGAGCTCCCCGTAGAGGACCTCAAAGTAGTGGGCGACCGGCAGGGTGCCGAAGTTCGCCGCGCCCCCCTTCACGAAGTTGAACTCGACGTATTTCACGATCGAGTGGAACCAGTCCCCCCAGGTGAGGCGGTCGAGGAGCCCGAGGGCGAAGATCGGCGGCAGGAGCCCGAGGCAGGCGGTCGCGAGCGCCCGGAAGCGGCGGTGGACGAACATCGCGAGGAGCGGCAGGAGCGCCACCGGGCCGTTCGAGATGCGGAGCACGAGGGAGACGCCGACCAGAAGGCCGATGGCGAGCCCGGCGCGCGGGCCGTCGGCGGCGGCGCGGGGGCGTTCGAGGAGCTCGCTCGTCTTCGTGAAGGCGATCACCAGCAAAAACAGGCTCGGGAGCTCGGTGAGCACGTGGGGCGCCCACCAGACGAGGGCCGGCCAGGTGGCGACCAGGATCGCGGCGAGGGGGCCGGCGAAGGTCTGCGCGGCGCTCTCCGCGGGGACGTTCGTCGCGCTCCGGAGGATCGCGGGGGCGGCGCGGCGCGCGTAGACGGCGGCGCTCAGGCCGGCGAGCGCCCAATGGACGAGGAAAAACCGGTGCTGGGCGCCACCGTCGTGGATGCCGAAGGCGTCGAGGACCGCCATCCAGGCGCCGTGGTAGGCCGGCATGAACCAGTTCCGGAGGCCGTCGATGTACTCCCAGGCCCGGATCCCCTCGCCGGTCCAGTGCCAGTGGGCCGGCTCCAAATACTGAAAGAACTCATCGGGATGCTGGGAGACGTCCCCCAGCGCCTGCCGCACGCGGAGCACGGCACCGACGACGAGGCCAAGCAGGACCAGGATCCGGCTATACGTGCTCGTCCGGGTCGGATCGCTCATTTGCCGCGCGCCTCCAGCTCGTAGATCCGGAGCGGCGCGGCGGCGTTCTCTTTGCGGACCGCCGGGAAGCGGAAGCTTAGACGTCGCATGGTGGTGCAGCCGGGGAGCGGGGTGAGCTCGCCGTGGGTCGCCCCGTAGGATTTCGTTTCGCCGTTCGCAAGTACGCAGATCACCTGGAAAGATCCGCTGGCGCGGTCCGAGATCACGCGGATCGCCTCGACGTCGTGGCTCTCCGGGTAGATCAGCTCAAGGCGCGGTGCGACGTCGAGATCGTAGGGGGACCAGGGGAAGCCGAAATCGCGGTCGTCGATGGCGAAGAGCGGGTGTTCGCCGCGCTCGGCGTTGTTCGCGTAGGAGCTCGCCTCGAGGCGGAGCGCGTAGGTGTACGACGCGAGGTCGTGGGTCTCTGTCGAGTGGGGGCGCTGCCCGGCGAGGTCGATGGCGAAGGTGCCATCTTTGCGCGTCCACATCACGAGGCCCCAGAGCCAAACGCAGAACACAACAGCGCCGACCGCATAGAGCACCTGGGCTCCGCGCCGGAGAAAGGCTGGACGGGCAACGGGGGCAGCCATGGGGGACGTTCTCCGATCCGGCGTCGGGCCGGGCGGAGACAAATACGGCGCGGCTCCTACCACGCGCATCGCAAAGACCGTTCGAGGAAGCGGCGGCTATTTGCACGGAGCCGCGTCCGTCTCCCGTGTCTCCCGCGAGGAAGAAGCGATCACAGCGACCGGTACTTACTTCCGCGCGGCTAGACCGCCCGTGGGTTGCATCGATCCGCCGCGTTGACGGCGGATCCAACT
>DYPH01000056.1 GCA_020720045.1 Sorangium cellulosum | reverse complement strand
CGCCGCCATCGTGGCGGTACGGGGCGTGGCCAACGGCACGCCGATCACCGGGCTTCCCCGGTGCGTGCTGCCATCGTCGGCGGAAGGTACTGGAACTCGCCGTACTCTCCGCGAGAAATTGCTCCTGGCCCCCCCAAAACGAAAGACGCCGCCCCAGTTGATGGGGGCGGCGCCGACGATGGGAGTCCGAGGAGATCAGCGCGTAATCGTCGGGCAGCCGAGGATCAGTTCGACGGAAGCGTTCTTGTCCGTCTTTACCGTGTCGCAGGTCGTGCCGTGGACGATGACGTTCTGCGGGTTCGCCGGGTCGTCGAAGGTCCAACCGTTCGCCGGATCCTGGGGGACCGTCGTCTTGTTCCCGTTGCCGTCGGTGACGGTGACGTTGACGAGCGTCGGGTCGAAGTCCTGGCCGGCCTGCTTCTCGATGGCGAGCGTGCAGGGGTCGATGCTGTTCCGGGCCTGCTCGATCGCTGCGACAAAGGCGTTCGCGATCGCATCGACGTTCTGGTTGATGTTGACTTCGAAGTGGCAGTATTTGGTCGCCGAAGACGAGGTCGGATCGCAGTTCGGCTTCGCGAACCCTTTGCCTTTGTAGGCCATGTTGTTCATGAAGCTACGAAGCGTGTCACTTGAGCCGTCCGTAAACAGCACCGCGAAGGTGGTGACCCCGTCCGCCGCATACTGGGCCGCGAGATTGGTGCACTTGGTATAGGGGGTGCTACCGCAATCGCTCGGCGCGCCGTCGCTCATGAAGACGACAATCTTCTTTCCTCCCGACGGGAGCGGGCCCCCGGCGGGAGGTGCAAACGCCTTCACATAGGGGTAGTTTCCGCTCAGCGCCTCGTAGGACGGGGTTAGTCCGCTCGGCCCGGAGTCGATGACGCGCTTCTTGAGCGCGGTCGCATGGCTGGAGGTTACCACCTGGATTTTGAGGTCCCGTCCACCGCTCACCCCGGGACTGATCGCGGGATAGGGACCGTCACCACCGGTGACGTCGAGCTTGTCTTCGAAAACGCTGATTCCGACGCCGAGCGTGGGGTCGTACGGCGTTTGCCACTTTCCAACGACCTTCGTGACCGCCTGGACCATTGCTGCCCACGGCTTGCCCTCAAGGAAGCCCATGCTGCCCGAGCCATCCAAAACGAGCTGGAGATAGGCCGGGACGCGACGCGTGCCGGTCTTGCCCTTCGCGCAGGCCTCGAGACCGGCGTCTTGGGTGCCGATGCCCCCGCCGTCGCCGTCGGTTGGCGGGATCACAACGCCGCTGTCGTCGCTAGGCGTGCTGCCACCATCTTTCGTCGTAAACCCGGAGGTTTCCGTGGGGCTGCTGCAGGCGGCTGCGGCAACGAGCGTGGGGATAGCGACGAAGGCGAGCAGAGTGGGAAGGCGCATGGATTCTCCGGCGACGGGCGTGTGTCACAGGTGTGACACGAACACCCACATGAGGCAACTTCGATTGCGTGGGAATGATGAGTCCTGTGCTTGACACAAACGTCACCGAGGCGCAACGCGTCATCGGACGGTGCTGCGCCTCGTTCAGCTCGCGCAAGAGCGCGAGCTTTCAGGGATCTTCGCCGACCGAACGGTTCAGGCGATCCAGCGGGCGAGGACGACGGTGACGTTGTCCGGGCCGCCGTTTTCGTTCGCCCGGGCGATCAGCGCGGAGGCCATCGCCTTCAAATCGCTGGTTTCCGTAGCGATCTTGAGGATATCGGGATCGGTCACCGGGCCGGAGAGACCGTCCGAGCAGAGGAGGTAGATGTCCCCTTCTTTGGGCGTCTCGAAGCGGGTGTCGACCTTGACGACGTCCTTCATGCCTAGGGCGCGCACGATGACGTTCTTGTGCGGGAAGCTGGCGATCTCCTCGGGGGTGAGCCGCTTCATCTTGATGTAGTCGTTGAGGAGCGAGTGGTCCTCGGTGAGCTGCTCGATCTTGCCGTCGCGGACCCGGTACACGCGGGAATCGCCGACGTGGGCGACGTAGACGCCGTCTTCCACGGCGAAGAGCGTCACGAGCGTGGTGCCCATGCCGCGCTTGCGGGCGTCGTTCTGGGCCGTCTCGTAGATGCGAAGGTTCGCGAGCTTGATGCCGGTGATGAGCCGGTTCTCCTCGTAGCCCTTCGAGCGGTCCATCTTGTAGGGCCACGTCCGCTCGGGATCTTGGGCCGTCGCCTGGAAAAACTCGCGGAGCGAGTCGACGGCCATCTTCGACGCAACCTCCCCGGACGCATGTCCGCCCATACCGTCGGCGACGATATACAGGCCGGCCTCCTCGATAATCGAGAAGTTGTCCTCGTTATGGTTACGCTTCATGCCGACGTTGGTCTCGCCGGCGACTTCAATCCGAAGGCTCACAACGCGTATCTGACGGATGCAGGGGTCCAATGTCAACGCTTGCGGCAGCAGGTGAGGCATTCGTGATCCACCCTAAAAGACTGGGAAAGCCTGAGTTCGTCGCGGTTGCTGACGAAAAACGCCGCGCCCCCTCGGAGCGCGGCGTCGATCGGGGCAAAAATAGCGTCACTTGCAGGTCGCTTCGGCCGCCTTGGTGAGGTCGCCGGCGGGGGCGCTCGCCCCTTTCGTGCAGCGCTTGTTCGTCGCGCACTGCAACGTCGCCTTGCGGGTCTCCCCGGTGCACGTGATGACGTTGTAAACGCTGCCTACGAGGCCGCAGTAGTTGCCGTCGGCCTTGTCGGTGCAGACGAAGTCGTTGCAGCCCTGGGGCACGCCCGGCGCACGCATGCAGTAGGCGACGTCGAGCTGGCCCGATTTCCGGTCGTAGCCAAAGCCGCGGTTGTCGATGCCGGTGAAGGTGCCGCCGGCGCGGTCGGTGACCATGAACCCGTGGGCCGAGTGGGCGCCGGTCGGGTTCGTGGCGGTAACCTTCGGATTTTTCGGCTTCGACTTGCTGCCGTATTCGCCGCCTTCGGTGGTGAACGCGAAGTCGCCCGGCTGGCACTTGTCGCGGGGGATTGTCGTCCACTGGCGCTCGACGAGCGCCTCGCGGAAGCCGGGGTCTTTGGTGACCTTTCCACCGTTGTCGACGCGGTCGACGCGGGGGCGCAACGGGAAGCTCGGGTCGATGCGCTGCATCGCCTTGGAGGCGTAGGTGGCGCAGAGCATCGTCGTCCCGACCTTGCGCCCAAAGCGATCGCCATCGCGCTTGATCTGCGCGTAGTTGTCTTTGTATTTATTATGGAGTTCCGCAGCCTTGCCGCAGGAATCGGAGACCTTCTGGACCGCCTTGGTGGCGACGTCTCCGCCGTTTAGCGCGGCGAGGGCGGCGAGCCGTTCCCCTTCGAGGAGGGCCTGGATGTCGACGGTGTGGGCGATCGGAAAGCGCGATTGGCCACAGGCGGCGCCACCGCCGACCGCCTTGCAGTGCTCGATTTCAAACGGAAAAAACGGGCCGTAGACGAAGGTCCCGTCGGTGCAGATCCCCGAGCGGAGGTCGATGGCGGTTCCGGCGGGGCAGAGGGCGCGGCCGTCGTCGTCGACGTCGTGGGGATCGGCGACGGAGCCTGCCTCACGGGCCTTTGACGCGAGGCCAACCGGCCAACGATCGGTGCTGCAGACGGCGCCACCACCGGCCGCTTTGCAGGCGTCGACCATGCCGGGCGGGAACGGTCCGACGGCGTTTCCCGCTCCGTCGACGCAGAGCCGGCTTGCAGGGTCGACGGTCGCCCCCGCGGGGCAGACGAGCGTCGGGTCGCTCGCAGCCTCCGTCGGTTCGCCGTCGGAAGCCTGAAGAATATCCATTTCTTCCTGGGAGACGTTCGCTTCGGCACCTTCATCGACGCCGGGAGTGCCGGTCGGCCCCTCGGCCCCTCCCGTGCGAGCCTCCGTCGCGCAGGCGGCCAGAGAGACGAAGGAGAGGGCGACGACCAGCGAGAGCGGGGAGCGGAGCATGTCGGTCGGAGACGCAGCGATCGTGCCAGCGCAAACCGGGGCCAAAATCGGAGCCGAGCCGACGAATTCGCCCTCTTTTAACCGCGGAGGCCAACGGCATGGGTGGTGCGAAGATCCCCCACAAGGCCGTGGAAGTGGGCCCGCCGTCTCTCGCGACCGCTACCAGCGTTTCTGTGGGCGGTCGCGAACGGACGGGCCCCAGCGCTTGGAAAGGTCGTAAGTAGCGCCGCCGCGGGGTAAGGTCGGAGGTGGCATGTTTTTGAAGCGTCTTCTCCTTGGCTTGCTCGTAGGTACCGTGGTCGGCTTGGGCGTCGCCGTCGCAGCGACCCGGGGGCTCTCGCTCCCCTTCGCCGGCCCGCCGGGGGCGATTTTTGCCTACCTGGGGGCTGCCGTGACCGGGACGCTGACTGGCCTCGTCACCGGGAAGCCGATCTGGCACCAGACGGGGAAAATCGAGGCGGGACTCAAGGCCTTCTTCGGGTCGCTCCTCGCGATGGGGCTCCTGTTTGTGCTGCGGAAGTTCGTCCACCTGAACCTCGACCTCTCCACGGTCGGCGCCGGCAAGGGTTCCCTTGGCGATCTCGCCTACACGGCACTTCCGGCGGTCTCGGGGCTCCTTGGCGGCTTCTTTGAGCTCGACAACACGCCGGAGGCCGAAGGGGACGGGAAGGCTTCGGCGAAGGTCCGCGTTGCGCCGGGCAGCAAAGCCGCCGCGAGCGAGGAAGATCTCGACGACGAAGAAGAGCCGGCGAAGCAGAAACGCGGAAAGTGATCTTTCGGGCGCTCTTTTTCCTCGCCACCCTCTTCGCCCTCGCCCTCGCCGCCTGGAGCCTGCTTGCCGAGCCGCCGCCGCTCCCGGTCGCGACGCTCGGCTTTTTCGCCTACCTAGCGCTCGTTTACTTCGCCCTCTTCGTCCGCCGCGACATCTTCGCCGACGGGTGGGTCTCCGGCCCCGCCGGCGCGCGCGGCCTGCTCCTCGTCCTCGAAGACGACCCGAGCCTCCTCGCCGCTGCCGAGGCGCGCACACTCCCGGCGACGGTCCTCGTCGCGTCGGACGCGACCACCGAGCACCTCAAGGCCCTTCGTGACCGCGGCTTTTCCCTGGCGATCGGCATCGGCCCCCGAGATCGCCTCGGCCTCTTCCAGGGGCCGACCGCCGTCCGTGAAGCGCTCGAACCGATCCTCACCCGCGCGGAAGCTGCGGAAATCCCTCTGGAAGCGGTCCTCCCACCCCTCGCGACGCCGGCCCTCGGGCGCGCCGTGGCCAAGCTCGGGCTCGTCGCGCTCCTCCCCCGCTACGTCTTCGAGGTTCAGCCGCGACGGCGCCTCAAGAAGCGCCTCCCTTCCCTGCTCCGCGACGGCTGCATCCTCCAGCTCCGCACCCATATTTCCCCGCGATCGGCCTCGGAGGGGGCGATCGCCGACGTCGTCGAAGCGGCGGCGACGAAGCAGGTCCCCTTCGCCCGCCTCGAGGAGTGGATCGCGAAGGTGTAGGGGCCCTGTTTCGTAGGGCCCGTGCAGCCCGGCGAAGCTGCGCTAGAGGAGGGGGGGTCCCATGGCGCATCTCCTCGACACGAAGACGTCCACCTTCCTCGCGCTCCTCGGCAACGGGCATCGGTTCCGCGTGCCCCCTTTTCAGCGCGACTACGCGTGGGAGGAGGAACAATGGGAAGATCTCTGGGCCGATTTGAACGAACTGCGCGCCGCTGCGGGGCGCCCCGGTAGCGCAGAAAAGCACTACATGGGGTCGATCGTCCTCGAGAGTTCCTCGGAAGAAGAGTCGAAAATCATTGATGGCCAGCAGCGCCTCGCGACGCTGAGCATCTTCGTGCTCGCCGTCATCGATCGCTTGGAAATACTTGGGGGCTCCGAGAATCTCGAGCGCTCCAAGGAACTACGCGCACGGTTTATTGGCGACAAAGACGCCGCGTCGCTCGTCGAACGTCCCAAACTCAGCCTGAACAGCAATGATGACGCATTCTTTCAGGATAACGTCGCGCGCCGAAAGCCCCCGAAGAACCTTCGTGGCCTCTCGCGCTCGAATCGTCTTCTCTGGGATTGCTTCCGCTACTTTTGCAAGATCCTCGAAAAGGACGCGCTCCTCAAAGACGGACAGGCGCTCGCCTCCCTCGTATCGAATATCGCCGGTCGCGGGCTTCAATTCATCGTCATTGCGGTCGACGATTCGCTGAGCGCATACACGGTCTTTGAAACTCTCAATGCGCGTGGCCTTGAGCTCTCCACCACCGACCTACTGAAGAATTACCTATTCTCTTTGGTCAAGGTCCCCTCGGACTTTCAGGTCCTTGAGCGCCGGTGGCAAACACTCATTGGCGTCGTCAAGCAGGAGCGTTTCCCCGAGTTTTTGCGCTTCCACTTGCTCTGCGAGGAGCCGCGAATTCGAGCCCAGCAGCTCTTCAAAAAGCTTCGAGCGCGGGTCCGGAGTGGTGAAGACGCGCTCGCCCTGATCGATGCGCTCCATGATCGCGCGGAGCTCTTCGGCGCCCTCGGCGATGCGAGCCATTCGTTGTGGATCGACCGCCGCCCCTGCGTCCCCCACGTGCGGACCTTGCTCCTCTTTCGCGCGACCCAGATCACGCCGCTGGTCTTTGCGGCGTTTGAAAAGCTCGACGAGGCCGCATTTGCGCGCGTGTTGGAGATCCTCGTGGTGATCACGTTCCGGTGGAGCGTGGTCGGCGGTCTCAACCCGAACGACCTCGGCGTCGCGTACTCGGAGGCGGCGCAGGCGTTGCTCGCCGGGAAAGTCCGTAGCGCGAAGGGCGTCTTCGACCTCCTCCAGGGGATCTATGTGGAAGACGCGAAGTTTGAACGGGACTTCACCTTCCATCGGATCGTGACGAACGGGGCGAACAAGAAGCTCGCGAAGTACATCCTTGGAAAAATCGAAGGGTCGCTCAGTGAACGAGAGTTCGCCGAGGACGACCCGGCGACGATTGAGCACGTCCTCCCCGAGAATCCTGGGGGCGGTTGGGCCCTTCCGGCGGAACGCCACCGAGATGCGCTCTTCCGGCTCGGAAATCTCACGCTCCTGGAGCGCGGAGCCAACAAGGACGCTGGCAACGCGCCGTTCCCAGAAAAGCGGGAGCGCTTCCTGGCGAGCACGTACGCCGTGACGCGCGAGTTGGCCGAGAGAGCGCCGGAAGAGTGGGGCCTTGCGCAGATCGATGCCCGCCAGGAGCGGCTCGCCCGATTGGCGGTCGCCCTGTGGCGGGTCGACTTTCGCTAGAGCACAAACGAGCTACTCGACCACGAGGAGCCGTTCGCGGAGGCGGGTTCCTCGCGGTTCGGTGCGTTGGCGGCTGAGGGCGGTCTTGAGGGCGCGGCCGTCGGTGACGACGACGACGAGCTTCTTGCCGCGGGTAACTGCCGTATAAACCAGGTTTTTTGACAGCAGCACAAAGTGGGCGGCCGCCAGCGGGAGGACGACGACCGGGTACTCGCTCCCCTGGCTCTTGTGGATCGTCGTCGCGTAGGCGAGCACGAGCTCGTCGAGGGTCGACGGGTCGTAGGCGACCTCCCGCTGGTCGTCGAAGAGGACGGTGAGGCGGTCGTCGTCCGGTTGGACGCTCGCGACGAAGCCGATATCGCCGTTCCAGACGCTCCGCTCGTAGTCGTTGCGGAGCTGCATCACCTTGTCGCCAACGCGGAAATTCCCGCGCGGGCGCACGACTTGCGGGCCGGTGAAGGTTGGGCCGCCGTTGAGCGCCTGCTGGAGCTCCCGGTTGAGGCGCTCGGTCCCGAGGACGCCGCTCCGCATCGGGACGAGGACCTGGACGTCGCGGATCGGGTCGTAGCCGAAGCGGCTCGGGATCCGGTTCGTGACGAGCTCAAGGACGGCGGCGAGGAGCGCCTCCGGCTCTTTGCGCTCGACGAGGAAGAAGTCGGCGAGCTCCCCCTTCGGCGGCGCGATCGGGAGTTCGCCGTCGTTGATGCGGTGGGCGTTCTCGACGATAAGACTCGATGATCCTTGGCGAAAAATCCGCGTCAGGCGCACCGAGGGGACGAGCTTCGAGGCGAGGAGGTCTTCAAGCACGGCGCCGGGGCCGACGCTCGGGAGCTGATCGACGTCGCCGACAAGCAGCACCCGCGCGTGCATTGGGATCGCTTCGAGGACGGCGCGGGCGAGCGGTACGTCCATCATCGAGCTCTCGTCGACGATGACCACGTCGGCGTCGATCGGCTTGTCGAGACCCCGCTTGAAGCGGTTGGCGCCGCCCCCTTCCGTCTCTTTGGCCCCTTTTGGATCGAATTCGAGGAGCCGGTGGAGGGTGCTCGCTTCGGCGCCGGTCGCTTCGCTCATGCGCTTGGCGGCGCGGCCGGTCGGTGCGGCGAGGGCGACGGTGAGGCCGGCGCTTTTGTAGAGGGCGAGGAGCGCGCGGACGACGGTCGTCTTCCCGACGCCGGGGCCGCCGGTGATGATCAAAAACGGCGCCGTGGCGGCGAGGCGGACGGCGTCCCGTTGCGCGTCGGCCAGGGAAATTCCGAGGTCTTCTTCGAGGGTTCCGAGGGCGTCGTCGTCGAGGGGGATCGGCGCGAGCTCGCGCTCCAAGAGCCGGTGGACGCGCACCACAAGCGCCCCCTCCTCGGCCCAGAGGCGGGCGTCGTAGATCCAGGTGGCGGCGGCGTCCCGGTGGCGGACGGCGAGCTTGGCGAGGACGAGGGCGTCGACGGCGAAATCGAGGGTAGCGTCGTCGAGGTCACCGGGGCCATCCCCCTGCGTTTCCTGGGAAAACAGGAGGGTGCGCGCGGCGGCGCGGAGCGACTCGTCGGTCACGCAGACGTGCCCCTGGAGGGAGCGCTCGTGGAGGACGTGGAGGATGCCGGCCTGGAGGCGGCGCGGCGAGCTCGCCTGGACGCCGAGCGACTGGGCGATCTTGTCGGCGGTCCGGAAGCCGACCCCCCAGACCTCGAGGGCGAGCCGGTAGGGGTCCTGCTGGACAATCCGCACGGCGTCGCGCCCCCAGCGGCGGTGGATCCGCGCGGCGAGCTGGGGGGAGGCGCCGTGGGCCTGGAGAAACATAAAGATCTCGCGGAGTCCTGCCTGGGCGGCCCAGGCCTCGGCGATGGCGCCCGCCTTCCGTTTGCCGAGCCCGGGGATCTCGCGGAGGCGCTCGGGGGCGTCGTCGAGGATCTGGAGGATCTTCTGGCCGAAGTGCTTCACGAGGAGCTTCGCCGTCGCCGGGCCGACGCCGGGGATCCGGCCGCTCCCGAGGAATTTCTCAAGGCCCCGGAGGGTGTCTGGGGCGAGCTCGACGAGGGTCTCCGCGCGGAGCTGCTCGCCAAACTTCGGGTCGACGTGGCGGGTGCCGGCGACCCGGACGCGCGTCCCTGGGGCGACCTTCGGGAGCGAACCGACGACGACGAGCTCCTGGGTGACCCCTTCGATCTCGATGCCAAGCTTGAGGACGCGGAAGCCGGTCTCTTCGTTTTCGAAGGTGATTCGAAGGACTTCCCCCTCGACGGCCCGCTCGCGCCCCGCTTCTTTCCGCGCAAAGAGCCTGCCTGTGGAAGCCCCAGCCACCATAGGCAACGAAGGGGACGGGCGAGCCGGGGGAGACGCCATGGCGCCGACGAACCTAGCGAGGAAGACGCTCGGGAGGGCCGTTTTTTTCCCGCACGGCGGCGCCGACCGCGGTACCGGAACAGCCGTGAATTCCAATCCCTACGAACCGCCCGGCTTCTCCCCGCAAGGACCTGCGTCGAAGACGCCCTTCGTCCTTGCTGCCCCCACGCGTCCGTCCGCGAAGCGGGAGACGGCGCGGAGTTCGATGTAGGCGCCTTTGCGGCGAGCCTCTACTGGGCGGGGCTCACGCTCCTGATCGGCCTCGGGGAGAGCTCCGGCATCCAGATGATCATGCCGTTCGTGCTCGTCGGCCTCTACGCCTACCGGGGCTTTCAGGTCTATTCGGGACACCGCCGCCGCCCAGCGCCTGCTCTGGCTCCACGGCGTCGGCGCCGCGATGACCGTCTTTCAAATGATGAAGGGGGGCGAAGGCGTCTGGATCCTGCTCCAGGGGATCAAGGTCGCCATCCACCTCTTCGGCGGCGGCGCAGCCTACTTCGCGTTGAAAGCGCGGCGCTGAGCGCCGTCCCCCGCTTCGCGGGACGGGGGGTGTCGTCTTGAAGCTACAAGTTTCGCCCCAAGCCTGCATTCTCAACAGTTCTTTCGACATGGCAGCGCACTTCCGTCAGAGGTGGACGCGCAGGCGCGCTTTCCTGCGAATTATCTGGGCCCGCCATCGTGACGGGATTCCGCTTGAGGGTTCACCATGACGTCCTATCTTTTTGGCGCTCGCCGCCGCCGCCTCTTGAAATCACTCGGACTCGTCGCGCTTTGCGGAGGGCTTTCGCTGGCAAAGGTCGCCGCCGCCGCCCCTACCGCCGCGCTTGATCCGACCTTCGTGGAAGCGCTCCGTGGCGGCGTCGTCGCCGACAGCTGGGCCGGTACGAGCAGCGAAACGACCTTTGCGAGTGGTGTCGTCAAGGTCCAGATCCCCAAAGGGGCCAAGGTCAAGAAAGCCTTCCTGGTCTCTGGCGGCATCGGCGGCCTGAACGCAGCTGGTGTGCTCTCCCCGATCGCAGCGACGCCGCGCGGTGTCATCCTCGGGAGCGCCGTAAATGCGCCCCTCACCTTCCCGCTTATCGGCGAGGTGGCACACCGCGATGACACCTTTTGGAACTACGTCAACGACGCTACGGCGGTCGTAAAGCCGCTCGTCGAAACGGCGGCCGGCGCAACGGCGACGGGAAATATCGTCGATATTCCGATTCATGAGCGCGGAGATACGTCCCCGGCAGATAACTTCGTTTATCCGAAGCTTCTTGGGCACACGCTCATTGTCGTTTACGAACTTGCGGCGGCGCCGCTCCGCAACGTGACGGTGCAAACCGGGACGGTCAATGGGAGTTCCGGTGCGGCCGGCGGCACGATCAACTTCCCCAAGCCGATTGCGAACAACTGCCCCGTCAACGACGTTCGGGCCGATCCGTTCCCGATGAGCGCGACCGTTGCCTGGGAGTATTCCGAGGGGGAGCAGAACAGCACCGTCACCATCAACGGGACGAACCTCAGCACCTCGGCAGGCGGCTCCGACGATGGGAGCAAGGACACTCTCGATGAGCTGTGGACCGGCGGCTCCTTCGGTGCCGATGCGGCGTTCAAAGCGATCGGTCTGAAAGGGGACAAAATCTCGAACGTTGCCCCCGGTGATGGGCGCCTCGATGACGAACTCTATTCGATGACGTCCGTCATTGCGGACGATGCCGTAAGCGCGACCTACGCCTTTACCGGCAACGGAAACGAGGCTCTTCACACGCTCGTCTTCCAGGCGACCGCCAAGGTTGCTGCCGGCGATTCTGACGGTGATGGCGTCCTCGACGTCGCCGAAGGCAACTGCGTCGTCGACACCGACAACGATGGCCTCCCCGACTACCTCGACGTCGACTCGGACAACGACTGTCTCGCCGACAGTGCCGCTGCCGAGGCGGGTGCCGCGCGCATCAACGCCGCCCTTCCGGCGACCGCGCATTGCGGCGACCCCAACAAATCGTTCTGCACGGTCGTGGCGGCTGCCGGCGTGTGCACCGGTTGCGCCAGCGATTTTGGCGGCGCGACGGCACCGAGCTGTTCGGCGGCGGCGCCCATTTGCCTCAAGGTTGGCGGCAGCGCCGGCTCCTGCTCGGTGAAGGCGAAGAACGGCGAGGCGACGCTCAACGGCGAAGCCTGTACGTCGGCCGGCGCAGATCCGCGCGTCGCGGCAACGACCTGCGAGAGCGGCGTCTGTGAGAAAACCGATAGCAAATGCGGCCTCAACGAAGGCGTCGGCTGCGCGAGCAACGCGGAATGCCGAATGAACGCCTGCGGCTCGGACAAGAAGTGTGGGCTCGTTTTGGGGGAATCCTGCACGGCGAACCCGGCGAACGACCCCTGCCGCGGCGCGCTCGCCTGCAACGCGACGTCGAAGGTTTGCGACAGCGATAGCGACAGCGACGGGCTCGCCGACTCCCAGGAAAAGACCTTCGGGACCGACCCAAACAATGCCGATAGCGACGGCGACGGCATCAAGGATGGCGTCGAAGTCGGCTCCGATGCCGCGAAGGCGATCGACACCGACGCCGACGGCAAAATCGACGCCCTCGATACCGACGACGACGGCGATAGTATCCTCACGAAGGACGAAATCGCCGACGCCAAGGCGGCCAAGGTGTCTGACGACGTCGATGGCGATGGAAAGAAGAACTACCTCGATACCGACGCCGACGGCGACGGCATCACGGACGGCAACGAGAAGACCGACGCGAACGGAAACGGCGCGAAGGACTACTTGGAAAAGGCGAACACTCCCCTCCCCGACGGCGGAACCGGCGATGCGGGCGCCGATGCCGGAGCGGGCGCCGATGCCGGAGCGGGCGTCGATGACGGTGCGACCCTCGAAGGTGGCAGCTGCGCGGTGACCCCGGCAACCTCGGGAGCGACCGGTCTGTTCGCCATGGTCGGCCTGGCCGTCGCTGCGATCTTCGGCCGCACGCGCAAGAAGAACTGAGCGCGGTTTCGGCGGTTCTTGGAAGAGAATCGACGAACAAACGCCCGAGGATCTCGCGATCTTCGGGCGTTTGTTTGTGTGACGCGGCCTCTTGGACCGCTTTCTTCACGCGGGCGTCTTCGGTTTGCGGGTCTTGGCGACGGTCGTCGGGTGGCGGAAGTCGCGGAGGTTCGTCGGTTCGTCGCGGAAGACGAACTGGGCCGCCGCACGGAGCTCCGTGAGCACAAGGACGAGCGCCTTCGCCGCTTGGTCGCGGGCGCGCTTCTTGGCGTCGGCGTCGACCGGCTCGCTCCGCGTCAGCAGAAGATCGTGGAGTTCACGGGCGCGGGCCGCCGCATCGGGGGTCCCCTTGAGGGCGCTCGCAAGGAGTGGTCCGAGCTCCGGGTGGGCGTCGATGAGCTCGGCGCAGTCGGTCCTGTCCTGAATCAAGTCGGGGAGATCGTCCCCTTCGGCGATGTAGTTCACCTTCGCCAGGTGGGCCGCATCGGCGGGGCGCCGAAACAGAAAACGACCAGCGGTCAGCACCGCGCCCCGCAGCGCTTCGGCCTCCTTGCGAAGGCTCGTGCGATCGCTCTCCATCTTCGCCTGCCGGCAGAGACGCCACGCCTTTTCGGCGGCGGCGAGCTCGGTGGTCAGCGCCGGGAGCGCGTCGCAGGAGGCGGCATCGAAACCGGGGAGCGCCAGAAACCGCGCGCGATGGGCCTGGTAGGTCGGGACGGCGCGCCCCACCGCGGCGAGCAGCGTGTCGATCTTCTCCGTCGGCCCCTCGACCTCCACCACGCCAAACGCTGCCAAAATCGCTGCCGACGGAAGCGCCGCTTCGGTCTCTGTGTTCTTGAGTTTCTTCGTCATCGTCGCCTCCGGGGTTCCGCAAGAGCACCCCGAAGGAAGCCGGGGTGACGCCGCGGAGGAGACCTGAGACTCCGGAGGCGGGGCAAAAGGATTTTCTTCCACGGAACGCCGCTCCCGATGGTGGGGAGGCCCGTCCCGACGCGTCGGGAGAGGCGCCCCCCCACGTCGGGAAAGGGCTCGGGGGCCTCGGGAGAGCCGGAGGAGCACGAAGTTTTTCACGCAACAAACGCGCGGAGCGGCCGACCGGGGGCGCCATGGAAACCCTCGACCCGAAGCTCGACGTTGTCTTTAAAATGCTCCTCACCCGCAACGAGCCGCTGCTCCGCGCCATGATTGAAGCGGTGCTCACGCTCCCGGGGCCGATCACGAGCCTGCAGGTCTTGAACCCGGAACTGCCCAAGGAACAGATGGACGACAAGAGCGTCGTTCTCGATGTTCGCGTCACCATGGCCGGCCACGGCGTCGTCGACATCGAGATGCAGACGCGGATGCTCCCCGGCACAACCTCTCGATTTCTCTATTATTGGGCCCGTGAGTACGCGAACCAGCTCACGGCCGGGGACAGCTACACAACCCTGCATCCCGTCTATTCGGTGCTCTGGCTCGGCGACAACCTTCACGAAGATACGCCCTTTCATTCCCGCTACCGGGTCGCCGAACACACAAAGGGCCGCCTCTTTAGCGACAACCTTCAAATCCACACCCTGGAGCTGAAGAAGGTCGCGCAACTGCCAGCGAGCAATCAGGACGCGGACGTCGACTGGGGCCGCTTCTTGACTGCTACGGATGAAGAGAGAAGAGTTCTGGCAGACCGGAGCCCGATCATGAAGACCGCCGTCGACGCCCTCACGAACTTGTCCCTCGATCCGGAAGCCCAGCGAATTGCCTGGGAACGGGACCGCAACGAGCGCGGCTGGAGGCACATGATGGGGAGCGCGCATCAAGAGGGCCAGCGCACCGGCAAGGCGGCGACGCTCGCGCGCCAACTCGCGAAGAAAGTCGGCCCCCTATCGGCGGAGCAGCGCGCGCGCGTAGAGGCCGCCGACGAGGCGACCCTCGACCGCTGGACCGATCAGCTCTTCGACGGGGAACTCCCCGAAGCACTGAAACGCTGACGCCCGCTCGCGAAGGGGCTTCGTCACCCGTAGCGGCGCTTTCCGCCGTCGACGCCCAGGTAGCGGGGGCTTGTGGCGGGGCCTTCTGGGGCGGCGTAGGGGCGCGTGTCGAGATCGTTGCGGGCGTGAAAGAGCGCCTCGTATTCGTCGATGGCGAGGATCCGTTGGCGCTCGAGGGCGTCCCCGAGGCCGGCGACGCGCTTCTGGGCGCCGGCGACGACCGTCCCCGTGAAGAAGGCGGCCGCCGAGCCGCTCCCGTAGGAAAAAAGGCCGAGACGGGCGCCGTCGAGGGGGGCCGGATCGGTGGCGAGGAGGCTCCCTAGGGCGGCGTAAAGGGAGCCGGTGTAGCTGTTGCCGATGCGCCGCGGGAGCGTCAGCGAGGGGCCCACCTTCTCGGCGAACGTCGCGTCGGCAGCGGCGGCGTCGAGCCCCTCCTCGGCGAGGAGCTGGCGGTGGGCCTTGATCGCCATCTTGCCGTAGGGGACGTGATAGACGAGGCGATCGAGGGCAAGCACCGAAAACCGCTCGGTTTCTTCCCGCTCCTCCTGGAAGTTCCGGTAGGCGCCCGTGACCGCGTTCAGGTAGCACTCGACGGAGAAGGCGCCGTCGACGAGGGCGTCCTTCGAGGGGAGCGGCCGCCAGAAATCGTGGACGTCGCTCGCGTAGTGGCCGATCGTCGCGTCGATTTCGACAAGGCGCGGGTCTTCCCGCAGGATCAGCGCCACACCGGCACCGCCCTGCGTCGGCTCGCCGGGCGTCTGGAGGCCGTAGCGGGCGATGTCGGCGGCGATCACCAGGGCGATCCGCGGGCGCTTCCCGCCGCCGGCGCGGATCCACTCGAGGGCGCCGAGCACCCCGGCGGTGGCGCCAAAGCAGGCGTGCTTGGTTTCGTAGACCCGGCAGGCGGCGCCGATGCCGAGGAGCCCCTGGACGTAGGAAGCGACCGGCTTCGAGTGATCGACGGCGGTCTCGGTCCCTACGACCAAATAGCCAATTTCGCTGGCAGAAATCCCTGCTTGCGCGAGGGCCGCGGCGCCGGCTCGCGCGGCGAGGGTGACGGTGTCTTCGTCGAGGGGGGCGATCGCCATCCGCTCGACGCCGATCCCATCGACGAACTTCGCCGGCGGGACCCCACGCGCCTCGGCGAGGGTGCGGAGTTCAAGGGCGAGCGGGGGGACCGCCAAGGCGAGTGCATCGATACCAACGCGCATCCCGTCCGCTTAGCTGGCGCATCGCGTGATGCCGAGAGGGAACGGCACCAAGGGTCGCATTTTGCCGGCGAACGGTCGCGCCGTGACCGCCGGACGCGCGTCACGTGTGCTTGAGCGTCGATGGGCAGACGGCGTGCTCGGGGTCGTACCAGAGGAGCGAACAGATCCACCGATCACGAATCCCGAACACACGGACCTTGCCTTCGAGACGAAAGGAAAAGACCTGGTCGACCGCGAGGTTCAGCTCGTTGGCGCGGTTTTGGGCGTCGGTCGAACAGGCCTCCAACGAAATCGAGTGATGGGACTTCTTCCCCTCAATGGCGATCTCGCTCCAGGTCATCGTTTCGAAGTTCCCAAGCTTCTTGAACACCTTCGCAAGGGTCTCGATGTCGGCCTGAGCCCACGAGAAAGGGCCGCCGAAGTCCATTTGTCCGAAGCGCCAAACCGGTTTCCCGTCGTGCTCGGGCGGCGGAACCGCGGCGGCGCGCGCGTGCTTCCCGGCGACCGGCGAGTGGGCGGCGCGCGCGTGTTTGGCCCCCTTAGCCATCGACGTTGGCATCGAGGCGAACCGCGGAGGCGTCGAGCCCGCCGTAGTACTCGGCCATCGCTGCGTGACTGATCTCCGCGTTCGACGAGGCCCCCTCAGGGGTCCCCTGCCGTGCGTCCTTCCATGGGGCCTCCATGTGGGTGAGATCGCTTAACCATTGCGACGTTCGGTCCCCGTAGGCATCAAGCACGGCGTCGACGGTCTCGAGCGCTTGGCCGTCGAGCGCCGTCGGGTCCCCGTTCAGATCCCCAGCCTTCAGCTGAAACCGCCCCTTGTGCGCCGCATAGAGGGCCGGGCACACCGGCCCATTCGCCCACGCTTGAATCGGCTCCGCGAAGAGGGGGCGGTCATCCCACACGAGCGACCACGCCTGCGCGTAGTAGACGAGCTTCTGAAGCTTCATCGCGGTCATCGGGCCGCGCTTGCTGAGGATCGATGCGGCAACGTCCATGACAGTCATGGCGGCGACCGTGGCGACGCAGGGCAAACTTGTCAAGCGGACGCGCCCCGTGTGTGGGCGCCCGCCCGTCAGAGCCAGCCGTTCTCTTTGTACCAGCGGGCCGTCTCGCGGACGCCCTCGGCCAGGGGGACCTTCGGCTCCCAGCCGAGATCGCGGCGCGTGTCGGAGGCGTCGCAGACCCAGTGGGGCTGGCGGATCTCGTTGATTTTCTCGCGGTTCAGCATGACCGCCTTCTTCGCGAGCCTCCCGTAGACTTCGCTCGCGAGCGCCGCCGCCGTGATCACCGGCATCGGCAGCGCGATGCGCAGGAGCGCCTTCTTCCCCATGCCGCGCTCGATCTCCTCAAGGAGCGCGGTGAGCGGGTGGACCTTCCCGTCCTCCACGAAATAGACGCTGCCGCTCGGGACGTCGGCGTCGATGGCGCGGATGCAGGCGGCGGCGCAGTCGGCGCCGTGGATGAGGCTCATCGTGCTCCCCCCTTTGCCGACCGTCGGCAGGATGCCGCGCTGAACGCTCTGGAAAAACGCGAAAATTTCCTGATCGCGGGGGCCGTAAATCGCCGGCGGACGGATCACCGTGACCGGGAGCTGCCCCTTCATCGCGAGGACCGCCTGCTCGGCGGCGAGCTTCGAGCGGCCGTAGGAGGTGACCGGGTGGGGGACCGTCGCCGTGGTGACCGGCGTGCCGTCCTCGGAGGCGCCGACGGCGGCCAGCGAAGAGACGTGCACAAAGCGCTTGATCTTCGGCGCTTTGGCGAGGGTCGCCTCGAGCATGTTCCGCGTGCCTTGCACGTTCGTCGCTTCGAACTCGGCCTGGCTCCGCGCCTTCACGAGCCCCGCCGAGTGGATCACCGCGTCGACGTCGTCGAGGGCCGCTTCGATGCTCCCGCGATCCTCGATGGTTCCGTTCGCGAACTCGATGTTCGAGAGCCCCTCGAGGAACTTCTTATTCGAGCTGCGACGGACGAGGGTGCGCACCGTGTGGCCGCTCTTCGTGAGCTGCTCGGCGATGTGACTGCCCAAGAAACCGGAACCACCAGAGAGGAGAACGCGCATGGAGAATCTCGTTTGAAAAAGGGGCGTGCGAAGCGGCGGAGCGGCGCGAAAGAGCGCGGCGAAACGATCAGAGGACCTTGTCCCAAACCCGGTAGCGCTTGTAGGCCTTCGCGCCGAGCGATTTGATCGCGATGTTGATGCCGTGGTTGTCTTCGAGCGTCCACGAGAGCTCGCCCCCGGTCATCCCGAGCTTCTTCCCGGCGGCGTCCATCTCCGTGTACATGAAGTGGGACAAACCGGCGTACTTGCGGTGCTTCTGGAACTTCTTCCGGATGCCGAGGAGCATGAGGCGGGCCGTCTTCGGCTTCTCGATCTTGAGGCGGTAGAGGAGCTTCAAGATGCCGAAGGGGAACAGCTTGCCGTCGAGATCGGGGATGAGCTCGTTGAGGTTCGGGACGGCGATCGCGAAGGCGGCCGGCTCGCCGTCGATCTCGACGATGCGCGTGATTTCAGGCATCAGAATGAGCTTGAAATCCTGGGCCATCTTCTCGCCCTCGGCCTTGGTGATCGGGACGGCACCCCAGTTTTCGCCCCAGGCGTCATTGAAGATTTCGACGCAGGCTTGGATGTCCTTGTCGAGCGCCTTCATGTTGAGCGGGCGGCTCTTCACATTGGGGAGCGCGGCGATTTCGGCGTGGGCCTTCGCAGTGCGCGTGTTGATCGAGCCGACCTCGTAGCGCCAGGCGAAGAAGTCCTTCGCGCGCGTGTAGCCGGCCGCCTCGACGAGCCCCGCCTGGTAGGGGCGGTGGTGGGGCATCATCAGGTAGGGGGGCGTGTCGAAGCCTTCGACGAGCATGCCGGTTTCCTCATTGATATTCAGAGAAAACGGGCCGAGGATCCGCTTCATCCCCCGCTCGCGGAGCCAGCCTTCCGCCGCTTCGAGGAGCGCCTTGGCGACCTCGGCGTCGTCGACGGTGTCGAGGAAGCCGAAGAAGCCGGTCGCGTCGTTGAACTTCGCGAGGTGGCTGCGGTCGATGCTCGCCGCGATACGCCCGACGATCTTGCCGTTCTTTTCGGCAACGAAGGCGACCGCTTCGCCGTGGTGGAAGAAGGGGTTCTTCGTCGGCGCGAAGCGATCTTCCAAGTCCTGGTTGAGGGAGCGGACGTAGTGGGGATCGCCCTGGTAGATGCCGTCGACGCAGTCGAGGAACGATTTGAGGTTCTGGCCGGGGAGGATCGTCTGAACGCGCACCATGGCTGCCGCCCTACCGCGAGTTTCCAAGGAACGCGAGCGGATGGAGCTGCTTGAGGGGACGGCGAGCACGAACCGGTGAGGAAACGGCGAGCATGGCCAAGCAGGTGTGCGAGGGTTGCACGCGATGAAGAACCGGTCCCCGTTTGCGATCGCCCTCGCCGCCGCCGTCCCTCTACTCGCCGCCTGTGGCGGTCCCCCGGAGCCGGCGATGCCGAGCCCGCCCCCGGCCGACCCCGGCATGCAAATGGCGCCGCCGGCCCCCAACGCTGGCCATCGTGACTTCGGGCAGCTGCAGCAAGCGTCCCGTCCTCCGACCGGCGGACCGGGCGACTTCGGACCGGGCGGCTTCGATGCGGGCGGCTACTGCGTCGACGTCATCAACCGTTACCGGGCGACGCAAAACCTGCCGCCCCTCCAGCGGGACGCGAGCCGGTCCCGAGCGAAGACGAGGGCGTCTTCGACGAGAGCTGCGCCGCCGGCGAGGCCCAAAAAGACGGCGTCAGCGGCAATGCGCACGGCGCCTTCGGGGCCTGCGGCGAGTTCGCCCAGAACGAATGCCCCGGCTGGCCGAACGACCCGAAGAGCACCCTCGACGGCTGCATCCAGTCGATGTGGAACGAAGGGCCCGGCGCCGATTTCCAAGCGCACGGCCACTACCTGAACATGTCGAGCCCCAAGTATACGCACGTCTTCTGCGGCCTTGCGCCGTCGCCGGACGGCAAGCTCTGGGTCGTTCACAACTTCTACTGAGCGTCGTCGAACAGGATGGGGCGGACTACCGCGAGACGTTCCAGCTCCGCTCGATTGTTCTGCAGATGCTCGTGGTCCCACAGGGTCGAAGCGGATGCAGCTGCGCGTCCGCCCGGAACCGCCAACGGCGGTGAGGAAACGGCGTGCACAACTGGAGCTAACGCGCGCGCGCATGCCCGGCCTGCTTCACAGCCTACCGTTTCGAACGGTTTTCCCTAAGGCCGCCCTCAGTTTTTCCGGGTTGTAGGCGCTGCCGAGGAGAAAGACTTGGCCGCGAACCGCCGCCATTCGTTCTTCAAACTCGGCGCGGCGCTCGGCGGCGTAGCCGTCGAAATCCATCAAGAGAACCAGGTGGCGATTCGGGATCTTTTGCAGCTCGGGAATTTGCGCTTCGACCCCGTCGAGCAGCTTACGCCACCCCCCTGCCGGGCTCTTGACCTGAATCTGCCGCTGGCGCCGCATCGGCACTTCGAGGAGAAATCCCTTCGCAAATTCGGCGTTCGCCTGATCCTCGGGGAGGATGAGGAGGTGGCGCTGAAAGACGTTTACGCTCACAGGTTGAGGTCCCCTTCCAAGAACGCCGTGGCAACGTCTTCCCCCTTCGGTGGGGGGGAGTCGGCGAACGACCGAAGCATCGACGGTTCCATGTGGCTCTTCCGAGCGACGAAGAAGGTGTTCTCCCGCGAGAATGCTCGAATGGCGGACGCGTTGTGGGAGGTGACGAAGATCTGCCCCCCGCATGGAAGCCACGCCTTAGCAAACGGACAAAGAAGTCGATTTCGTCGAGACTTACATGGTTATCGATTTCGTCCCAAAACACGAAGAAGGGGCCTGCATTCTCGTTGGCTGCGACAATGGCCGACGCGAGAAACATGCATTTCTCGCCGTTCGAAAGTGCATCAAAAGAGACTTCAAAACTCGCATTATCGTCTTTGAAGACAACAAATAGCGACTTGCTATCTCGCCCGCCCGGAAGATTTCGGAGGGTCGATAGGTCCGGCATCATCTGCTGGAGCGCCCCCAGGATTGTCGCGATCGCGCTGGGCTCCTGTGCCAACAGGCCGGTCAGCCAGCCGGAGAAATTCCGAGCGTTCAACTCCAAGGAGGATGCTTCTCCGAGCGAAACACCGCTCATCAATGCTGGAACGGGGGCGAGAACGAGCATGCGTTGAAGCCACGTTTTCCACGTTTCAAAATCGTTGGCGTCGGCGACTTGAATGAGCGGGAGCGCTACGAAATGCCAGTCGATCGTAAAGGTAACCGGCCCCGTGCCCTTGACGACCTCGACGGCCCCCTGACGCCGCCGGTAAATCGACGTCCCATCGACGGTAAGGCTCTCCTCAAGGACACGGAGTTCCCGAAAGCGTTCAGGAAGTTCAAGGACAAGGGTGTAGGCGAAGAGCCGACCATCGAGGCGCACTTCCAATTCGAAGCGCATCGGGAGGTTCGTCTGCCGGAGCCAAAAATCATCGGGCTTCACAAGTTCTCCCACACGACTCTTGCCGGCGCCGATTTGCTGAAAGAGGGCGAAGACGCCTCCGAGGGCCGTCTTTCCGGTGCCATTCTTTCCGCAAAAAAGGGCGGAGTGAAGCGCTGCTGGGCGGAGCTCAAAGTTCTGGAACGTCCGAAAATTGTTCACATAGAGACGCTCAAGCATGCGGATGGGGTAACAGATCGTTCATTCCCGGTAAAGCCGCGGCCCACGGGCACGAAAGGGGGCACGGGCGGCGAGTGCTTCCCGCCCGCCGGGAAAGCGCGGTAAGGGCCCGCCCATGCCCTGGGCCCAAGCGCTGCTCCGCGAACAGACCGTCTACGCCCGCGTGGGGGCCGACGGCGCCTTTGTGACCGACGACGGTCGCGTCGAGATTCGTTACAAAAAGAACGGTCCGCGCGCCTACAAAGCGCTCGCAAAGAACCTCACGCTGAAGCCCGGCCAGCTCCTGGCCGACGACGCGTTCCCGGCCGGCGAGTTCGTCGCGCCGAAGAGCCCGGAAGAGGCGAAAGCGGCCAAAGGGGCCAAGCCGGGAAAAAGCGGCCCGCAAGCGACGCCGACCGGCTCCGAGTGGGCCGGGGCGGTCGTGGCGTACGCGGACGGCGCCTGCTCGGGGAACCCGGGGCCGGCCGGTTCCGGCGTCTATTTGCTGCGCCCCGATGGATCGCGCCGGGAGGAGTTCGTCTACCTGGGCGTCGGTACCAACAACATCGCGGAACTTACGGCGATTTTGAAGGCTTGTGACGCCGTCGACGACGACATCCCCCTCGTGATCCACACCGACAGCCAGTACTCGATCGGCGTGCTCGTGAAGGGCTGGAAGGCGAAGGCGAACCAGGAGCTCATCGTCTCCGTGAAGGCGGCGATCGCCCGGCGGGACCACTTCAAGCTGCTCTACGTCGCCGGACACGCTGGAATTTCCGGCAACGAGCGCGCCGATCAGCTCGCCCGTGAGGCGGTCTCCACCCGGAAGAGCGGCGCCCGCGAGAGCAAGCCTGCATCCGCCGGCGAACCGACGGAACTTCCGTAGTAGACGCACGCGCCGTGCCCCCGAGCATCCCCGGCTACGAGATCCGCGCCCCCCTCGGGAGAGGGGCTCTCGCGGAAGTCTATGCGGCGACCGATCGCCGTGGGCGCGCCGTCGCGCTCAAAGTGCTCCGGGAGACCTTCGATCGCGCCTCGCCCCTCGCCGAGCGCCTCCGCGACGAAGGGGAAATCCTCGCCGAGCTGACCCACCCGCGCATCGTCTACCTCCTCGACTCGTTCTCGCTCCGCGAAGACCGCACCGGCGAAACTGCCGTAAATGAAGAGATTTCCGAGCCGGGGCGCCCGGTCCTGGTGCTTGAGGAGGTCGTCGGGAAGAGCCTCGGGGCCCACCTCTCCCAACGGCGGACGTTAGAGCCGGCGGTCGCGATCGCGGTGGCGCTCGCCGTCGTCGAGGGGCTCGCCCACGTCCATGAGCGCGGCTTCGTCCACGGCGACCTCAAGCCGGACAACATCCTGCTCGGCACGCGTGGCGCCGTAAAACTCTGCGATTTCGGCGCTGCACGGCGCATTCTCCGCCCCGGCAACGAACCGCGCCCCGTCCCGCGCGATGCGCGATCGGCCCAGCGGACGCTCTCCGGCGTCGTCCGCCCGAACGACCTCGGTGGCGCGCCCGCCTACCTCGCCCCGGAGGCGATCCTCGGCGACGTCGTCGACGGCCGGGCCGACCTCTTCGCGCTCGGCGTCGTCCTTTACCAAATGATCGCGGGCGTCCGCCCCTTCGGCGAAGCGGTCGCGGCGACCCGGGATCCGGCGCCACGCATCGATTTGCGGGTCCGCGGCCTCTCCCACACGCTCGTTCGCCTCGTCGGCGCCCTCTTGGAGCGCCACCCGGCGGCCCGCCCGCGCACCGCCGAAGCGGTCGCCCGTGAGCTCCGCGCCTGCCTCGCCGAGCTGGGGGACCCGCCGCCGACGACCCTCATCGAGGCCTCCCTCGCCGGCCGCCCCATCGCGCCGCTCCTCACGGAACCTCGCAGCTTTTCCGGCGGGTTAGGCGGAGCTGGTGGCCTCGGCTTCCTCGCCCTCGGCGCCCTCTTTTTGGCCGGCGCCGCCACCATCCAGGCGCTCTCCGGCGGCCGCCCGCGCACCACAACGCTCACCAGCGAAGCGACGCTTCCGCTCCTCCCCCGGGACGCCGGCGGTCTCCGCGTGATCGCCCACCCGTGGGCGGAGGTCTGGGTCGATGGGGTGCTCGTCGAGACGACGCCGTTTTCGCGCCCGATCCCCCTCGCAAAAGGCCCGCATTTCGTGACGTTGAAGCACCCGGAGGCGCCGCCCGTGGAGCGCCCCATTGAGATCACCGCCGGGCAGACGCTCTCCCTCGAGGCGCTCCTCCCGCTGCCGACGGCGGCGACTGCCCCGCCGAAGCGCTTCGACGGACCGGATGGCGGCTCTTCGGAAGCGGGGGCGCCATGAACCGGTTTTCCTTCGGGCATTTCGGGTTCTTCGCCGTCGCGGTGCCGCTCTTGGTGCTCGCGCCGATCGGCGACGCGGCGTCCTACGTGCACGTCGCCGGGCCTGGGGAGTCGCTCGCCGAGATCGCCGACGAAGCCTACGGAGACCCGGCGAAAGAGGCGGTCCTCGCCGGCCAGAACGCCCTCGACAGCGCCGGTGGCGCCTCCATTGTGGCCGGGATGCGCATCGAGGTACCGGCGCCGACCTACGTCCGCGCGCGCCCCCAAGACACCTGGGCGACCCTCGCCAAGACCTACCTCGGCGACCCCCGCCGCGCCGATTGGCTCGCCCGCGAGAACCACGCGACGGCCTGGGTCCCGCCGACGCCGGGGCAAGAAATTCGCGTCTTTGCCGTGCTCAACTACATCGGCAAAGAGGGGGACGACATGGTCGCCATCGCCCGCCGCTACTTCAGCGACGCCGCCTGGAGCTGGCGCCTCAACGGCTACAATTTCCGCGAGGGGACGAAGGTCACCCCCGGCGAGGTGCTCCTGATCCCGCTCCCCGAGCTCGAGCTCGTGAGCGCCGTCCGCGAACGGGAAAAAGAGGACGGGAGCCCCAAGGAGGCGACCGCCGACGATTACCGGGCCCAGCGCCGCGTCGAAGCCGAGCTCCCCGGCTTCCTCCTCGACGCCGCCCGCGGCCGGTATTTGGACGTGATCGTCCGCGGAAACCGGCTCCTCGGCCGCGCCCAAGGGGCCGATCTTTCAAGCGTGCAGCTCGCGCGCATCTACGAGAAGCTCACCGAGGCCTACGTCGCCGAAGGCTCCCTCGGCCAGGCACGGATCGCCTGCGGCAAGTGGGCTGCGGCGCTTGGGAGACCGCCGGAACTAAGCGTCCGCGAGACGAGCCCGAAGATCCGCGCCGTCTGCCTCGGCGAGCGGACCCCCGTCGAGCTCCCCGCGGAAGACGCCGGCGCTCCGCCAACCGCCGCGCCCCCTCCGAGCGCGCGCGACGCCGGCCGCTAGGCGACCGAGGCGACTCCGCCGCGCCACCCCGTCGATTTTTTCGCGACGGAGAGCGTTCCCGACGCCGGGGAGGTCGGTCCCGACGCCGGGGAGGTCCAGTCCCGACGCGTCGGGAGAGGTCTCCCTGCCGTCGGGAGAGGTCTCCCTCCCATCGGGAGCGGCGTGCCTCGCGGGCGGAGCGGCGTGCCTCGCGGGCGGAGCGGCCCAAACAGGTCCCCAAGAAGCTCGCGTTCCGCAATGCGCAGGCGCAGGCGCCGTCGACGGCCTCTCTAGCTTCGCACGGTAGATTTCTCGATTTTCGCCGAACGGGCGAGGGCCCCTCGTGTACGTTGCGCGCCCACACGGGGCCGGCATGGAGCTCCCCGTTCCCCTTCGCCGTGACCGTCGAACCGCGCCCCCTCCCACGCGACCCTTGGACCCTCCGCTTTGTCGCGTCGGTCCGCCGTTTTTTCCGCAATTTCTTGCGGGAACCGGTCGACGTCCTCGTGACGCTCGTGCCGTTCGCGTTCCTCTCGGTCTTCCTGTTCACCCGCTCGCCGCGGACGAACTTCATCTTTGATGAGCAGGAGGCGCTCCTCGCGAACCCCTACGTCCGCGATGCGGCCGTCTCGCCGCACAAATACCGGTGGATCGACGCCTTCACGACCGACTTCTGGGGGCGAAAGCCGGAAGGGACGATCGGCAGCTACCGCCCCCTCCCGAACTTGCTCTGGCGCGCCCTCTGGTGGCTCGGCGCCCGGGAACAGTCGCCGTTCTTTCACCACTGGCTCAACGTCCTCGGCCACGGGCTGAACGCCGCCCTGCTCTCGGCGCTCCTCTGGCGCTACTCGCGGCGACGGGACGTCGCGTGGCTCTCCGGCCTGTTCTTCTGCACCGCCGGCGTCGCCACCGAGTGCATCGCCGGCGTGGTTGGGCTCGCCGACGTCCTCTCGGTCACCGGCTTCCTCGCCGCCCTCCACGCCCTCCGCCTCCGCGGGAAGCTCCTGCCGCTCCTGCCGCTCGCCATCTTCGCCAGCACGATGATGAGCCTCCTCGCCAAAGAGAGCGGCCTCTCGCTGGTGCCGCTCCTGCCGCTCGCCGCGCTGCTCCTCGCCCGCGGCCTCCACCCGCGCGCCCCCTATGTGTGGCTCCGGGCGGCGATGGTCGCCGTCGGGGCGGTCGGCGCCTTCGTGCTGTACGTCGAGGGGCGTCGCCGCCTGTTCCCGGTGCCGGTCCCCGCCGAGTTCACCGTCGCCGCCGTCGCGGAGAAGAGCAAGGCGGCCCAGAATTACGCAGCGATCATGCGTTGGTACGGGCAGCCGGCCCTCCCGAAGGACGCCCTCAACAACCCGCTCGCCTTCACCGACGCCCCCCACCGCATCGCCGGCGCCCTCCGCGTGTACGTGCGCGGGCTCACCCAGATCCTCTTCCCGTGGACCCTCTCCGGCGACTACTCGGCCCCCCAGGAGCCGGCGCCGAGCGCGTTGGTCTTCCCGGAGAGCGTCCTCGGCACCCTCGCGATGATCGGGCCGCCGATCTTCGCCATCGGCCTCGCCATTCAGGCCCGCCTCCGCGCCCGCCACTTCCTCGCGCCGGTCACCCTCCCGAAGCGCCATGCCGTCGGCGCGCAGACCCTCTGGACCGTCGAGCGCTTCCAGACCCGCGATCTCCGCCCGATGCTGGCGCTCGCCTGGCTGACGATCGTCCTCTTTTACTTCCCCGTCTCGAACATCCCGATCCCGCTGCCGACGGTCCGCGCCGAGCGTTTCCTCTACCCGTGCCTCCTCGGCACGAGCGTGCTCCTCGCCGCCTGGGGGGCGCTCCTCCTGCGCCACGCCGCGAAGCCGCCCGCCGACGAAGGGATCGACCCCGGCCTCCCGGCGAAGCGCCCCGCGCTCCTGGCGGCCCGCGGCCTCTTGATCGTGTTCGTGCTCTTCCAGGGGATCTGCGCGCGCCGCCACGCGAACGACTACTCGGACGACCTCGCCTTCTGGGACTCCGCCCGCAAGGCGGTCCCCAACAGCGCGAAAGCGCACCTGAATTACTCGGTCATGCTCGGCGCCCGGAGCCGCCCCGAGGAGCGGCTCGTCGAGAACCAGGTCGCCGTCGCCCTCGCGCCGACCTGGCCGATGGCCCACGTCTACCTGGGCGACACGCTCTGCCGGATGCACCGCGCCCCCGAGGCGGTCCCCCATTATTTGCGCGGCTTTCCGCTCGCCGCGAACGACAAACCGCTCCTCGCCCTCGGCCTCCAGTGCCTCTGGGACGAAAAGCAGCTCGTCGCCGGCGCCCCCCTCCGCGAGACGCTCGTCGAAGAGGCGAAGAAGACGGAAAAACCGACGGAAAACAGCTGGTACAACTGGCTCGTCGCCGACCTCATGGCCAACGGCGAGAAGAACAACGGCATCGACCCGAAGAGCCGCCCCCGCAGCTACAACGAGGGGCCCCGGGAATGAGTCGGTCGACCGTTCCTGCGGCGGCCGAAGAGCTCGGTCTGCCGCCGCGGGAATCGAAGCAGGATCGCCGCTTTCGGCGCCTGTTCTTCGCGCTGCTCGCGCTCGTCTATTTCCTGCCGTTCCCGTTCCTGCTTCCGATCAACAACCCGAACGAAAACGTCCGCGTCTACATGACGATGGCGCTCGTCGAGCACGGCACCTTCCGCATCGACACAAGCGTCGCCCGCCACGGCTGGACGAACGACATGGCGAAGGTCCCCCCGGCGGCCCAGCGCGCCACGAGCGACGGCACCCCCAAGACCGATGCCTTTTACTCCGTAAAATCGCCGGGGGTCTCCTACTTGGGCGTCCCCGCCTACGCGGCGTTTCTTGCGACGGAGAAGCTCCGCGGCGCCGCGATCCCGTCGCCGACCGCCCCCGTCGCCGTCCGCGAGGATTTCTTACGGCGGGCCGTCTGGTGGCTCCGTATCGGCGCCGTGCAGCTCCCGTGTTTCCTGTTTTTGCTCTTCTTTGAGCGTTTTCTCCGGCGCTTCGCCCCCGATCCGTCGCTCCGCTACTCGGCGGTCGTCGCCTGCGGCCTCGGGACGAACTACCTCGCCTACGCGCTCCTCTTCGCGAGCCACGCCCTGTTCGCGGCGACCGCGTTCACCGCCTTCGCGCTCGTCACCGCCGCCCGCCTCGACCGCACCCACCTCGGCCGCCTGCCGACGTTCCGTGGCGCCCTCCTCGCCGGCCTCTTCGCCGGGCTGATCACGCTCACCGACTACCAGGGCTTTCTGCTCTCGGTGCTCGTCGCCCTCTACGCGCTCTGCGTCTACTGGCGCCCAAAGCACCTCGTCGGCCTCGCCCTCGGCGGGATCCTGCCGGCGCTCTTGATGATGCTCTTCCACGCGCGCGCCTTCGGGAGCCCGTTTACGCCGGGGCATAAGTTCTGCGAAACGCCTGAATTTGCCCAGAAACACGCCCAGGGCTTCTACGGCTTCTCGGCGACGCCCGACTGGAACGTCTTCGGGCGGCTCTCGGCGAGCTTCACCTACGGCTTCTTCGGCACCTCGTCGTTCATGTGGCTCGCGCTCCCGGCGATCCTCTTTCTGCTGGTGCGGCCGCGGGCGCTTCTTCGCGGGCGGGGTGTGCGTCGGCTCGCGGTGTTCGTGGCGACGCTCATGATGGCGGCGCTCTTCCTCGCGCTCTCGGCGGCGAACAACTGGCGCGGCGGCTGGACGGTCGGCCCCCGGCTCCTCGGCGCGGCCCCGCCGTTTTTCGCCTTTTTGGTCGCCTGGGGGGCGGCCCGCATCGCCAGGAACCGAAGAAAATCGCGCTTTTTGGTGCGCGCGAGCGTCGGTGGGCTCGCTGCCGCGGCGGTGCTCCAGAGCGGGCTGCTCGGGGTCCTCTGCAACACGGTCCCCGAGGACGTCGCCCGCCCGGTCGCCGATCTGGCGATCCCGCTCGTCCGTTACGGCTTCGTCCCCCACACGCTCCTGGAGCCGCTAGGGCTCCCGAGGGTCGGCTTCGCGCTGGTGCTCGGAGCGCTAGGGCTGCTCGCGATCCTCCCGATTTTCCGAAAGAACCGCGACGAACGTTGGCCGGTGCTCGTCGCTCGGATCCTCTTCGCTGCTTCCTTCTTTGTGCTCGGAGCGGCCCCCGCCTTCGCCCCCTCCTTCCGAGGCGAGCCGGCCCGCACCGACGCAAAAGGGGCCCTCCATTATTTCGTAGGCATTTGGGAGCCAAAGGGGCTCGACGCCCGCGCCCTCCTCCTCGCCCGCCACGCCAACGCGTCCGTCCGCAAAGCGGGGGACGGCGCGGAGTTCGCCACAAGCGCCAGCGACCCGGCGACCCCCGAGCCCCGCTGCCTCCCGCGCCGCCTCGCGACCGTCGAGCGCGCGCTAGGCTTCGACGGCGACGCCGACCGCCACAACACAGAAGCCGATCAACGGGGCTGCCCGTAGGGTCACCGTCCTCGGACGGCTAACGCCGCTACGCCCCGATAGCGAGCAACTACATCGCCCTTGTCGTTGAGCTTGATGCACCAAACGCAGTCGAGGGGCCCCTTGGCAGGCGCCGTAACCGTTGTCGTCACACCGCCGCCCGGTCGCCGCGCGGCGCTGCTTTTGAGATCTGCCAGTTTGACGATTCCCGGCATTTGCGTCGCCGACTGGGCAGACTTCGAAGCTGGCATCGCAGTCATCAAGACTTCTTGCCGCGCCGCGACAAGTTGCGGAAGCCCGTCCGCGTCTGCCACGCGCGGGAGTTTAGCGCTGTTGAATGGAGTCACGACCCATGCGCGGTCTGGGGGCGCGCTTGTCATTGTGGACGCGTGAAACGCCTCCGCCGACCCATGGTGCGCAACTTTCATCATCGTATGGTCGTGGAGGTTCGTCGCGTAGGTGACGAGTTCGTTCCATCCAGGCGTTACCGATACGCCGCCCACGGTGGCTGGGAGATCGCCAGGAAGCACGACGGTCGTCGTGCCGAATGTGACGCGGAGCACGATCGAATAGCGATTCGCTTCGCTCTTCACCTTCGTTGGCGTCGTGACGCACGCATCGAGATAGCTCTTCAGCGCATCGTCGGGCGGAGAAAGCACTTCGATCGCAACCCGGTCCTTGGAGAACACCGCAGTCGCCGACCGATGGATTCCCTCGGCTCGGCGCGTGGTTTGGTCTTCCCAGAGTCGGATGGCGGCGAAAGCAGCGCGGACCTTACTCGCCTTTTGCAGGTCGTCTGTGTTCGAGGGTGACGACGCGTTTGTCAGAATATCGACGTACTTAGGGGCTCCGTCGCAACCAGCGAGGGCGATTCGCTGTGGTTTGAGGGCAGGGAGCATCTCCACGAAGCCGTCGATGTGATCGTCATGGGGGTGTGACAGCACGCACAGTTCAACGGGCTCATCGGTCGAGGCACGCCACTTTTCGACCGTTGCAACGAGGCACGATTTGCGGTCGGCAGAGGTTGCACCGTCGAGAAGTACCCAGCCGCTGCGCGGGAGCGCGATCGCGATTCCCTCGCCACGGCCCGGACCAACAACGAACACATGCAAATGGTCGCGGTCGAGGGCATGAAGGGTGCCGAGGTCGTCCGGCAAAGGCATCATCCGACCACCGAGTCGGCGTGGGGTTCCGCAAGAAGGTACCGGAGCCGCTCGGCAGTATCGGAGTCACCTTCGTCTGTTACTGGCCGCGGGTCAGTAAAGACGACCCAGACGTCGTCTCCGTAGTCTGCAAACTCAATGTAGAGGGCTTTGTCGGATGGTACTTGACCACCCAACTGCCTCCACTCCTCGACCGTGTAGGTGCTGGTCAGCACGCGCGCGTCGCTAGGCGAGCCCCCCCGCTCCACCCAGGTGGCAACGAGTTCATCGGCCACGTCGGCGCGCGCGACGCGTCCGGGAAACCAGTCCACGAGGTCGCGCTGCTGGTGAACCCGTTGCGCGAGGCGTGGGGCACGCCAGCGCTGGCTGAGGGGCACCCCCGGTGGGTAGACCGCGATGCCAAGGCGCTCCGCCTCTTCCGCATCTCCTACTCGTTGCTCAATGCGCTCAAGCTCCGCCTCAAGTTCCCACGAACGGTGAACAGTATTGAGCGCTTCGCGGGCATATCCGACCTCTCCAACGGCAAGCCACGCCCGGACCACGTGCAACGTCAGGTGCCAAAATACGAGGTCTTGTGAGGCGCCGACAACGCTGGCAAGCGCCAGCTGAAAGGCGGTGAGCGCGTCCGCGTAGCGCGCGCGGTCAATGAGGAACGTTACGAGGCGGCTATGATAAAATAGGTTTTCGGGATTCGCGGTGAGGGCGGCTCGGTAACAGCGTTCAACCTCGTTGGGATTTCGACCGAGTCTATCGAGGTTAAAGGCGCGATAGTGAAGTGCGTAAGCGTCTTTGCTATCCAACGCGAGGCACCGTGAGTAGACCTCTGCGGCGCTGTCGTAGTCCTTGAACTCAATGCTCAGCGCGCGCGCGCGGTCGATCAGGAATTCACGATTTTCGACCGCCTGCCGATTCCATTCAGAAGCCCCGAGTGGCCCGGCATGGGCGAGGTGGTGAACCTTCTCAAGCCAGTGAACAAGCGTAGTGGGCGAAGTCTTAGCCGCCTCTCTGGGCTGCGACGCACCGTCGAGAGAGCGGTGATGGTCGGCGAGTTTCAAGTGAACGGACGCCATGCTCTGCACGTCGGCTGTCACCTCCCGGACGGCGCCTTGAAAGAGGCTGCGCACCGAAGGTGAAACGGAAACATCATCTTCGCCGTTTGTGAGTGCGTGCGTAAAAAGCCCCCGAAGCCTCTCTGGAGGTGCAGCAATCCCGAGCATCGTGTCCCTCGGAAGCGCCATTCGCGCCAAGAGGAGTCGTTTCACCGCGACGGCTAGATCGTGGTGATCAGGCGCCTTAAAGATTCTCTGATATTCCGCAACGAGCTGCTGAAGGGAGTCCAGCTTTGCCGCGTGCGCGGGTTCCATGCCGAGGGCGACGAGCCCCACCTTCAATCGAAGCTCGATCGGTCCCGATGTGGCAGAATGAACCTGCTTGGCGAGACGTTCGGCTGCGTCGGCGAGTTCGCCCCAATGGCGTGGCTCCTTGAGCGAGGCGGCATCCGTGTGGGGCGCAGGGAGTTGCTCTCGTGTTCTGAACGATACACGCCATCTCGGGAGGCGCGCGGCCTCGTTCACGAATGTAAATGCGAGACTGTCTGTTTCGATGGCGCCGTCTAGAAACGTCGAAAACCAGCCAGTCGATGATTCATCGCCATCGGCTGCGCCATCTGGCAGATGCACGATGAGGGCGCGATTTGCGTTTGCGAGATCTTTAAAAACCGCACGAACGCGTTCGTCAAAGGTCCGGGCGGGATCGAGGGCCGATTCGAGAGCGCGCGGCACCCCGCTGGCGGCCTGGAGCAGCACGTGCAGTGGAATGTCGGCGGTGTTCGACGGAGGCACCCGCACGACAACGGCTGCTTCGAGTCCTTCAGCGATGAAGTCTACAACAGCGTCACCGCCGGCCCCCTCCACCAAAAAGCGCTGGTCCGACCCGCCCTTCGAGAGCGCTCCGACGATGGTATCGGCGAGAATGCGTGCCTTCAAAGGATCAAAAAGACCGTCCACCATGCGTCGTTTGTCTAACATCTACGCGCAGCCCGGCAACGGGTTTGCCCCGCGTGTGACGGGGTCGCCCCCAAAACGATCCGTCACTCCGGGGGCTTCTTCTTGCTCGTCTCGTCCCGGCGAAGCGCCGGATCCGAGACCTTCTTCGCTGCGACGCGGGTATGGGCCTTCGGGAGGTGGGTATCGAGCCCCTTGATGCCGAAGACGGCGACGCCAAGCTCGCGCGCCGTCTCGTAGCGCTCCAGGACTTCGCCATAGAGGGCGTCGCGGACGGCCGCTTCGCTTCCGATCGTCGCCGGCCCGTCCTTCGCCGCTTCCGGGACGAGCAGGCGGAGGAGGGCGTTCCCCGCCCGCGTGAGCGTCGCGAAGTGCTCTTCGGTGAACGGGTGTTTGGTGCCGATCGATGCGGCGAACTCCTCAAAGAGACCGACGATCGCGACCGCATCTCGCGCGGTGTCGATGGGGCCGGTCCCCGCGCGGATCGTCGCCACTCGCTCGGCGGGGACGAGACCGAGCTCGGCGAAGATATCCAATTGACCGAGCGTCAGCTTGCGGACCGGTCGCACCTCGGCGAGTAGCGCGGCGATCTCCCCGTCGCTCAGCTCGGTCGGCACGCGGCTCGTCGCAAAGTCGAGGGCCGCTGCGAGGGCCGGGAGCTCCTGAAGGGGCGCAAAATCGGCGGAAGGGACCTTGGCAAGCACCGCCTCCTGGCGCGCGAGGAGCGCCGCGACGCCGCGCTCGACGTTGGTACGCAGCAGCGACACCGCGCGGGCCGGCCGTGACACCTTCCCGGCGGCGATTCGCGCCTGGGCAAGCGGAAGGAAGTGGAGAAAGGCGGCGCGTCCGTCGGTATTTGTGAAGGGAACGCGCACGCTTGACGCCGTTTTGGGGGCCTTTGCCATGCGCGGGAGGAGACCGGAGGCGAAAATGGTTGTCAAGACACCGACGCCACGACCGCAGGTGGTCCCGCCGAGGCAGCTCGCGTTGCGATTCGTGACCATAAGTGGTCCCGCCGAGGCAGCTCACGTTGCGATTCGTGACCGCAAGTGGTTTCGCCGAGGCAACTTGCGTTGCGATTCTTGACCACATGTGGTCAAGCCGAGGCAGCTCGCGTTGCGATTCGTGACCGCGATCGGGCCCGCCAAGGCGGTACTCTCGCGGCATCAGCGAGCCCGTGGGGATGGCCACGCCCGATTGGAGCCCTCTTCCAGGCGCCATGACGCGCTCCGCCCCGATCGCCCGGTATTCCCGCCTTCGTCGGTCGCCCCCTCGTGGTATCCGGGCTTCGAAGGCGACGCAGCTATGACGCTCGATTGGAAGAAACTCACGCCGCACCGCCCGGTCATCGACGCGGATGCCTACATCGCCCGTCCGAACGGCGTCAGCGCTGAGATCGCGCAGTGGGTGCGTGCGGGGCGCACGGTGCTTGTTGGCGGCCCGACGGGCATCGGGAAGAGCACCGAGTTGGCGCGCGCGGCTGCGATGCTCGGCGATCGTGTCGCCTGTCTCGTCCCCCTCGACCGTTGGGAGGATATGCGACGCCTGACCACCGACCAGCTCTTGCTCCGCGTGGCGGGGCTGGTGGCCTCGTTGGCTGCCAACGCCTTTGGGATCGACCTTCCGAAGCCACTCCTCGGCGCCCTCTACGAACGCGCCGTCTTCCCTCCGGGGGACTACGACCCTGCCGCAAATTTGCAGGGCACACCGAAGTCCTTTGCGTTGAGTGTCGTGCGGGAGGTGACTCGGCGTTCGACGCAACGGGTGACCCTGCTCATCGACGGCCTGGAGAAGGTTCACGACGTTTCCCGTTCGGAAACGCTGTTTGATGCCCTCGGCTCGCTCGCCGACGAGGCCGACTTGGTGGTCGTGATCCCGTGGTCGGCCGCGTTTGGTCCCCGGGCAGACGTCGTTCTCCAACAAGGCGAGCGGCTCGTCTCCGTTCGGGCGGTCGATGGCGACGACGGCGGGCGCGCGTTCCTGCGCGACATCCTGCTGAATCGCCTCCAGGCGCCGACCGCACTGGACGAGGTGGCGTCGGCGACCGGCCACGAGCTGGGGCGGCTGATCGAGCGGCGCAACGTGGTTGCCGACGCGGCGAATGCAAGCGGTGGGAGCCCCCGGTTGTTCCTCCAGCTGATGGCCGATGCCGCCACCTACGCCAGCGCGCGGGGAGGCGACGGGTGGCCGACCGACCGCGATTTCAAAGACGCCGAACTCGACGCCGTCGATTTCTTCCGCCGGCTGCTCCTGCCGGGGGATGCCGCCGCCCTCCTCGCGGTGAACGGGACCGACGGGCGCGAACTCGACCTCGGCCGAAAAGTCCGGCTGATGGCGAACGGGATCCTTCTGGAGCGTGTGCAAGGTCGCCAGCCGACCCTCACCATCCAGCCCCTCGCCCAAATCGCGCTCGGGGCCGGAGCCGCCTAGATGCGCGAACCTGCTCAAGCCATCGTCAACGCCCTGGAGCGCGACGTCGGAGGAATCGCCATTATCTGGTGCCCCGACTTGGGCCTGCGGGACTGGCTCGTCGGCGAAGTGGCGAGCCTCACGTCCGCGGAGCCGGTGTGCGTGAGTGACGTCGAGGCGGCGATCGCCGAGCCGGACCGGTGTGTGCTCCTCGTCCCGCGGAACGAGCGCGAGGTGGTCCTCGATTTGGACGGCAGTCGCGACCGGCTACGCAGTGAAGAGCGCCCACGAACCGCACCGATCGTGCTGTTCCTCCTCGATGGTGGCGACGGCCAGGCGGCGCTCGCCGAAGCCCCCAGTCTCGCGAGCTGGGCCCACGGGAATGGCGCCGATCCGGAAGCGCTCGCGCGCATCGACGTGGAGGAGGCGCGGGGGGCGTTTCGCGCGGAGACCGGCGAGACCCCCGAAGAGTGGCTCCGCCGCTGGCGCTCCGAGGAGTTCGCCCATACCCCGGCCAATTTCCGCAACTACTACCGCGCCTTGCTGGTGGAGCACGATGAAGCAGTGGGTTGAACTCTACGAGGCGCACACGCGCCTTCGTAGCGTCAGCGGCAAGGGGTGGTCTTCCGAGCTTCGGACACGGCTCCGCGCGCTCGGCGAGGCGGGCCATTGCAGCCGCGACCTGTTCCGGAGGTTCTCCAACAAGACCCAGAAGACCGGTCTCGAAGAGTGGAAGATTTCCGGAGAGAGGGCGCTCTTCAAGATCGCCGGTTCGAGGGGGGCGGAGCTGGAACTCTTGGTGTTGAGTAACTTCAAGACCGGGTACATCCACCAACTTACGGCGATGGCGACCGGGATCCGCGAGGATGGATCCCCCTGGGCGGTCGCGGTCCACTTGCCCGACGATCGCGACCACGCCCGCGGCGCCGATCGACAGGGGTCGGGCGCGTGCGGGCACGCCGCGCTCCACTGCCACATCGGCCCGACGCTCGACACTTCGCCGAAATTGCGGGTGCCCTTGCCGGCGCTGCACGTCGTGGACGTCATCGATTGGCTGCTTTCTCAGCTTGCAAGCCCAGGCTTTGAAGCAGCCCCCTGGGCCGACGTGGTTGACGCTGGATCGGAGAAGCTAGACCGCTCTCAGTTAAAGCTGAGCCTGTACCCGGCGAAGCGAACCCAGCC
>DYPH01000188.1:5308-7131 GCA_020720045.1 Sorangium cellulosum | reverse complement strand
GGCGCGTCGTAGGTAACTCACGCGTCCGTCCGCGAAGCGGGAGACGGCGCGTCGTAGGTAACGGACGACAACTCTTGCGCGTCGCGAGCCGGCTACAGCCAAAAACCGCGTAAAAACCTGAGAATCCTGCGTCAAATGACGCGGCGCCTCCGACAATCCACTGCAACGATTTACAAGTCGGTGACAATTGGCGTGGATGTAGGTGCTTAGAAGTGGGGCATGCAGATCGCCCTGTGCGTCGCCTATTTCTCGGTCCTGCTCTTCCTGGCCACCTACGGCCTGCACCGGTCCCACCTGGTGTACACGTGCATCCGCAACGCGAAGAAGCTCGCCGCACGTCGTGCCGCCCATAAGCAGCTCCCCGTCGGGGTGAGCGCGGGCGAGGTTCCCCACGTGACGATCCAGCTCCCGCTCTTCAACGAAGCGACCGTCGCCGAGCGCCTGCTCGCCCACGCTTCGAAGATCGACTACCCGCGGGAGAAGCTTGAGATCCAGGTCCTCGACGACTCGACGGACGAGACCCGCTTCCTCCTCCGGAACGCGGTCGACCGCCTCCGCGAGACCGGCCTCGACATCGTCTACATCCACCGCGTCGACCGCACCGGCTACAAGGCCGGCGCCCTCGACCACGGCCTCAAGATGGCCAAAGGGGAGCTCATCGCCGTCTTCGACGCCGACTTCCTCCCGACGGAGACCTTCCTCCGCGACCTCGTGCCCCACTTCTCCGATCCGAAAATCGGAATGGTTCAGGCTCGTTGGGGCCACTTGAACCGCAACGCGTCGCTGCTCACCCGCACGCAGGCGCTCATGCTCGACGGCCACCACCTCGTGGAAAACCGCGCCCGCTCGTCGGCCGGCTGGCTCTTCAACTTCTCGGGGACCGGCGGCATGTGGCGTCGCCAGGCGATCGCCGACGCCGGCGGCTGGGAGCACGACACGCTCACGGAAGACCTCGACCTCAGCTACCGCGCTCAGCTCGCCGGCTGGAAGTTCGTCTACCGGGAAGACGTCGTCACCCCCGCCGAGCTCCCGGAAGACGTCAGCGCCCTCCGCGCCCAGCAGTACCGCTGGGCCAAGGGGACGGTTCAGACCTCCCGCAAGCTCCTCAAGCGCGTCCTCACGACGAAGGGCCTCTCGGTCGGCCAGCGCGTGGAAGCCTACTTCCACCTGACGCCCCACTTCGCCTACCCGCTCATGGTCGTCCTCTCGGTGCTCCTCCTCCCGGCGCTCATCCTGATGCCGGCGACCGACCCGAAGATGATGGTCCTCATCGACCTCCCGCTCTGCATCGGCACCACCGGCTCCCTCGCCGCCTTCTACATGATGGCCGAGTCGGCCCAGGGCCGCAGCCGCTGGGGCGCCGTCAAGCAGCTCCCCGCCCTCCTCGCCCTCGGCGCCGGCCTCGCGCCGCACCTTTCGAAGGCGGTCTTCGAAGGCCTCAGCCACATGGCCGGTGAGTTCGTCCGCACGCCGAAGGCCGGCTCCGGCAAGGCCCACCGCTACATGGCCCGCGCCGACATCCCCTTCACCGAGATCGCCCTCTGCGCCATCTCCGCCGCGAGCACCATCGCCGCCGTCCAGACCGGCCACTGGTTCGCGACCCCCTTCGCGATGCTCTTCACCTTCGGCTACGGCTACGTCGCAGCCCTCGTCATCAGCGAGCAGGCGACCCGCCGCAAGGCGGCCCTCGAAGGCCAGATCGTCTCGACGAGCATCACGCCGCCGGCACCGACCGAATCGGTCAGCGACCTCGCCGCCTGAGCCCGGAAACCGGCTCCAAACAACCTCGGACGCGCAAGCTTCCGAGGTTGTTTTCGTTTGTG
>DYPH01000188.1:3468-5208 GCA_020720045.1 Sorangium cellulosum | reverse complement strand
CGGCACGACGTCGCTAACTGGCAACGGTCCTTGGAATTTCCGGGCCGCTCGTCACGGTCGTCGCCGGGATGTCGCATCTTGCCACAGCGACAAATTTCCGCGTGGCGCTAAGGTCCGCAAGCCTTCCTGCATTGGGGCGGGGGCCGCGGAGTCCGACCGCGCCCCCGTCCGCGTTTTCATTCTGTCCACCCGGTCTGTGCGAACCCGCGGAGCGACCCCGCAGGGCGCGCTCGCCGCAAGCACTCGTTCTTGCAGCAGTTTCACTCAAACATGCCCCCTCACGAGAGGGCTGGTGGCCTGCTACGCGCCCCTCCGCGGAGCGAAACGCATTTTGTTGCTTTTTTGTGGATACAGCCGGCCGCAACCCGCGATAGAGTTAACACTTTCGGGACGGACCCCGAAATCTCCTTCCGCTCGCGGAAGGCGCGCAGACCCCCCATCGCAGGAACGGCCGATGACGAAAGCGGAGATTGTACAGGCGCTCTACGATCGCGTAGGCGGATTTTCAAAGAAGGAATCGGCGGATCTCGTCGACCTCGTCTTCGAAATGATGAAGGAAACCCTTGGCGGAGGCGAGAACATCAAGGTCTCGGGCTTCGGTAACTTCGTGCTGCGCGACAAGCGCCAGCGCACCGGGCGCAACCCGCGCACGGGCGACCCGATGGAGATTCGGGAACGTCGCGTTCTTACCTTTAAGCGGAGCAACAAGCTCCGTGGCATCCTGAACCCGGCGCGCAAGGCCGGATGACTGGGGTTGCGGTGGCTCGGGAATCGACGGGAGGCTTAGGCTCGGCGATGCCGGCAGCAGCAGGTGTTCGTTCGCCCGGAGGCGCTGTAGGCGCTGCGGGGACGACGGCCACGAATGCTGGTGCCGGGCGCGCAGAGCCGGCCGCTCCGACGGTCCTCGGAACCACCGCGCCTCCGTCGGCCCCTCTCACGAAGCGGTATTTCCGCATCGGCGAGGTGGCGCGAATCGTAGGAGTAGAGGCGCACGTGCTCCGCTATTGGGAGCGCGAGTTTCGTCAGATTCGTCCGGAGAAATCGCAACGAGGCCAGCGCGTCTATTCGCGGGCCGACGTCGGGAAACTTCAGTCGATTCGTGAGCTCCTCTATACGCAAGGCTTTACCATTGCCGGCGCGAAGAAGCGCCTCGCGGCGCCGAGCGAAGAGCCGGTGTCAACGACGGAGAGCGCGCTCGAGACCGATGCGGCCGCCCCGTCGCCGGAAGCGTCCGTCCACGCAAGCGGAAGCGCGTCGGTGCGACCGGCCCCCCTTGAAGTGGGCCCGCCGTCTGTCGCCACGCCGTCGCTGGCGATCCTTGCCGAGGCCGACGATGCGGTCGTTTCTGTCCGGCATGCCGCGCTCCTTGCGCGCCCGGTCAAGCCGCCGCCGCGAATTTCGGAAGGGGCGCGACGGGAACTTCTCACGCTGCGTGCCGAGCTTTCTGCGCTGCTAACTGCGCTCGAAAGCTGACACACCGCCCGACAAGCCGTGATAGAAGCGCCGCCCGATGCGGCCCCGCTTGTCTTCCCCCCTCTTTTCGTCCCGCTCGCTCGTCCGTGCCGCGCTTGCCGCGTTTGTGACGGCGGCACCGACGGTCGCATTTGCTGGTAGCGCCGCGGAGGGCGACGGGAAAAAGCCGGTCGATCCCCCCGCGAAAGCCGAAGAATCCAAGGCGGAGAAGACGCCGGAGCCGGTCCTCGCGGAAGTGAAGGACGACGCGAAAGCGGGCGACGCGAA
>DYPH01000188.1:0-3368 GCA_020720045.1 Sorangium cellulosum | reverse complement strand
GAGGCGGCCGAAAAAGCGGCGGTCAAGCGATCGAGGCCCTGGGACGCGAACCCGGTGGGGCGCGATCCCGGCCAGGTCTTCAGCGAAGACTGGTGGAGCCACACGCGCCCGGTCATTGAACTTCATGGCTATTTCCGGACGCGCGGCGAGCTCTTTCACAACTTCGCCCTCGGTCGCCACAACAGCCCGACCGACGCCCAGAACCTCTGGCCCCAGCCGCTCGACCACAGCTACGTCGACGAAAAGGGGGTCACCCGCACGGTGAACCTCTGCGACAGCAACGGGAAGCTCGCCGCCTGCGAAGACAAGTCGCAAGCGAGCGCGAACATGCGCCTGCGCCTTGAGCCGGAACTCCATATTTCCGACAACTTGCGCGTGATGGCCCAGATCGACGCCCTCGATAACTTGGTCCTCGGGTCGACGCCGAACAGCTACGGCCTCGGCGTCGGCGGCAAGTACGTGCCGAACCCCTACGCGCCGACGAGCGGCTTTTCCGACACGCAAGGCCCCCCGACGGCCGGCGTGAACAGCTACCGGAACAGCATCGACGTAAAGCGCGCCTGGGCCGAATACACGACGCCCGTCGGCCAGCTCCGCTTCGGCCGGATGCCGACCCATTGGGGTCTGGGCATGGTCTGGAACGCCGGCGCCGGCATCGACCAGGACTGGCAGAGCAACAACGACCGCATCATGTTCACGAGCGGCGTCCGCTCCCTCGACCTCTTTTTCGGGGGATCTTGGGACTTTGTCGGCACCGGCCCGACGAGCGCCGACGCCTACTCGGTCTACGGCGGCCAGCCCTACAACCTCGCGAACCGCGCGAACGTCGGCCAGTGGAACCTCTTCGTCGCGAAGAAGGCCTCCCCGGAGGTCGAGCGGCTCCGCCTCGCGAAGGGGAACATCGTCATCAACGGCGGCCTCTTCAACACGCTCCGCACCCAGGAGCTCGACGTCGCCACCAACTCGACGCCGCTCACCTTCCAGAGCACCGCCGCCGACAACGGCCTCGAACATCGCGGGCTTACGCAGGCGATGCACGACGCGTGGTTCCAGCTCCTCTACAAGAAGTTCCGTCTTGAGGCGGAAGGGGCGCTCGTCTACGGGAACGTCGCGAGCACACCGCTCCGCACCGATCTCACCGACAAGACCTCGATCTTGCAGGGCGGTTTCGCCCTCGAGAGCGACTACCGCGCCATGGAAGACAAGCTGAAGATCGGCTTCGGCGGCGGCTGGGCGAGCGGCGATCCCTGGTCGAATTCCCTCGTCCCCGGCCCGAACGGCACGAAGTCCGGCTTCCAGGACTCGCTCAACGGCGGCAAAGGGCCGCTCTCGACGTTCCGGTTTAACCCGGCCTACAACGTCGACCTCATCCTCCACCGCCGGCTCTTGAACCGCGTCCAGGGGACCTACTACTTCCGTCCGAGCGTCGACTACGACTTCGTCCGCAACCCGAACGGCCAGCGCATCGGCGGCGGCGCGGCGGCGATCTGGACCCGTTCGAGCCAGTACGTGCAAGCCCCTGGGAATGCACGCGATCTCGGCGTCGAGCTCGACTTCCAGCTCTACTACCAGGCGAAGGACGGCACCCTGAACGACGATCCGAAGAAGCTCGGCGGCTTCTACGCGATGCTCCAGTACGGCGCCCTCTTCCCGCTCGGCGGCCTCGACTACATCAAGGGGGACCTCCAGAACGTCACCGACTCGTCGACGAGCATCGCGCAGACGGTCCGCCTCCACCTCGGCGTCGTTTACTGAGCCTCACGACAGGCGCAAAAAGCCCCGCGACGCTGCCTCACGCGCGTCCTGGGGCTTTTTCTTTGGAAAAAAGTCCCCTCACGCCGCCGTTGCGAGGACGGTGAGCACCCCTTCGAGGAGCGCGCTCGCTTGTGCCGCCGTCGGGATCCCGGCGCGCGTGGCGACGGTTTCCCCCGGTTCTACGGCGATTTCTCGGCGGAGTTCCGCGAGGGCGGCGTCGTAGGCGGCGTCGAGGCGCTTGTGGGCGGCGCCGTCGAGCGTTGCGACAGCCCAGGCGTCGATGGCCCAAGAGAGCTCCGCGTGGGCCGCTTCGTCGCGGGCAATGGAGACCATCGCTCCGCCAATCGCTCGGTCTTCCGCGCGCGCCGCTTGGAAGGCGCCGACCGCCGCGCCGTAGGTCTCCCGCAGGCACCCTTCGACGCGGTTTTCCCGAGCGATTTCTTCGAGGGCCGGCACCGGTCGCACCGGCATTTCGACGGGAGGCACCACCCCGCCGTGCGAGGCGGCGAGCTTGGTCATCGTTGCTGCGTGGCGTACTTCGTCGCGACGGGCCCGGCGCACGCGTTTGAGCAGGTGTGCCGGCGCTCCGTGGTGGGCGAGCTCCGCTTCCAGGCGCGCGAACGCATCGACGCTTGCCGCCTCCAGGTAGGCGAGTTTCGCGAGGAATTCGCCGAGCGTGTCTTCGGCGGACGCGGGAACGGCGGCGAGCTCCTCGAAGCGGCGCCCGACGCAACCGAGGCTCTGGCCGACGACGACGCTCTGAAGGATCGTGAAGCGGCCGTCGCGGGAGACTCGGAGAAGGTCGTCGCGGATCGGGCCGCAGTCGTTGGGCAGCCGGAGGACGAGTTCGATGGAGCCAGGCACTTCGCGGCTCCCCGCCCCCGGGCAGACGACCTGGTAGTGGGAGGTCGCCATCGCAAGGGCCGCCGTGGCCGCGTTCGTGACGCCGCCGACGACCGGTGCCAGGGCGATCGGGTGGGTGATTTCGAGGGGGCCGCTCGGCGTCGTCGCGACGAAGTGGGTCCCGACGCCGCCGGGCGACGGAGCCCCGTAGCCTGCGCGAAGGGCCTCGACGGCGGCCTGGCAGGCGGCGCCGTCCGTAGCGTGTTCGCAGGAGATACCTAGAGAATCGAGCACTTCGCGGCCGCGGTAGACCGTCAGGCTGTCGTAGCCAGGCGCGAGGGAGACGCCCGCAAAACGCCGGTAGCCGCCGGGCGGGCAGAGGTCGCCGGGAAGCAGTTCCGGCAGGAGCAGCGAAGCATCGGCATCGACGCCGCCGCCATCGACGTCGCCAAGGATGGGAGGCGCTTCACCGGCGCCCCCCCACGACAGGCGGGGGTGGCGATCGCGGAGGTGGCAAGGACCGAGCGGACCAGTGTGCGAAACAGGGGGGCAAGCTTCATGGCCCCAAGAGTGCACGCAGCATGCCGGTGTTTGTGGAGAAAATGCCCCTCTTTTCAAGGATTTTTTCGCGTTCCCCCGCGCGTCGCATGTGCCAAGTAGCGCCGCCGCACAAAATCGCCCCACGGCCCCTACGCCCGCTCCCACGACGACCGAGCCCCCTGGCCCGGGCCAGGCAAAAACGCCCGGGGCCACCCCCTACCCGGTCGCGA
>DYPH01000187.1 GCA_020720045.1 Sorangium cellulosum | reverse complement strand
CCGGCCCCGGCCCCGACGCCGGCCGCCGCGAAGGTCGAAGCGAAGCCGGCCCCGGCCCCGACGCCGGCCGCCGCGAAGGTCGAAGCGAAGCCGGCCCCGGTCCCGACGCCGGCCGCTGCCAAGGTGGAAGCGAAGCCGGCCGCCAAGGTCGAAGCAAAGCCGGCCCCGACGCCGACGCCGGCCATCAAGCCGGTTACGCCGAAGATCGAGCCGAAGCCGGCCGAAATTCGTCCTTCGGCGAAGGTCGCTGCGGCGAAGCCGCTCCCGACGAGCAAGAAGACCGTGATCGGCTTCCCGGCGATCTCGTCGGCCGACATGGCGAAGGTCGTCGATGCCCTCGACGGCCTCGAAATGGGCGGCGACGCGCCGAAGGTCGCCACGCCGAAGCCGGTAGAAGCGGCCCCGGTCGTTGAAGCGCCGAAGCCGGCAGAGGTGGCCCCCGCCATCGAGGAAGCGCCGAAGTCGGAAGAGAAGTCGGTGGTCGAGGTACCGCTTGTTGCGGCCCCCGTCGAAGCGCCGGTCGTCGAAGCACCGAAGGTGGAAGCGCCGGTCGTTGAAGCTCCGAAGGTCGTCGAAAAGACGGAAGAAAAGCCGGTTGCCGTCGCCGCTGCAAAGGTCGAGGAGCCGAAGGAAGAGAAGCACGATCGTCCGAAGTCGGTGCCGCCGCCGAAGCCGGAAGAGCGCAAGATGACCGACATGGAGCGGGCTGCGTCGATTGCGCCGGTCGTTCCGGAGCCGAAGAAGAGCCCGATGCCGCTCATCATCGGCGCCCTCGTGGTGCTCGGGATTCTCGCGGCGCTGTTCTTCGCGATGAAGAAGTAGTCGTCCCCGTCCCCCGCGTGGCCAAAAAGGCCGAAGTTTCCATCGAAACTTCGGCCTTTTTCTATTAGTTCTCGCCCCATGTCCGAGAACACGACGGAAGATCGCAGCACGGAAATCCCGCCGAATTTTGTCGAGGAGCGCGTCGCCGCCGACCGCGCCGCCGGAAGAAATGCCGGCCGAGTTCAAACGCGGTTTCCGCCGGAGCCGAACGGCTACCTTCACATCGGTCACGCGAAGAGCATCTGCCTGAACTTTGGCCTCGCGCAGACGTTCCAGGGGAAATGCAATCTCCGTTTCGACGACACCAATCCGGAGACGGAAGAGGTCGAGTTCGTCGAATCGATCCAGGCCGACGTCCGCTGGCTCGGCTTTCAATGGGACGGCGCCGTCCGTTACGCCTCCGACTATTTCCAGCAGCTCCACGATTTCGCCGTCACGATGATCCAGGCGGGGGACGCCTACGTCGACGGGCGCACGACGGAAGAGATCCGCGCAACGCGTGGTGATTTCCACACCGTGGGGACGCCGAGCGCCGACCGTTCGCGGAGCGTTGCGGAGAACCTCGATCTGTTTGCGCGAATGAAGGCTGGGGAATTTGCCGACGGGACCTACGTCCTTCGTGCAAAGGGGGACCTCGCATCGGCCGACATGAAAATGCGTGATCCGCTGATGTACCGGATCCGCCATGCCCATCACCACCGGACCGGTGACGCGTGGTGCATCTACCCGATTTACGATTGGGCCCACGGGCAGAGCGACTTCATCGAGGAGATCACCCACTCGATCTGCACCCTCGAATTCGTCAATCATCGCCCCCTCTACCACTGGTTCCTCGACAAGGTCGGCGCGGCCCCGCTCCCCGATGGCGGCGCCAGCGCCCCGGCGGCGAGCTACGCGCGCCCGGAACAGATTGAATTTGCACGGCTTCAGCTCACCTACACCGTGCTCTCGAAGCGCCGGCTCCAGGAGCTCGTCGAGAAGAAGTTCGTCGCCGGGTGGGACGACCCCCGCATGCCGACCCTCGCCGGTCTCCGCCGCCGTGGCTACCCGGCCGCCGCGATCCGCGCCTTCTGCGAACGCATCGGCGTGGCGACCCGCGACGCGATTGTCGACATCTCGCTCCTTGAGTTCGCCGTCCGCGAAGCGCTGAACGCGACGGCGCCGCGATCCCTCGCCGTGCTCGACCCGGTGAAGGTCGTCCTCGAGAACTTCGAGGAGGCGGTCACCTTCGATGCGCCGTTTGGTCCCGACCTCCCCGGCGTCGATTCCGAGGCGGCCAAAATCACGCGGAAGCTGCGGCTCACGAAGGAAATCTTCATTGAGCGGGAAGACTTCATGGAAGTCCCCGAGAAGAAGTTCTTCCGCCTCGCCCCCGGTCAGGAGGTCCGCCTCCGGTGGGCTTGCATCATCAAGGCGACCCGCGTCGAGAAGGACGAAACCGGCAAGATCACGACGATTTACGCCACCTGGGATCCCGACTCGGTCGGCGGTCAGCCGAAGGACGGTCGCAAGATCAAAGGGACGATCCATTGGGTCTCCGCGGAGGACGCCATCGACGCCGAAGTCCGCCTCTACGACCGCCTTTTCCAGGCGGAGAACCCGATGGGGGACAAAGAGAATTGGCTCGCGAGCGTCAATCCGAACAGCCTCCAGGTCGTCACCGCGAAGCTGGAGCCGAGCCTCGCGGCGCGCGCCGTCGGCGAATGCGTGCAGTTTGAACGCATCGGCTACTTCACCGTCGACAAGGACAGCGCCCCCGGCCGCCCCGTCTTCAACCGGACGATCGCGCTCAAGGATTCCTGGAGCCCGAAGAAGTTCTAGGATTCGGCGCTTCGCCGAGACGAGACGAACAAGTAGAAGGGGAGACTCTATGTCCCTCCCTTCCGCGACGCCGATCCTTGCCCCGTTTTCGCTGCTCGTCGGCCTCACGCCGCTGATCCCGGTCCCTTTCGTCGACGGCTACGTCGCGCGGAAGGTCCGTCAGCGGCTCGTGCGCGAACTCGCGGAGCGCCGGGGGAAGACCCTCGATGCGGCGACCGTCGAGCTCCTCGCCGACCCCGGCGATCCGGCGACCTTCGGCGAGGCGGTCCGCGGTGCCGGGATGAAGCTCCTCTGGCTGCCGGTGAGGTTTATCGCACGTAAGGTGTTGATCGTCTTCACGATTGCCGACGTGGCGAACGGCTCGGCGGCGGCGTTTGTCGAGGGGCACCTCGTCGACGTCGCCCTCGCGCGGAACTACCTCGGCAGCCGGGACGCAAAGACGGTCGCGGCGGCGATCGCGCGCGCCCGCTTCGAAGAGGGGACGCATCCGGTCGCCCTCGCCGCCAAAAAAGCGGCGAAGGACCTGCGACGCAACTGGCCGTCGCTTCGCGGGCGCCTCGCAAAGCTCGCCGCCCAATTCGGCCGCGGGGAGGCGCCGACGGAAGACCCGGAGGTCGGCGCCGCCGCAAGCCACTTCGAGGCGATCGACGATCGCGACTACTTCACGAAGCTCGAAGCGAAGTTCGCGAAACTCCTCAATCTAGACGTCTAGCGCGCGGCGCGGCGGTCGAAGCCGTGGGCCTGGACGAGCGCTTCGGCGAGGAGGTCGACGAAGCCGGTCCGTTCGCTTGAGCGGCGGTTCTCCACCACCGGTTCTGCGGCGACCAGGACGGCGGCTTTCCGTCGTGCCGTCGTCGGGCTCTTCGCCTTGGGGCTCGTCGATTTCTGGGCGCGGGGCTTCGTCTTGGCGGTCGTCGTCATGGCCGGGGAGCCATCGCCGACCGCCGGGAATCGGGCCAAGTTTTGTACGTCAGGCGCTCCCGGCCTGGCGCTGGGCGAGCACGTAGGGCTGCACGATCACGAAGCGGAAGCGCTCGGATTCGCCTGTTTTTTCGAGGGTTTCCCGCTCGTTTTCTGAAGGGCGGCGCAGGAAGTTCTCCGTAAGCCAATGGCGGACGAGGGCGCCCCGATTCGTGGCGATCGCGTAGGCGACGTCCCCCACGTCGAGGCGCCCGTCGACGAAAAACAGGGCGTCGCGCTTTGCGTGGAGGCGCAGCGGCGTCCAGTCGACGACGTCGATCTCACGTTCGATCTTCTGCCGGAGGTCTTCCGGCGCGGGGGAGTCGGCGGCGCTCATCCGTCGGAAGCTAGTCAAATCCGGCGCAACGTGAAATCCTGGACGTCCGTATGCGAACGACCCCGCCTCGCTTGGCCTCGAGTTTCGCCTTGGCCGCCCCCCTCGCTTCGCTCCGACGGACCGGGGCCTATGCCGCCCTTACGTTTGCGCTGGCCGTGCCGCTCGCCATCGCCTGTTCGGGGGCCGAGGCCCCCCAAGGCTCCGAGGTCATCACCACGCCGCCGCTCACGCCGGCCGACGACACCCCCGTCGACGCTGGCCCCGACGCGCCGCCGCCCGACCCCCTCGATGGCTCCGTCGAGGTCAATACGTGGATCATCACCACGACCGACCTCAACCTGCGCCCCGATCCGTCGACGGCGAACCCGCCGCTCGCCGTCATCCCGAAAGGGGCCCGTTTGCTGCTCCTGGAGACGGCGCCGACGACGAGCTTTTACCACGTCGAATGGACACCCGCCGGCAAGAGCCCGCTGCGCGGCTGGGTGTCGACGAAGTACGTCGTCCCCGAGGACCCGACGCCGGCCCCGATCGCCGACGCCGGGCCCCCCGTGCAAGGGGACCCGACCGCCGCGGAGCTTGAGGCTTTGCTTGCAACATGCACGCAAACGTCGTCGGGGCTTTATGCAAAAGATTCGGGTGGATCGGCGACGATCCCCATCTGCAAGCTGACCGGCGCCGTCTTCTTTAAAGCCGACATGGACATCGACTGCGACGGCAAGAAGACGAGCGTCTGCAACAGCAGCACCGACAGCTCCTTCCAGTCGCAAACGGCGGCGACCGACTCCCTCGGCAAACCGCTCGACGCGGCGGCGCTCCCCTTCGTCGTCGTCCCCGGCGTGAGCAGCCGTTGGAGCTACAGCGCCTCCGGCGTCGCCCTCGGGAACGTCGCCGCCGTGATTTACAACGGCAAGGTCTCCTACGGGATTGTCGGCGACGTCGGGCCGACGTCGATCGTCGGCGAGGCCTCCTACGCGATGGCGAAAGAGCTCGGAATCAATCCGAATCCGAGCACCGGCGGCGTGTCGAGCGGCGTCTCGTACATCTTCTTCACCGGCACCGCAGCGAAGGTGACGAAGAACGAAGACGCCGTCGAAGCGCGCACGCTGGCGATCGCCAAGGCGAAGGCGCTCCTCGGCCGCTAAGCCCCCGTGGAGGTGGGCCCGTTCAGCCGATGCCGAAGATGCGCGCGAGTACGCTCGGGCGCTTTTCCGGCGGCAGGCCGACGAAGAGCGGGCGGAGCGGATCGCGGGTCGCCGACGGGTAGGCGGCCCAGGGGAAGCCGCTCCCAAACTCCTTGAGGCGGAGGTCGTAGATGCGGGCATCGTCGGGCACTTGCGTGCAAAGTGCACGTAGCGCCGCGTCGGGGGCCGTCCGAAGGAGGGAGGCTTCTGGCGCGAAATCTTTGTGGGCTTTGCAGGCGGCGATCGCCTGTTCGAGGGCTTCGAAGCGCTGGGCCTTGTCGTTTGCGAGGAAGGTTGAGCGGACGAAATCGAGGAGGGAGGGGGCGGCGACGACGAGGACGCCCGGGTTTGGCGCGGCGAAATAGACGGGGCCGGCGAGCCCGAAGCCGTCTTCCGAGTCGACGACGTAGAGGTTCCCCTTGCCGTCGCCGCCGATCGCCTCGCCGAGCGGCAGGAGCGACGAGAAGGCGTGGGTTGCCTCTTCGGCGCCGCCGAGGAAGTGGAGTTCTTCGTCGCCGCGCCGCACGCCGCCGGCAATGCTGCAGAGTGCACGGATCTCCGGCGACACCGGGACGCCTCGAAGCCGCTCCCAAGCGTCGACGGCGGCACCGGGGATCGGCGCGAGGAGCGTGCCGCCTTCGGCAAGGGAGCCGATGGCATGGGCGAGGAGATCGTGAAACGGCATGGGGGAAATTTCGAGGCGGCGAAGAGGGGTGAAGCAACAGTCAGCGGCGCGGGGAGCGGGCCACGCGGCATCCGCGAGCCGTGCCCGACACGGCGCTGAGCTAGACGAGCGTATCTCCTCTTGCAAACGTTGCGAACGGGAGTACCTAACGGGGGCGCGAATTCGAAGCCGCTGTCGGTGCTTCTGTTTCGCGTCTCTCGGGCGCCATTCAAGGTGGCGTCCATGAGGGGGTGACCGGTTTCGACGGAGGCATTCGTCGGGATTGCTGCGTGCCGTGGCTGTTTTGAGACCACGTAAAAATCTTAAAACAAACCCAATTGCGAACGACAACGCAATCGCTCTCGCTGCCTGAACAGGTAGTCTGAAAGCCGTCCAAAGGTAGAGCCTGCCAGTGCTCTCCGGCGGGCGTAAGCGAACTGGCTGGCTCCCTGCCGGGTACCCGGGTGGGGAGTGAGGAGTAAACAGGTTACTAGCGTCATTGCGAGCCCGTTTCTCGGCGCAAGATGGGGCGAAATTTAAAAGAGAGACTGCGCACGGAGATGCATCTCGCGCGAGGTTTTCGGACCAGGGTTCGACTCCCTGCACCTCCACCCCTCAAAGGCCTCACTTTCCTCGGAAAGTGGGGCTTTTTCTTTGAGTAAGATGCTTGATTTCTACAGTGGTTTTGAGGGGGAGCCGGAGATCCGCTTCGAGCTTCGGCGCGTGGATGAGGAGGTGACCGGCGTCCGCATCTGGGACGGTTATTTCTATTCCATCATGGCGGAGATCCACCCGGAAGAGGGCCGATGGACCGGTTTGGCGCTGCCGTACCATCTGTGTGAACTGGACGATGAACCCTGGAAGATCCCCAATCTCCAAGAGGTCACCGATCAATGGGAACGCACGCCCGTGCGCCATCTCGATCCGACCGTTCAAAGGGTGCATGCCGCCGTGCTGGCTTTGCTGCGCACCGCCCTTGCTTCCGGGGGCGAGGTTTGGATCATTGATGATTAGGGGAACGAACATCCTGCCAAGGATCGCGCCTCAATAGGCACCTGCCGGAGCCCGCAGCGCGAGCGAGTTCGCGTTCTTGGGCCTGCGCCACGGAGCAGATCCACCTGATAGCTGGGATTTAGAGACAGTCGCTGCTCGTTCTCCACCGCGACGCCGCCAAGCTCCGCGCGGACCAGCTCCACCTTGGCGACCTGGCGACGGTGATGGCAGCGTTCTCGACGTTCGCTTTCGGATCCAACGTCCTCGCGCAAGACGTCACGAGGCTACAATGGTTGTGGTCCTTCCCGACGTGCTCCCAGGGGATAGCCCTACGTGCCAACTTGGCGTGAGACAGTTCCCTCTCGAAATCTATGTACCGAT
>DYPH01000007.1 GCA_020720045.1 Sorangium cellulosum | reverse complement strand
GACGCGCGTCTCGCGAAGGTGCGCCTGGACCATGCCATGGGGCGCGACGCCGACTACGGAAGCTTCTCGGCAGGTTGGCAGCGCTCGCAGCAATAGATCGGGCGGCCGGCGAGCTGGATCGCAACAATCGGTCCGCTGCATTTCCGGCATTCGCGGCGCTTGTAGACGTAGAGCGATTCCCGCTTGGTCACCCGAACGCCGGCAACCTTCGGCGTCGTGGCGATCCGTCGTTCACGAACGCCGCGGGCGAGCAATTCGACGGACAGCCGCCAGAGTTCATCAAAGCGGGCCCGTCCGAGAGCCTTGGAGGGGAGCTCCGGATGCACGCCCAATAGGAAAAGAAGCTCCGCCCGATAGACATTTCCAATTCCGGAAAAGACCGATTGATCAAGAAGGAGCGCCCCGAGCGGGCGACGGCTGCGGGCGACCGTGGCCCAAGCCCGCTCCGGGTCGGCGGTGGCATCAAGGGGATCGCTCCCGATGCGGCCGCGAAGCGACTCTACCTCCTCGGGGCTCATCCAGTGACAGGCGGTCGGTCCAGTGAGCTGCCATGTGTATACTGCACCTACAAGACGGAAACGGATCGCCCCGCTGTCGCGTGCTACCTCATTTTTGAAGCGCTTGAATTTGCCAAACAGTCCCAGATGAATATGAATTTGCTCGGAAACATCCAGCTCGGTTTCCGGGTCGCGAAAACGGAGGAGCAGGTGTTTTCCGACGGCCGTCGCCCCGGCGAAGACCTTGCCATCGGCGGGGTCCGCGTCAAAACGACCCTGGGGCGAGCTCGCCGCCACGACGGCGCCGTGGAGGTCGCGCACGAGATCGCTGGCGAGGCGGTGGATGGTGTGACCTTCAGGCATCGCCGGTCCGATGCCGGCCGCGACGGTGCATCTCGCAGTTAATGACGCGGCGCCCCGGACTCTGGTAGGGTCTCGCGCCCTCTGATGCCCGCCAAATCCGGTAGCCACCGCGTCGCTCGCCCCGCCTCTGTGCGCCCCGAGCGCGCATCCACCCCACCCCGTCGTGGCACCGGCTTCGGTGGTCCACCGCGTACGGTCGTCCTTCTCGGATCCCAGCGTTTTGACCCGTCGCTTGGCGCTTCGGTCACAAAGCTGCGTGTCGAAGGGCGCATCGCGCTGATTACGGCAGGCTGGCAGGAGCGCGAGTCGGAAGACGAGGAGCTCTCCGCGCACATCGGCGGAAACACCATCAATCTGCGCCTTCACAGCCGGGCGGAAGCGGTCTTCCGCGCCGACCCGACCTTCCACGCCGCCCATCGCGAGCGGCAGGAACTACTCCGACACAAACAGGATTTCTACCGCATCCGGCTTGAACACGCCCTCGAAGCGGCACGGGTCATCCGCCAGCGGGCGGCGCCGGAGACGATCCACGAAGAGGAGGCCGCATCGTCGATCGCCGCCCTCCGTGAACTCGACGCCCGACACCTCGCCGACTGCGCACGTCTCCACCGTGAATTCGAAGCAAATTGGGATGTTGCAAACCGTTCGGCCATCGCTGAGCAGCGCGAAGAGATCACGGAGATCATGAAGGACTGCGACGCGGTCGCCATTGCAGGTGGTCACGTCGCTACGTTGGTAAACCGTCTCTCGCTCTTCGGAATTGCCCCATTGATGGGTGGAAGAATCGTGTTTGCGTGGACCGCCGGCGCGATGGCGATCAGCGACCGCGTTGTGCTCTTCCACGACGACCCGCCACAAGGCCAAGGGGCGAGCGAAATCCTCGACGCCGGCCTCGGCCTCGTCCCTGGCATCGTCGTCCTCCCCCAGCAGGAGGAACGGATCCACCTCGACCGCACCGACCGGATTCGGATCATGGCCCGCCGTTTTGCGCCAGCCCGCTGCTTGGCACTCCCGGCGCGCTCACGAATTACCTGGGCCCCGAAGCGCGGAACGCTCCGGCCGCCGAGCGTCGGCACCGAAGGGGAAGTCCTCCCCCGCGCCAGCAGCGGAACACTCTCTTCGCCGGATGGGGTCCTTGAATTGCTCGAAGACGGCGGCCATGGGTTGGTCGGGACGTCGAAGGAGGAGCTGTGAAGCCTCGTCTCGCCATCGACGCCCTGATCGCGGGCGGCGCCGATCTCTCCCGCACGAAGGCGTTCCTCAAGAACAACACCTTCCCAATCGTCGAGGGGACTTCGGTCACCTTCGTGTGGTTCGGCCACGCCGATGCGGTTCATCTCCGTCACTGGATCTTCGGCCTCGAAGTTTCAAACGAACTTGTTCGCGTCCCTCATTCCGATCTTTTCTACCTCACGCTTGAGATTCCGCCGCTTTCGCGTGTAGAGTACAAGTTTGAAATTCATCGGGGTGGCCAGAGCGCCTGGATCGAAGACCCGCTCAACCGAAACCGCGCGCGCGATCCCTTCGGTGCGAACTCGGTCCTCCAGAGCGATGGCTACGAAGAGCCGTCCTGGACGCGCCATGACCCGTTCGCGCGCCCAGGCACGCTGGAGCCGCTCGTCTTCGACAGCAAGGCGCTTGGCGGCCGTCGCCACGGTCAGATCTACCTCCCAGCCCGCTTCCGGCGGACCCGGCAGTACCCGCTCCTCGTGGTCCACGATGGGAGCGATTACTTGAAGTATGCAGGGATGAAGACGGTCCTCGATAACCTGATTCATCGCCTTGAGATCCCTGATTTGATCGTGGCGTTCACCGACTCGCCGGATCGCCTCCGCGAGTACGCAAACGACGAGGCGCACGCCCGGTTCGTCACGGAAGAACTCGTCCCCGAATTGACGGCACGCTTCCCGCTCATCGATCGCCCGCAAGGGCGCTGTTTGATGGGGGCCTCCTTCGGCGGCGTCGCCTCGTTCTCGACGGCCCACCGCTATCCAGGGTTCTGGGGGCGCCTACTCGTTCAGTCGGGGTCCTTCGCGTTCACCGATATCGGCAAGCGGAATCGGCGCGGTCCGCTGTTTGATCGCGTGGTTGAATTCGTAAATAGCTACCGAGCAGAACCGATCGCCGTTTCCGAACGAATGTTCGTAAGCTGCGGCGTCTACGAATCGCTCATTTACGAGAACCGCTCGCTTGTTCCGATCCTCGACGCGACCGGGATGCAGGTCCGTTTCGTCGAGTCCCGCGATGGTCATAACTGGGAAAACTGGCGGGATCGCTTGCGTGAAGGCCTTTCCTGGCTCTTCCCGGGCCCGCTCATGTTCGTGTACGAATAAACGCTCTTCCGACACCTTTTCGCCGACATCAATGCTGTACCCGGTCGCTTGCGCGAGGCGGGAATCAAAGAGGAATCGTGGCCGAAATCACTCGCAATATCGGGCTCTCGTTGGGCGCGGACATTTGCTGGCCTCTCTGCTTCGAGCAGCTGATGGACCGGCTCGACCTTCGGATTCCCCATGAGGGGGATTCGCTTCGATTTCACGTCGAGCGCGTGACGATCGAGCCCTACGACCTGAAACAGAAGGTCAAGTACGACGTCGTCATCGACCGGCTCACCCACTGGTTCCACACGAGCCGCGAGTGGATCAAGAAGGGGATCATCATGGATGATCTCTACGTCTTCAACAATCCGTGGAGCGTCCAGTCGAACGAGAAGCACACGAGCTACGCCGCCATGATGCAGCTCGGAATGCCGATTCCCGAGACGTGGATGGTGCCACCGAAGACCTACGAGCCGACGCCGGACCTCCGACCGACTCTTCATAAATACGCGAAGCTCTTCGATCTTCCGAAGATCGGCGATAAGCTCGGCTACCCGCTTTTCATGAAGCCCTACGACGGCGGCGGCTGGCGTGCGGTCACGCGCGTCAAAGACGCGGAAGCGATGCGGAAGGCCTACGACGAGTCCGGCACGTCGATCATGCACCTCCAGGCCTCCGTCGAAGGCTACGACCGCTTCGTGCGTTGCATCGGCTTCGGGCCGCAGACCCGCTGCGTGCTTTACGATCCCGACGCGCCTCTCCACGACCGCTACACGACGAAGGTGAACTTCCTCTCGAAGGAAGATGAGGAGCACCTTCGCAAGGTGACGCTCACGATCAATGCCTTCTTCGGGTGGGAGTTTAACTCCTGTGAGTCGCTCCGGCGGAACGGCATTTGGCACCCGATCGACTTCGCGAACCCGTGCCCCGATTCCCAGGTCACTTCGCTTCATTTCCACTTTCCGTGGCTCGTGAAGGCCTACCTCAAATGGGCCATCTTCACGGCGGCTACGCGAAAGCCGATGCGCCGCACCCTCGACTGGGAGCCCTTTTACGCGGTCGCAAAGCTAGACCTCAGCTACGAAGAGAAGCTCGACGCCTACGCGCGGATTGCCGATCGTCGGTTTGAGACCGAGCGCTTCGAGCAGTTCTGCAAGGACCATCTCGGCCATCTCGATGACGTCGCCTACGACTTCTTCGGGAGCCCGGAAGCGAAGGACGCCGTTCGCCAGAAGGTCGTCGCGCTCTTCCCGATTCACGAGGTCGAGAAGTTTACCGAGCTCTTCTGGAGCCGCATCCAAGACTGGCGCGCGCAGGGTTGCCCCTGACGCCCCGCCTGCGTCCGTCCGCGCTCATTGCCTCCAACGGGACTTCCGTTGGAGGTTTTTCTTTGTCTATTCGGAGCGAGACGCGAGAGCACGGCCGCGAGGAGCCGGACGACCGTTTCGTGAGCGAACAACTCATCAACGGTCAAATGAATCTGCGAGCTCAATCAATGCCTGCACGGTACGCATATTCCGTACCGTTGCAGGCACTTTCAAACGACGCATAAACGTCGCGTCGAGGCGGTTTTTTCCGAGGCCCTTCGGTGTGTACAGGAAGACATCGGGCGGCCCCTCTTCCGCGATCGCGAAGCGGTCGGGGAGGTAGGCGTCCGGTTCGCCAGGAGAGTGCGGGGTGGCATCGCAGAAGGCGAGGTGGTGGGACTCAGGCAATTTCCCGTCGGGAAGCGGTTCTGCCGTCGGGAGAGCGGCAAATGGCGATGCCCCAACGCGTAGACGAAGCGTTGCTGCGTCCCGCAGGACCACAGGAACCTCAAAGCCAAATGCTTCCGTCAAATGCGTAGCCAAGGACGTCGCCGTCTCGGCTTCAAGCCCTGAAAATACGACGTTTCCGCTTTGAATATAGCTCTGAACGCGGGTCGCCCCAAGGCGGACGAAGAGCGCCGTTAGCTCCTTCATCGGCACCTTGTGGCGACCTCCAACGTTGATCCCTCGAAGGAGGGCGATCTGCGTCGCCACGCTATTCGGCGGTGCCGTCGAGTACCTTGCCGACGAGACCGACAAAGTCTTCCTCGGTGACGATCGCAACGATATGCCCGTCTTGAACGACCGGCAGGCAGCCGACGCGGTGCTGTTGCATCAAGGCGATGGCATCGCGGGTCGGGGTGTCCGGCGTCACCGTGTGGAGTTTCGTCTTCATGACGTCCGAGACGGCGCCGCCGCCGGCCGAAAGATCACGCTGGCTCATGCGCTCAGTGAAATGACGTAGGATTGATCGGCTCGTAACGAGCCCGACGAGGCGCCCTCGTTCGTCTTCGACGGGGACGTGGCGGATGCGCTCCCAGTTCATCAAGTCGGCGACGTACTCGAGGGGATCGTCGGGGAGGACCGTGAACAGGGTCGTCCGCATATATTGAGAAACCTTCTGAAAACCGGTGCGAGCGCTGTCGTTTTCGTCGAGCGTTGCCGGCGCCCACTCGGCGACCGGTGAATCCGCTTTTTGACGGGCGATCGTCGCCGCCACGAGAGCGGTCGCCCGCGAACCGGCGGTTCCACGGTCGCCCATGGCGGCGAGGGATCGGAGCGTCCACGCGGAGCCGGTCTGGAGGGCGCGCACCCGCTTGTCGAGAATCCCCAAATAGCGTTCGGCGTCGTCGGGATCGACCTCTGCGCGGGCGAGCCCCTTTCGGGCGAGCGGGATCAAATGGTCAAGAATGAGCGTCTGCGCGAGAATTTCCTCACCATCGAGCCAGGTAAATCGCGCGCCGAGGCCATCGCGGGCCGCGGCGTACAAGTTCGCCTTGGCGTCTTCGAAGCGAATGTGGCTCGGAATTTCGTCGAGCGTGTGCGTGAGCTCGCTCATCAAGCCGAGCCAGAACGCCGCATTGGCGACTTCATCGGCGACTGACGGCCCCGATGGCAGAATGCGGAGTTCGATACGAAGGTGAGGCTTGCCGCTCTCGGAAATGCCGTAGCAGGCACGATTCCACCGGTAGATCGTACCATTGTGGAGGCGGAGCGCCTTGAGGTCGGGCGCCTTCCCCTCGTCGAGCATGTCCATCGCATCTTCGTGGATGTCGGTCCCGACGAGCGCGCGGAAGTGGGTCAGATTCTCCTTGAAGACGTCGGCAACCGACCCCTTCAACCAGGAACGCCCGAAGGAAACGCGACCGCTCGCATCGCGCAAATGGAGGCCCGGCGTGCGGATGTCGCAAGCCTGCTCGAAGAGGGCGATGCGCGTCTCTGCCCAGAGGCGACGGCCGAAAAGAACGGGCGAGTTCGTCCCTGCGGCGAGGACCGGGGCGAGCAAGAGCTGGGCAACGTTGTAGTAGTGGGCGAAGCGCTCCGGCTCGGCGATCTGCAAGTGAACCTGGAAGCTCGCGTTGCAGGCCTCGACCATGACCGAATCGTGTTTCACGACAAGCTCATCGAGGCCGCGAATCGAGAAATCGAAAGCTTCGCCGCGCGCGTGGTTCATCGCACGATTGAGCATTTGATACCGCGGGTTCGGCACCATCGAGTCGAGACCGAGATCGGTCTTGCCGATTGTAGGCAGGATGCCCGCGAGCACCGGCTGGTAGCCGAGCTCCTCGGCGGTCGTCCGCACCTTGGCGACGAGCTCGGCGATTTGGGCCTCCATGTTCGCGAGGCCCTTCCCGGCGAACGGTTGGGGGTCGGCATTCATCTCGAGGTTGAAGAGCCCCAGCTCGGTCGTGTAGTGGGAATCTTTAATCTTTTCGAGAACCTTCAAGGCACCCGGCGCCGGGTGGTAGGCGCTGTCGACGAGAAATATCTCCTGCTCGGCGCCGATGCGCGACACGCCGCGCTCGAAGGTATCTTCGGCGACCATCCGCTCAAGTGCGCGGAGTTCCCCGAGGAGGGCTCGCACAAACGTCCGCCGCGCCTCGCCTTGGAGTTCGCCTTCTACCTTCTTGTGCGCACGCGTGTCTTCCATGCTTTCTCCGCTCGATCCGCAAGGATCTTCAATCGCTCGTTTTCGCTCATTCACACGCCGCTATGCACGCCTTCGCTTCAGGCCGTCCACTCGTGAAGGTACTTGGGGAGCATCGCGCGCCAAGTGACCCAGTCGTGGTCCCAAGTCGGCCCCCAGGAATCGACGTAGTTGGGGATCCCCTTCTCGCCGAGAACGTTCGCGAGTCGCCAGCTCTCGCCGAGATTTTCCCACTTCCCTTCCCCGCTTACGAGGAAGATCTTCCGCGTTTTTAGGACGTCGAGATGACGCCCCTCAAGGTGAGGTACAAAGTGGAGCGGCGACGAGACATGGAAGTACTCGGTCGGCGTCTTGAGCTCGCAAAAGCGGAGCAAGTCGTAGGTACCGCTCATCGAGAGCGCTCTGGAAAACTGGTCGGGAAAACGGCAGACGCTCGCCGCCGCGTGGAAGGCTCCAATGGATGCTCCAGCGGTCCAGAGCGGACCGTCAAAGCCGCTATCCATGCGAATCGCCGGGACGACTTCGTGCTTCACCCACTGGTGAAACTGGTGCTGCATCCACATCTTGTGTTCCGGCGAACTCTTCTCGAACCACGCCTGACCGCCGACGCTATCGCAGGAATAGAGGCGGATCTTCCCCGCGGAGATCAGCGGATCGAGGGCGCGGATCATGAGGAAACGCTCGATTTCCTCGGCGTCGCCGCCCGCCGTCGGAAAAACAAGGACCGGTTGGCCGCGAGTGCCCCAGCGTGCGAGGGTCGCCTCGCGCTGAATCCGCGACGAATACCAACGAGATTTCAGGAACATGCGCCTCGTAGACCGGCGCCGACGGTTGCGAGACCGCGCGACGCCATGCCGATTCCGGACAGGCGGAACGGCAAGCGAGAAGTTCGTGGACGGGGGTGGGATACGCGCTCCCCCGTCGGGCTAGACCGAGCGGGAGCGGAGCGATTTCGCGCGCGTTTCTGCAGGGTCGCGTGGATCGACGCATGCCGTCAAGAGTGCTTTGCGCCGCCGATCGCGATAGCCACGCAGCGCGACCGAGGGCCAGCCCACCGATGCGGTCAGCCCGCTTTCTGGAAACTAGAATTTTTCACGGAGTGGTGTACGCGTGCCCCTCCGTATGAGCACCACCGAGAAGTTCACGATTGATCGGCGCGAAGTTGGGCGCCTCGTCGGCACGGACCCGGGCCCGACCCTCGCCATCGTCGCCGGCATCCACGGCAATGAGCCGGCCGGCATCCATGCGGCGCGCCGCGTCTTCGCGCGCCTCGAACGGGGCGATATTCGCACGCGCGGCGAGTTCATCGTCTTCGCGGGGAACGTCGCCAGTCTCAATCTCGGTATCCGCTACCAGGTGAAGGACCTCAATCGCTGTTGGAGCGAAGATCAAGTCCGTGAGCTTTCGACGAAGACCGAGAAAGATGCGGAAGATCTGGAGCAAGTAGAACTCCTTGCCGCCCTCGATGCCGCCGTCGGCCGCTCTCGCGGTCGTGTGCACATCGGCGATTTTCACACGACGAGCGCTTCCGGTATTCCGTTTGTTCTCTTCGGCGACACGCTGCCGCAGCGGCAGTTCGTTCGAGTGTTTCCGCTGCCGATCATCATGGGGCTCGAAGAGCTCGTTGATGGCGTGCTCGCGTCTTATTGGACGCGGCGGAACTGCGTCGCGTTCTCCTGCGAGGGGGGCCAGCACGACGATCCGGCGTCGATCGACAGCCTCGAAGCGGTCCTCTGGCTCGCCCTGGAGGAGGCCGGCGTGACCCCCCGCGGCCTGCCGGAAGCGCTCGCCGGTGCCGAACTACTCAATACGCAACGTGGCAATATTCCGCGCGTTTTGGAGGTCCTCGAGCGCCGAGCGATCACGGAGAACGATGCATTCCGCATGGAACCCGGCTTTCGCAACCTCGACAACGCCCACGAGGGGCGCCTGCTCGCCCGCGACCGCAACGGCGACATTCGCGCGCCAAGCGACGGCATCGTGATGCTGCCGCTTTACCAAGGGCTCGGGAGCGACGGCTTCTTCTGGGGGCGCGGCGTAAGCCAGACGCGCATGAAGGCGATCGACGTCCTTCGTCAAGTCGGGGTCGATCGGCTGCTTGGGCTCCTCCCCGGCGTGAAACGCGACGACGCAAACCCGGAGCGCCTGGTCCTTCGTCGGGCGGCCGCCAAGCTCTATCCACGTGATGTTTTTAACTTTTTCGGATACCGAAAAGCGAAGAATCACGGCGAGCACCTCACGCTGGAACGCTCAGGGAGCTGAATGCTAGGAGCGGCGTTATGCGTCGCTCTTTTTGCTTCCTCGCCTGCCTCACCGTCGCCGCCTGTTACCCCGCCCCCCGCGAAGTACGACGTACCGCTGGCGGGGGTGAGATTGCGATCCACGCGAACGTCCCCGACGCCCGCGAGGAGGCGAACCAAATCATGGTGGCACGATGCCCGAATGGCTTTGATATCGTGGAAGAAGGGGAAGTGGTGATCGGGGCAGTCGCGACCGGTCACGAGTCGGGGACGGTTACGCGCTACGGCAATGGCTCGATGGGCCGCTACTCGGGGAGCTCCTACCAAACGGTGGAGGACAAGCGGGAGTGGCGCATCCTCTACCAATGCCGTTAGTGCTCATCGGGTGGTGAGCTTCGTGTTCGCGTCGGCGGATTCCGAAGTAGTATCCTGCACATGCACCCGCCGCCGCTCGTACCGCTCGCGGTGCTCCGTCCGGAGCGGGTCGCCCTCGTGGAAGACGCCGCCGGGCGAAAGTTGGTGCTCAAACGAATTCCGCGACGGTTCCGCCTGGAGCCGCACGCGCAGGCGGCAATGGCCACGGAAATTCGGGCCCTTGAGCGCCTTGAGGCGCAGGCTCCTGGAGTCGCCGCACGCCTCGTCGCCGCTGGCGAAGACGATCGTGGCCCGTGGATGCTCAGCACGTTCCTCCCGACGGCGCCCCTCGCTCACCGGCGCTTTTCGGCCCCCGAAGCGGCCTTCGCGCGCTCCCTCGAAGTGCTGGCAGCGGTCCACGGAGCCGGCGTGATTCATGGCGATCCGTCGCCGGAAAACTGGCTCGTCGACGACGGCGGGGCGTTCGGCATCGACTTCGATCTGGGGCGCTTGCTCGACGAAGAGTGCATCATACATGCAGCGGTACGCGGGACGCTCGCCGTCGCTGCCCCGGCCCTTCTCCGCGGCGCGCCGCCAAACGCCGCAACCGATCGCTACGCACTCGCAGCAAGCTTCGCCGCCGTGCTCCTCGGAGCGCCCCTCCGCACGCTCACGGGCGGCCCTATCGCCGTGCTCGCACGGGGCGCTGAGGAGAAACTTCCTCGGAGCGCTCTAGATGCGATCGCGAGGCCGCTGGCCGACACGCTTTACACGTATCTCGCCGATCCGGCCGCTACTTGAGGCAGCGCCGAAACTGCCCAGGTCCAGCCATTGCGGGCGCAGGGGTGAAGTTCGACGTTGCCGTGAAATAGATGCACGTGCCAGGACCGGCGACTTTCAAACCGATATTTACGTAGGCATTCGCCTTCATGAGCCAGCCATATGAAACGGGCTGATACGACGGATCAAAGGTAAAGGCGCGAATACCTTCCACCGTCGCAACGAAATACAAACCGTATTTTCCGGTCGGCACGTTCGCGAGGAAAACCGCCCCTGGAGGCGCCTCCCCAGCCAGGCGCTGAGGCTCCAAGACTTGGGCAGCAACGACGAAGGCACCTGGATTTGCGAGATTTTCGTCGGTCGTCTGGAGCACCAAAGCGCCATTCCGTTCGACGGCGAGAACCACGTGGCCAGGAAGTAGTGGCGTGATTGCGCGGGCGATGCCGCCGTCAACGATCTCCTGCCTGGAAAAAGAGTTGCCAGTTCCGACCCCAACTGTGCCGTCAGGGCGTGCGATATATATCACGCGAACCCCATTCGAATCCCCGAAAGAAATCGCACGCACATCGTCTGTTGTTTCCGCCGAACCGGTCCTCAGAAAATGGGTACCGTTGGCTTCGACATAGCTGTAGGCGCTCGTCCCGTCGAGCGGATCAATGGCAAATGCAAGGACGCGGGCCGGCGGCAAGGATTGGAGGCTTGGCGTCGCGGCGACGTTCTGGCCATTCACCGTTCGCAGGCGAAGCGGCTCGTTGTCGCCCCCCGTCCACAGATAGCCGGTCGCTCCGTGCCGCGCGTAGCGGCCACGAAGTTCCGTCGAAAGCGTCGCCGAGTTGGGCATCGCGTTGCCGTCCTTGATGTCGACGAGCCGCAACTGCCCCTGCATCGTCCCGAGAATGCTCATCGTCCCGTCGTTGGCGACGTCGAAGTCGATGGCATTCTCATTGCCGCCGATACGCTCGATGGGGCCAAAGAGGGCGTCGATGGGGTCTAAACCTCCCCCGCCGTCAACACCGCCGTCGACGGGCACGCCAGCGTCGACGCGTGTGGGGCCCTCCGCGCAGACCGACTGCCCGGCACGCTTCCCCCCAGCGCCGGAGATCCATGCAGCCTGCACGGTCTTGCGGGCGGCGAGCAGCGCACAAACCCCGTCGTCGAAACGAATGCCGTCGTTGGTAAAGGTGTACTTTGCAGGCACTCCCGAACTCGCCTGCGCGTCGTCGTCGGGGGCGTCGGCCGCGTAGAGGACCCCATCCCCCTCCAAGGCGACAGCGACCACGCTCGGGTCTGCCGGGACGCCGGCGGGGAGCGCGGCGATGCAATCTGCACTGTTTGCAAATTGCACACGGGTCCCCTTGGTAAACGCAGCGGCGGTGTCGAAACAGTTCGCCGGCGTCGACGCAGAGATCGCTGCGAAGAGCGGGAGAGATTCCCCCTTCAAATCGGGGATCCGGACACAGTTCCCGAGCACGCGGTCGAAGGCATCTCCCGACGGGCAATCGAACTTGATACTCCGGTAGTTGGCTTCAAAGGCGGCGCCTGTCGGCGGCGCTTTTTCGAGGGGTGCCACCGAATCTCGATCGAGCGCATCCAGCTGAATTCGCAAGAAATGCAGCCCATCAATCGGCATCGTCGTCACGACGCGACGAAGGATGACTGCGGTCCCGGCGGAGGGGCTTGCCGGGTTGCCGTGAAGGCCGACGAGGGAGACCCGGATCTGGCCGATGCGCGGCTCTTTCGGCTTTGAAACCGAGAACGTCGGTTCATCAAAAGCGGTCTCTAAGGTGAGCGTTGCCGGGAATCGGACCGTGTTCGTTCCGGCGGTGACCGAGCGCGTGATCGGCGCCCCGACGATCGCCCCGGTGCGTTCGTCGGAAACGACGAGCGAAACGGCGTCGATGCCGTCGGGGACGACGATGTCGGTCTGGAGCCCAAGGACGATCCCGGCAGCTGGCTCCTTGGCGCACGAGCCGAGGAGGGTGGGCAGGAGGACGAGGGCGGCGGAGGTCCAGGGGCGCTTCATGGCGATCGCCTAAACTACCGCTTCCCCGCCTTCGCCAAACGCCGCTTTCTCAAAAACAGCGGCGGTGCTGCCCAGGAACGACCTCTTTTCCAAGAACTTTCACGACTTGTGTGTTCGCAAAAAACACACACGCTTTTCCGCCTTCGTCGGCAGCTGCGATCGCTGCGATCCCTGCGCCGCGAGCAACCCAGCCGTAGTGGTAGGGGGTGAACGTGCCGGCACTAAATCCGATCGCTTCAAGCCCGAGTTCGTGGGCAACAAACACGAGTTCTTTCCTCGTTGCGGTGGCCGGCAGGTAGGCGACACGGGGCGAAACAGCCGCAGAATGGGTCGTTTCATTGCCAAAATGATAGCCAGGTGAGGCCGAAGTCATTGCCGCATCGGCCGACAGAACCGAGGAGCCACTGTCCCCCTCGCCGACCCACACCACGCGCCCGTTCGGGAGAGGGATCGCCGCCCGGAGATCGCGGATGGACGGAGAAAGCGGGTACTTTTTCACCAAAGCGGAGCGTGAATACTCATAAATATTTCCATCGTTCCGGGGAACGAGGACGTTGTCGGCGGTCGGCGCTGGCGAAATCGACGTCGCAAAAAAGGCATCGATTTTCGTGGCACTCGGGGTTGCAGCGGTGGTGTCGAGCGCGAAAAAGCCGGCCTCGTTGCCATTCTTCACCGAGTAGAAGACGAGATCGTTTTTCGGGCGAACATGAAAAGCTCCGAGGTCACCGACGTCGGAAACAAAGTTTGCACTCCCCCCCTGGTTGTTGAGCGCTGCGACGGTGTACCTGCTCGGTGCATCGGCATAGAAAAGAACGGTCTTGTCCGACGACACCGTGTGGAGACGTGCCGGTCCTGAGTCGATTCCGTACCCATTCCCCGCGGCGCCGGCGGTTCCGTTCCGGTGCACATCGAGGACAGTGAGGCCCACACCCGGTTTGGCAACACCGTAGACGCGGAGGTCGTCCTGACTCACGCGGAAGAAGTCGAAGACCTGCGTTGTGATGTCTGTAGGGAACGACGCGACGGCGGCGAGCCGGGGATCGGGCGGTTCGAGACGGCTACAAACATACCGACTGCGTGCTGCGCTTTGCCGGGGACGACGGAGCGACCAAAATCGCGGATAGCTCCCCTGCCTTTAGCGCGGCGCAAAGACCGTCCCGGAGGGTGAGTTCGCCGTTCAAAGTCTCATATTTTTCAGGAATTTGCGAGGCCGCGGCTTCCGCCGGTGTGATGTAGTCGACGGCATAGGTGCGGCCCTTGCGCTCGTAGCCGACTGCGACTTCGGAAGCCGCTTTGCTCTTCGCGGGCCCCAACAGCGGCACCTTGCAGGTATCGGCGCGAGCGATCCGCTCGACGTCGCTCGCTGCGAATACTTCCATCGAGAAGCAGGGCTCACTGGTGGACGGCTGTCCAGACGCAACGACCGGCAACATATCGCCATTCAAGTCCGGAATCTTCTGACAGACGCCGCCAATTCGATCGAAGGCGCCCCCCTCGGAGCAATTGGATTTGATGCTCCGGTAGTTTGCCTCGAAGGCAGCCCCCGTCGCCGGCCCAGATCCGAGCGGTGCGACGCTGCCTTGGTCAAGCGCATCGAGCGAAATTCTCAGGGAGTGCATGCCGTCGGTCGGCATCGTCGTGACTACGCGTCGAAGGACCGTCGCTGCGCCCTGAAGTGGTTGCGCGGGGTCTTTGCTGTGAATTCCGATCAGTGAAATTCGAATCTGCGGCACGACGGGCGTGCGCGCTTTGGAGACCGAAAATGTCGACTCATCAAAGGCTGTTTCCAGGACAAGCGTCGACGGAAACCGAACTCGGTTGCTCCCGGCAACCACCGAGCGCGTGAGTGGCGTCCCTACGATCGCACCGGTCGCTTCATTCGAGAGAACAAGGGACACGGCATCGATGCCGTCGGGGACGACAATGTCCGTTTGAAGCGCGAGCACAATGCCGGCTGCTGGGTCCTTCGCGCACGAAACGAGCGGCAGAGTGGCAAGGGCGACGACGAGCGAACGACGGAAGGGGCGAGCCATGGGTGCGAGGGTAGCCGAGGTTTCGCCCCGCGCATCGACTTCCTGCGTCGGCGCTGCGGAGGCATAAATGCTTGCACTTATAATGAAAGGTCCCGCGATGAAGCGAAGGCCACCGGTCGCGTCGACGCGCTTGCAAGGGCGGCGAGTCCGAACTCGGCGCGAACGTCGTCGAGGGGGCGTGCCCAGTGGTCGGGCCAGGCGACGCCGAAGAGGAGCTTCGCGTCGCGCCCGAGGGCGAAGCCGCGGGAAATTTCGGCGATGCGGGCCTCGTGGTCGTCACGGCCGTGAAGGAGGGTGTTGAAGAAGCCGGCGGCGAGGATGACCATCGGAAGCCCCCCGGGGAATTGGGTGGCGTAGAAGGCTTGGAGGCCGAGTTCACCGGCAACATCGACCCCGAACCCGGTGAGCAGGTGCCAAAGATCGTGGGTTTCGTAGAGGTGGGCAGAGAAGTAGTCGACGTCGGTCGCCGCCTCGAGGCGCGGAATCGCGGCCGGATCGAGGTGATTTTCCGTTAGAAATTTCGCAAATGCACGCCCAAGGCTCCCTTCCGGGAGGCGACGAAGCTCGTGGAGATCGAAGGAGAGGCGGCGCTTTTCTGCGAAGGCGGCGGCCGCCTGTGGGTGGCGTCGAAGCGCGGCAACCGGGGCGGCGAGTCGCTCTTCGGTGCCGAGCGCTTCCCGAAGCGCAAATACTTCGTTGAGGCGATTCGGGTCGCGGACGATCGCGGTGAAGGCCTTGATTCCCTTGGCTGCGTGGAGGATGTTCATGCGCTTAGAATGCGAGTAATTGTTCACGTTCGCTACTCGCGTTCGGAGATCGATGGCTACTCGAAAAAAACCTGACGTTTCCCTGCGAAAAACGCCCAATCAGGCCCGCTCCATCGACACGATGGAGGCACTATTGCGAGCGACTGCTCACATTTTGGAGAAGGAAGGCTACGACCGCCTGACGACCAACCGGGTCGCCGAAAAGGCCGGCGTAAGCATCGGCTCGCTGTACCAATACTTTCCTAACAAAGACGCCCTCGTCCTCGCCGTCGGTGAGCGCCACTTCGACGAAATGCGCGCCCTTCTTCACGAGCGCCTTGAGCGAAACGTCGCTCCGGCGGGGCTCACGGAAACCGTCGGCGACGTGGTTGCAGTGCTGGTCGCGACCCATACGAAGAACCCACGCCTGCATGCCGCGCTCACCGAGCGCGTGTTGCGAGTAGGGCTCCTCCAGCGGCGGGCGGCCCACCTCGCAGAGGATATTTATCGCCCTCTCCTCGCGTACGTGGCGGCCCACCCCGAGGAAATCTCGGTGGACGACCCGGAGATGGCGGTGTTCGTCCTCACCCACGCCGTCGAGGCGACCATTCACGCCTTCGTCCTTGGCGACGCAATCTCGCCGAGCGGAGAAGCGCGCCTGGTGGCGACGCTGACCACCATGATCGTCCGCTTTATCGAGAAAAATGAGAAGAAATCGCCGCTGCCATCGGGCGGCCCGCCATTCACCGCCCACCGCCCACGACGATTGCGGTAGCTTGCACCGATGGGTCTGCGCCCACGCTTTTTCGCCCCCGCTCTCCTCTTCGTCGCCACAACGCTCGCCGTCTTCCCGCTGGCGTGCGGCTCAAGCGGCGACGACACCTCCGAGCCGCTGGCGACGATCGAGGCAGGCGTCGATGCGACGACCGACAGCTCGGCGGGCGATGGCGGGGCGGCCGATGCATTCGCCCCAGCACGTGAGCCGATTTTGGGAACGCTTACAGGCAGTTGCGGAGTGGTCATCCCCGAACTCGCGAAGCCGACGCCTTCGCTCATTGAGAGCACGCTCACCTTTGCGCCGCCCGAGCAGTACGTCCGGGGCGAACTCTCCCCGGGTGGGCAGCGTTTGTTTGACACGCCGAATGCCGGCGGAAGCTCCGGGGAATCGGAGGTCATGAGCTACGAGGTCCTTCACGTGTGCGAAGGTGCCGATCTGCTCAAGACGGAAACGGAAATCACCTACGGCGGTCCCGTTGATGGGGGCGGTAGTCCGATTACCGATTTCTTGGTCACGATTCAGGGCAAGAAGGTCGGCGTAAGCGTTACGCGAGCCTACAAGCCGGTCTCCCAGGGGTACACGGTCGCCGACGCGACGACACTTCTTACGAAGAAACTGGACGACATTCAAAAATCGAGTGCGCGCGTTCTCGCCGCCGATAAGTGGGTCAAACAAATCCTCTACGTGTTTGCCGAAACCCAGGCTCAGTACGATGCTGCGAAGACCGCCTGGGGGCAACTCTCCGCCGCGATCAAAGCGGATACAATCGTTGTTCTCACGCGATCCGTTGGCGGCGGCTTCATCTACTGCAACCCCGACCCGCCCCTCGGCAGCCAATGCCCGTGACCGACGGACACGGAACTGAATCGGATCGGTGGACCTTTTTGGCAGCGGAGCGCGATTCGCGGTACGCTTCGCGCCATGAAGCTCCGCCGTTTTGCCTTTGCATGGGTTTACCTCGCCGCCGTCGCCCCGTTCGTCGCCTGCGCGGAGAGCGTAACCGACGACGATTCCACCACCGATTCCGGCCCCAAGGACAGCGGTGCGCCGCGCAAGGACGCAGCTCCTGTTTCCGAAACGGACGCCGGGCGAGATTCCGGCGAGGATGCGACCACGGGCGCCGATAGCGGCGTCGACGCGGCTGCGACCGATTCCGGGGCGACCGACGCCGGGCAAGACTCGGGCACCGACGCCGGGCCGACCGACGCCGGACTCGACTCGGGCGCCGATGCCGCGCTGGCCGATGCCGGGCGAGACTCCGGCGTCGATGGCGGACTGGCCCCCGCCCCCGCTTGTTACGCGCAGGCGAACGCTTCTGTGTACAATACAGCCAATGTGTCGGTCGCGTCCCAGCCGGGGAAATGCACCACCGCAGACATCACCGCGTTTCGTGTCGCCTGCCTCGATGCAGCAGCGACGAACGCGACCTGCAACACGTTCCTCGCGAACAAACCGGCCTGCGGCGCGTGCCTCTACACGGGGGCAGCCGACGCCGCCGGGAAGACGATCCTTCCGGCGGTCCTCGAAACCGACAATATCGCCTATGCCAACGTCGAAGCGTGCGAGGCGGTCTTTCTTGGAAACGCGGCGACCTGCGGCGTCTCTTACGTAAATGAAACGACCTGCCTCTTTAGCGCATGCGACCTCTGCGCGAACGCCGACTTCGGGTCCTGTACAAACGCGGCAGCGGCCCGCATTTGCGGCCCCTACGTCGTTGCTGGCAATAGCGTTTGCGGGCAGACGCGCGCGGCAAACCAAGCGGCAGCCGATACCGCCTGCCGCGGTGCCGACTTCAACAGCACGTACGCAAAGGTCGCCGCCGTCCTCTGCAAATAGCCGAATTGTGGGAAGATAAAGAGCGTGTCCCCCCGACGGGAGGCACGCTCTTTGCCTTGGATCAGTCGCTACTCGCCAGTGCGGAGCGCCATCACGGAGCCGGACGCGCGCGGGTCGTCCTTTCGGAAGACGACACTGAAGATGACGAACGCCACCCACAGCGCGGCCAAGTGGTAGAGCATCGGGATACCGCCTTTTGCCTGAAAGATTCGGCTCGAGATCGGGGGGCCGAGGAGCATGCCGCCCGCATAGAAGACGTTATAAACGGCGTTTGCGCGGCTGTACTCGATGGGGCGAACGGAGACCCCCTGGAGGGCGAGGCTAAGCGGAGAGATCGATGCGAGCGACGCGCCGGCCACGAAGACGGCTGCGCACATGATGCGGAAGTCGTCGAGGAAGACGAAACCGAGCACCATCAGCGTGCCGATGACCGCGAGGACCCGCATGAGCGGAAGATGGCCGTGCTTGTCGCCAATGCGGGCAAACACGTTTGTAAAGAGCATCATCCCCGCAGCAAAGAAGGCAGGAACGAGAATCGTTGAAGACTCCTTAACACCTTTTGATTCGGCTAGATATAGCGGCAGAAAGAGGACGAGCGACGCCTGAAAATAGCCATACACAAAGGTGGCAAAGCAGGAATTTTTGATACGCCAAAGAACGGCTCCATAGCCGGGTACTTCCTCCGGCCCGGCAGCGGTTTTTGCCGTTCCCGTTTCTTCAACGCTTGCCGCGATTGCTCCAGCGCCCTCCGGGGAGACATCGCCGTCGAGGCGGAAAAGCACGAGGAGGGCGGCAACCACGGCGATCGCGCCCGACGTGAAGAATGCCAGGCGCATCGGCGCAAGCGGGAGCGTTCCGTCGGCCTTTTCCTGCGCGTGGGAGAAGAAGAGGATCCCCTTCGCAAGCAGCGGGCCGAGGATGTAGCCGGTCGCCATCGCCATCGCGTAGAGGCTCGTGACGAAGGCCTTGTTTTTCTGACTTGAGCGCGACAAAAGAATCGTCTCGCAGCTCACCCAGATCCCGACGGAGCAGGCACCATCAATAGCGCGAATTCCGGCGATTGTGGCGTAGCTTGGAGCAACTGGAAAGCAGGATACCGCGACTGCGTAGCCGAAAAGGCTCGCAATTAGCGTTGTACGCGCGGAAAAACGACGAATGAATCCGTCCATCGGCAAGCTGAGCGCGACGATTCCAAGGGCGAACCAAACGGCGAGCGAACCGATGTCTGATTTTTCGTACCCTTTCGCTTTAAGAAACAGGCTCACGATCGCGAGCGAGACGCCATAAGCGAGGCCGAGAGTAAATATGGCGCCGTAAATCAGCCATACGTTGCGGTCCGGAATCCGATCGCGAAGCTTCACGACGGTCCGACTACTTCATTTTGCCGGTTTGGTTTCCAAAACTGGCGCGGGACTGGCGAGCGCCGCGTAGCGATTCGTGGTAGCGAGCGGCCGCAAATGGCGACCTCCACGAACTTCGCGCTCGAAACGTTGTGCATCCACGGCGGCCAGCACGCCGACCCGACTTCGGGCGCCGTGATGGAACCGATCGTCCTCTCGACGACCTTCGTCCAGGACGGCCCCGGGAATCACAAGGGTTGGGACTACGGGCGCGCCGGCAACCCGACGCGAGACACGCTCGAACGCTGCGTAGCGAGCCTCGAAGGGGGCACTCATGGGATCGCATTCTCGAGCGGCTGCGGGGCGACGACGTCGATTCTTCTGCTATTGAAAGCGGGCGATCACGTCATTGTCGGCGACGACGTGTATGGGGGGACGTTCCGCATTTTCGACAAAGTGTTGAAGCAGTTCGGCCTCGAGGCAAGCTTCCTCGATCTCTCCGATGCGGCGAAGGTCGAAGCTGCCATCCGTCCGAATACAAAAATGCTTTGGCTCGAAACGCCTTCGAATCCGACGCTTAAGATCTTCGACATCGCCGCAATGGCGGCGCTCGGAAAGAAGGCGAAGCTGACCGTCGTCGTCGACAACACCTTCGCAACGCCGATGCTTCAGCAACCGCTCGCGCTCGGCGCCGACATCGTCGTCCACTCGGCGACGAAATACCTCAACGGTCACTCGGATGTCGTGCTGGGCATTGCCGTCACAAGCGATGATGCCCTCGCGGAACGCCTTCATTTCGTTCAAAAAGCGGCGGGGGCGACCCCGAGCCCCTTTGACAGTTACCTCGTCCTTCGCGGCCTGAAGACGCTCGCCGTACGCGTCGATCGCTGCGTCGCCTCGGCAACGAAAATCGCCAGCTGGCTCGAAGCCCACGATCAGGTCGCAAAGGTCCTCTATCCGGGCCTTCCCTCCCACCCGGACCACGCCCTCGCCCAGCGCCAAATGAAGGGGGCCGGCGGCATGATCTCCTTTGAGCTCCGCGGCGGCTTCCCCGCCGTTGACGCCTTCTTGCGCGCGACCCAGCTTTTTGTCTGCGCGGAGAGCCTCGGCGGCGTCGAGTCGCTCGCCGAGCACCCGGCCTCGATGACCCATGCAAGCATCCCCGCGGAGGCGCGTACCGCCCTCGGCATCAGCGACGGCTTGATCCGGCTGAGCGTCGGCATCGAGCACGAAAACGACCTCCTCGCCGACCTCGAACGCGGGTTCGCCGCTGCAAAAGCGTATCGCTGAGGCTCCAGGTAACGTTCCTCCGGGACATTGCGTTCGATTCGGTTATTTTCTGAGGCAACCCCATGGCAAAGAAGCTTGCATCCCTCCTCGTGACCTCTCTTTTCGTCGCGGTCGCCGGCTGCTCGGACCCGTCCCCGCAGGACCCACAGGCGATCATCCAAGGGCGCCTGGACGCCCCCGACACCACCGCCTCCGGGACATGCCCGGCGATTGGCCCCTACATGGTCCTCGGGAGCTTCGGGACGACGACCTCCGCCCCCCGCGCCGTGAAGAACGGCGACGAGGAGCAGGTGAAGATCGACGGAAATCTTCAAACCCGCTACGTCAGCGTGGAGTGCGGTGTTCGCCCCCACGGCGACGGGACCTTTGACGTCGAGCTCAATGCCCAGAGTCAGAACGCCCTCGCTGGCGAATCGATGACGATCATTGGGAACGTACCGGCGAAGGGGACTGGAACCAAAGTAACGGCGCGGATGCAGACCGGCACCGCAACGTATAAGTTGGAAACCTGCACCCTTGCGTTGACGAACGCCGTCGACGTGCCGGTGGAGGCAGGTCGCATTTGGGGCACGGTCAGCTGCGGGACGGCTCCGAGTTCGGCGGCGGGTGTACCGCAGGCGTGTTCGGCAAGTGTCGAATTCCGCTTCGAGAATTGCGTCCAAAACTGACTCATCTCGACGAGCATCAACGCCCCGGTTCGCTCCTCGGAAGGAAGGGCATGACCCGGGGCGTTTCTGCGTCTGGCGCGTGAACACGCTCCCCGATCCGCGCTACACGACGAACATGCTTGAGCGGCAAACCCCTCATCTCCTCGCGGAAGCGATCGCCCATTTAGACAAAGGCTTCGAGCACTTACCCGCCTACGAGGCGCCAATAGATGCCGAAGCGATCCGTCCAATTCTTCGCGACCTCGCCGAACGACTGCGCGACAATTTCCCCTACCCGCACCCACAGTACGTGGGGCAGATGATCAAGCCGCCCCACCCGATCGCGCGTGTGGCCTACGCACTTGCCCAACAGATCAATCCCAACAACCACGCCCTCGACGGCGGACGCGCAACCTCGGCGCTTGAAAAGGAGGCGGTCGCGGAGCTCGCCGCGATGTTCGGTTGGAAGAGGCACCTTGGCCACCTGACGAGCGGCGGAACGCTTGGAAATCTTGAAGCTCTATTTGTCGCCAACAACCTTCATGCCGGGAAAACGGTCCTCGCTTCGAGCCAAGCGCACTATACACACAGTCGCCTTTGTGGCGTCCTCGGAATCCCCTTTGAAACCGTCCACGTCGATGCCGCGGGTCGAATGGATCTCGGCGCGCTTGAAGCACGTTTGAAAACAGGGGGCGTCGGAACGGTCGTCGCCACGCTCGGCACCACCGCAACCGGCTCCGTCGACCCGCTACCCGAGATCCTTTTGCGGGCCGCAGCGGCGGGCGCCCGGGTCCACGTCGACGCTGCGTATGGCGGCTATTTTGGCCTCGCAGAAGGGCTTGGGGCGGCGGCGCGGGCCGCCTTTGATGGTCTTGCTTCCGAAGGGGTGGCGTCGATTGTGATCGACCCGCACAAGCACGGCCTTCAGCCCTACGGCTGTGGCGCCGTGCTCTTTCGAGACCCGTCGGTGGGGCGCTTTTACGTCCACGATTCGCCATACACGTACTTCACATCGAGCGAACTCCATCTCGGTGAAATTTCTCTCGAATGCTCGCGCCCCGGTGCGAGCGCAGCGGCGCTCTGGGCGACGCAACGGCTCCTGCCCCTCGTCCCTGGCGGGGCCTTCGCCGGCGAACTCACCGCCGCCCACACAAACGCGCAGAGGTTTGCCGATCGCCTCCGCAGCGATGGGCGCTGGATCGTCCCTTTCGTCCCCGACCTCGACATCTTCGTCTGGGCAAGTCGTGGCAGCGCGCTTCGCGCGAGCGCCGTATCTGCCCGAAGTCGCTCTATTTTTCACGAGGCACGAGCACGCGATCTGCATCTGGCGCTCGCGACGCTCCCGGTCGCCTGGTTCCCCGAAATCGACGACGACGGCCAAGGCTCGGTGACCGTCCTCCGCAGCTGCTTGATGCGGAGCGAGCATGGCGCCTGGTTCGACCGGATTTTCTCACTTCTCGACGAGGCATACGCGGCGACCCTCTGATAAGGGGCCGCCATGCAGAAGCCGACCGAGGAAGAACGCGCAGATGCCGCCCATTGGGAGGCGGTGGAAGAGGCGACCGAGCTCCTCCACGAGGAGCGTTTTCATGAAGCATTAACGATGCTTCGCGAGATCCTCCGCGCCGACACGAAGAACCCGTACGCCTTCTACTTTACCGGCGTCGCGATGTTCGAAGTCGGCGAGCTCACGCCGGCCCGCGACGCCTACCGCGCCTGCATCGCTCTCGCGCCGAAGCACGTCGGCGCGCGTGTGGCGCTCTCGCATGTCCTTCGAAGCCTTGGAGAACCGCGCGCGGCCGTCAAGGAAGGGATGGCGGCGCTCGCGCTTGCGAATGACCTCGGGCTCGTGTCCGGACCGAACCGTCGCGCCGACGGCGACGCCCTCCACGCCATCGGCCTTGCCCACCTCGCCGACCAGAATCTCGGCGAAGCGCGCAAGTACCTTGAGGCCTTCCTCACGACGGAGCCCGAGTTCGAAGTAGCGACAGAAGTCCGCGGAATTCTAGCCGATCTTGGCGCCGGGGCCCCGGTCCTTCGCGCCGTCGACGAAGAAGGCGAAGCGGGCTGGAACTAGGCCAAAAAAATCGCGCGCCGGCGCCCAGGAACTAGAACTTTCCGTTTTCGTTCTTCCACGCGGTGCGCGGCGGAATTGTTTCGATTGTATCCCAGTGCTCGACGATCTTTCCGCTGGCAACGCGGAATAGATCATAGAACGCGGTGGGCTGATTGGCGAACGTCCCCTCGCTGACGGTGAGGACGAAGTTCCCTTCGCCGAGCACACGATGAATCTTGCTGTATTTCATCGTAATTCCTCGACCTTCCATTTCGCGAATCGCCGTACCTAGACCGGAAAGTCCGTCACCGATCGCCGGATTGTGTTGCACGTAGTCGGCTTTCTCCACACCGATGAACGTCGGTAGGTTGTCCAGTTTCCCCTCGACGAGAATCTGATTTACAAACGAATTCACGAGCGACTTGTTCGCCTCGGTTCGATCAAGATCGGTCGTCTCCGTCGGTCCATCAATCATGGAATGCCCGCTCGGGTTTGCCTTTGCGGGCGTCTCCAGTGTTCGACGATTTTCCCGTCGGCAAACCGGAAGACGTCGAAGCCGATCTTCGGTCCGAAGAAGTTCTCGGATCCGGCGCTTCGCCGGGACGAGACGAACAAGTTGTACTCGGTGTGGGTAACGACGAACGGCCCATCCTGGAAGACCCGAACCGGGCGGACCCGCGCGGAACCGGGCGGCAGGGCTGCGAGGAGCGCGCCAAAGCCGGCAAGCCCGTCGGCCGCAGACAGGTTGTGTTGGCGGTAGTGATTCGCGTCGATGCTCGCGACGGCCTCCGGGTCGCCGGTTTCGATGCTGCGGAGGAGCGCGACGACTTGGGCTTTCTGGGAAGGTGCGGTCATGGTCAAATCCTTGGATGAGGCGGTGTGATTGGTCGGGGTCGAGGAGGCCCCTCCGCACCCGAGTGCGAGGGGGAGAATGCTCAGGGCGAGCTGTTTCTTGAGCTTCACCGGACCCACTTTCGCCCCACGCCGCGCCGCGCGCGAGGTAGCTTTCGGCGAGGTGATGGTCAAAACACGACAGGCAGCGTCACGGAGCGAGACCGTCGACGCCGGCGACGGGTTTGCATCGAACTCCGCGCCATCTCCCGCTTCGCGGACGGACGCGTCGACGATCCGCACCACGCCCTGGGCCCCGCAGGGGCGCGACGTCCCCTTGGAAGTGCTGCCCCTACGCGAGCTACGGCCGCGACTGCGCCCCCTGGAACACATTGATTTCTATGGTTTTCTTTTGGGGACCGGCGGTTCCCAACCCCACGAAGTCGACTTCGAGCGTTACACGCTACGGCGTGGCGCGCTCTTCTTCGTGCGACCGCGCCAGGTGATGCGATGGCACCCCAACGACGCGCCCGCCGAAGGGCTATTCCTCATCTTTGAACCGACGCTGCTGCTCGCACGCGGTCGTGCTCCGTTCGGCAACGACGACGCGCGTTTGCCCTTCGACGAAGCGTCCTGGCCGACGCGCACCTTTCTAACGAGGCCCCATCGCCGCGCGGTCGCGCGGTGGTTCCGATTTCTGCAGCAGACTCTCGAAGAAACACCAAAAGTTTCCGCCGGTTCCTCGCTGCGCGATCCGGGCATCCGACCGCTTGCGCGTCACCTGCTTGCCGCGTTCCTTACCGACCTTGCCCAGCGCCACGAAAAAGGGGGTCACGTTTCCGCGCAGGAGGCGCCGGCACGGGCATTTCGTGCGGCCATCGAGCGGTCCTTTCGAAACACGCGCGCCGTCCAAGACTACGCGACGCATGCGCAAGTGTCGGTCCGGACGCTGGACCGCATTTCGCGCGACGCGTTTGGGCGCTCCGCGAAAGCCCAAATCGATGCCCGCGTCGTCCTCGAAGCGCGGAGGCTCCTTGCGTACAGCGCGCTGAGCATCGCCGAAATTGGCGAACATCTTGGATTTTCTGAACCGACGAATTTCGGAAAGTTCTTCCAGAAGCGGACTGGCGAAACGCCTGGCGCCTTTCGCGCGGCAAACAGCCACGGGCGCTAAGTGGCTAGCCGCCGTCGGGGCGTGCGGCAGAGGACGCGCCTCGGCCACAGTCTTTGAATGCGCTCTCCGCCGCGGCGCAGGCCGGAAGGTCTTCGTCGATTCCTCGTGAGTCACAGGTCGCGCCTTTCGAAACGAGGCAGTCGACAAACGCACTTGCTTTCGGAAGGCAGGCGGGGACTTCGGAGAGGTTTTCCCTACAGGCAGCGCGATCGCTTGGCGGTCCGCTGCGGTAGTCGGTCGCCTTGGCGCAAATCGTCGCTGCATCCTCGCTGGGACCGGCGATGACGGCGGCGCCCCCCGTGCATGCGACAAGCGAACACGTTCAAGCCGTTCCAACAAACGGAAACACGCCGAAAGGTCCTTCCCTTCCGGCGTGTTTCGCGAAGCCCGCTCTGGTCAGGCGGTCGCGAGCTTCTTGCCGTCGGAAGCGGCCTTCGGGCCATCCTTGCGGGCGCCCATCTTGCTGTCGATCCATTCGGTGATCGGAGCGGCGACGTAGATCGATGAATACGTGCCGGCGATGATCCCGATGACCATTGCGAGCGCGAAGTCCTTGATGATCCCGGTTCCCCAGATGAAGAACGCGAGGACCGAGAGCATCGTCGCGCCCGACGTGAGGATCGTTCGAGACAGGGTCTCGGAGACGCTCAAGTTGATGATTTCCGCGAACTTCTTGCCGCGGTAGCGGGAGAGGTTTTCGCGAATACGGTCGTAGACGACGACCGTGTCGTTCATCGAATAGCCGACGATGGTCAGCACGGCGGCGATCGTCGCGAGCGTCACTTCCTTCTTGAGAAGGACGAAGACGCCGAGGACGACGAGGGCATCGTGGAGGCAGGCGAGCACAACGCCGGGCGCGAAGCGCACGTCGAAGCGGAACGCGAGGTAGAGCATGATGAAGACGATCGCGATCGCGACGCTGTTTCGCGCGCTGTCGCGGAGCTGCTTTCCCGCCTTCGGACCGACCCACTCCACGCGGAGCGGCGTCTGGGGCACGGTGTCGGCGCCGAGCTGGTCACGCATGGCCGTCAAGAGCTGGTCCCCCATGCTCTGGAGCTGAATTTCAACGCGGTGGTCGCGGCTTGAGGTTTCGCCGGGGTTGTTCGCGCCTACGCGGAGCTTGACCCCTTCAATGCTCTCCACCTGAGCTTTGACTTTGGCGAGATCGGCGGTGGTGTCGTAGCGAACGGAGATCTTATCGCCGCCAGCGGAGAACTTCACTTCGGTGGCGCGAGCGCTCTCCGGGCACGCCTTTTCGTCCATCTTCGCCTTCGGATCATCGCTCAAACAGAGCGCCTTTTTGAGCGCCTCTTTGGTCATTTCCGAAACCGTGCTGACTTCCTGAACGCGAACAATGAAGTGGTTACCCACCCCATCACGCACCTCAAGGACGTCTGGCTCGCTAAACTGCTTCGACGCCTCGACGGCGTGACGAATTGCGCCTGCATCGACCCCTTTGAGGAAGGCCACTTCTACTTCGGTGCCGCCACGGAAGTCGGTTCCGTAGTTGGGTCCTGGGTAGAAGAGGAGCGCCGTCGACGCGAGCGTCAGGAAGACCGACAGCGATATCCAAAATCGCCGCATCCCCATGAAGTCGTACTGCTTACCCGGTTTGAAGAGCTCCATCTTGCTCGGCTCGTTCTCTGCGACGCCACAAAGGCGTCGTTGAAGTGCGTGGGTGGCGGAGTCGCTGCTCGGCCGCTAAGAAAATCGTAGGAAATCGCCGGTATGCAGGCACACCGGCCCCCTATCAAACCTTGATTCCGACGCTCAGTTCCTTCACGCGAGCGCCACGAACCCACCATTCAAAGACGAGGCGGGTGCAGAAGACGCCAGTGAAAAGGCTCGCGATGATGCCGACAATGAGCGTGATGGCGAAGCCCTTGACGGGGCCGCTGCCGTACTGGGCGAGGATGAGGCCCGAGATGAAGATCGTGACGTGGCCGTCGACGATCGAGGCGAAGGCCTTGTCGTAGCCGGCTTCAACGGCGGCGCGGATGCTTCGGCCGGCACGGAGTTCTTCGCGAATACGCTCGTTGATGAGCACGTTCGCGTCGACGGCCATACCGAGCGTGAGCGCGAGACCGGCGATGCCGGGGAGGGTCATCGTGGCGCTGAACGTCGCAAGAATCGCGAGCTGAATCACCAGGTTGAAGAGCACCGCCATGTCGGCGACGAGGCCCGCCTTCCGGTAGTAGAGCGCCATGAAGATCAAGACGAGGAGCGAGCCGACCGCAGCGCCGGTGAGCCCTTTGCCGATGGCGTCGTCGCCGAGGGTCGGGCCGATGAGGGTCTCGTTCGAAGGGGAAATCGGGGCCGGAAGTGCGCCGGAGCGCAGCACGAGCTCAAGCTTCTTGGCGTCGACGCGGCTCTTCTCGGGATCGCCAGCGCCCATTGTGATGTTCGCGCGGCCGCCGCCGATCTTCTGATTGATCTGGGGGGACGAGTTGACGACGTCGTCGAGGATGATCGCGAAGCGACGTTTGACGTTCGCTCCGGTCACTTCCTCAAAACGTTCCGCACCGGTCGGGCTGAACGTGAGGGAAACCGACCACCCCGGCTGCTGCTCGGACGGCGGCGTGCTCGCTGCGTCGGTGATGTACTCACCGGTGATGTCTGCGCGGGACCAGAGGTAGATCGTACGCCAGCCGATTTCTTTCATCGTCTGCGTGTCTTCGTCGTACTCGTGGGCGACCTCGAAGCCGATCTGGTGATCGTCGGGGACGACGAGGTTCTTCGTCCAGTTCTTGAAACGGACGAGCGCCTGGGGCTGCGTTTCCCCTTCGCGGCGCACGAGGCGCGCAAAGTGGGAGTTTACCTCTTTGCCGGGACCCGCGGGGGCGCGCTCTGTGTAGATGCTGATCGCTTCCGCTTCGAGCTCGGGGCCATCCTTGATCGCTCCGAAGAAGTCGGCTTCGTCGTCGACCATCTTGAACTCAAGGCGGGCCGTCTTGCGGATCGTCTCCTTGATGTCTTCGAAGGCGTCTTTGTCGTTGCCGGGGACTTCAATGATGATGTCTTCGTCGCGGACGGTGACGCTTGCTTCGCGGAGGCCGAGTTCGTCGACACGACGGCCGATCGTCTCTTTCGCCTGCTGAACCGCGCGATCGCGGATGCCGGTTTCGACTTCGGTCTTGATCTTAAAGCTGACTTCGGCCGCGTTGGCGTTCGGCATCCGCGCGAGTTCCGTCTGGAAGCGCTTCAAGAACCGATCATCAATCTTCCCCGCCACATCGGCGGCGTTCGTGAAGGTGAGCTTGATGGCGGCGGTATCGTTCTGCGGGGTCTGAACGTGGACCTTCTCCGCAAGCTTCGTCAGCGCGTCGCGAGGAACCATGCCGTCGCCGGTGTGGAACGCGTAGGCGCGGGCGAGGTCCCGGCGCATTTCATCGGCAAAGTTATCGCGTTTGTCGCGGATCGCTTCGTCGACTTCCACCGTGTAGACGAGGCGCATGCCCCCCTGAAGGTCGAGCCCTTTGACGACGCCGAACTTCACGTTGTCGGCGATGTAGGGGGGGACGGCGACCTTCCCGTGGCTCAGCGTGTGAAGCGTCGGCCAGAGGCAGACGAACGAGACGCCAAGCACGAAAAATACGAAGCCGACCTTCGTGCGCCACCCGGAATCCATCCGCCCGGGTACCCAGACGAACAACGCCCAAAGTCCGAAAAGTACGGACAAAATGACGAACCAGAAGCCCGGAGGCGTCTCGACAACCTTCGCCTTGTAGAGGCCGAAAGCGATCGCCGGCAGCAAGAACCCGAGCAGGGCCACAATCCCTGCAAAACGACGCGACGAGTTCATTTCTTCTCCGCAGCGAGCTTCGCGTCCTTCCCGTCCCCCTTCGCCTCTTTGAGATCCTTCAGCGGATCTTCCGCAGGCTTCACTTCAAAGGGGCTGAGCGCCGACGCGACCGCAGAGATAAGGACGCCGTTCGCGATTTTCACCTTCGCGAGGCGGCCATCCATCTCCTGGTATTCACCGACGATTCCACCAACGACGACCTTGTCGCCCTTCTTCAAGGAACTCCGGGCCTCCTCTTCCTTCTTCTGCCGACGGAACGTCATGAAGAGGAACGGGACCATGATGAGAAGCGGGAAGAAGGTGACCCACGACGGCATGCCCGACGGCGGGGGTGCGCCGGCTCCTGGAGCCGCCGTCGCCGTACCAGTCGTCGCCGTGGTCGTCGTGATATTTTGAAGAAGAATCATCGGTTCGCTCGCGGCCGAGGCACGCTCTGAAGCGGGCCCGTAGCAGAGGCGACGCGCCTCCGCAGGGATCGAAGACGCCGACGTCTTCGAAGGGTGGGAGTCGCCGGATACTCGCAAGGGGGCGTATCGTCAATGTTCGTCTCGGGGCGAGCGCCGCGCGACCAACGAGAAACCCGCCCCCGGAGCGTTCCTGGGGCGGGCGGAGGGGCTGTAGCGCCGGTACCGGTCAGAGGAGGTTCGCGGCGACCTCGGCGAGCTCGGAGCGCTCCCCCTTCGAGAGGACGAGATGAGCGGCGAGCGGATGGCCACGGAACTTGTCGGCGACCGTCGTGAGGCCGTTCGACGAGCTGTCGACGTAGGGGTTGTCGATCTGTTGCGGGTCGCCGGTGAGGATGATTTTCGTGCCGTCGCCGGAACGCGTCACGATCGTCTTCACCTCGTGGGGGGTGAGGTTCTGTGCTTCGTCGACAATCATGAACTGGCTCGGGAGCGAGCGTCCACGAATGTAGGTGAGCGGCTCGACCTGGAGTTGGCCGCTCTCGAGGAGCTCCGCGTAGGCCTTCGGCCCCCGCTTCGAGCCACTTGAGTACAGGAACTCCAGGTTGTCGAAGATCGGCTGCATCCAGGGATTCAGCTTCTCATCGACATCGCCAGGCAAGAACCCGATGTCGCGCCCCATCGGCATGACCGGACGGGAAACAAGCATCCGGGTGTAGACGCCATCTTCCACGGTCCGCTTGAGGCCGGCGGCGAGCGCCAGGAGCGTCTTACCGGTCCCCGCCTTGCCTACGAGCGTGACGATGCGGATCGATTCGTCGAGGAGCAGGTCGAGCGCGAAGCTCTGCTCACGGTTTCTCGGGCGTACGCCGAGGACCCCTTCGCGGGGCACACGCAACGCGACGACCGCCTTCTGCTTGGCGTCGTAACGCCCGAGCGCCGTGTGCGACGGATTGTTCTTATCTTTCAACCAGATGGAGAGATTGGCGTAGAGGCCATCTTCACTCTCCGGCGTCCATTCGCCGTTCTCGAAGAACGCGTCGACGACGGCCCCATCCACGAGCATCTCGCGAATGCCATTTTCCTTGTCGGATTGGTCGATACGCGGGTTGTCGTAGGTCTGCGAGGGCATCCCGAGCGCGTCGGCGCGGATACGAAGGTTCGTATCCATCGTCACGAAGATCGTCGGTCGACCTTGGTCGGCCTCCATCACATCGAAGGCGCACTGGAGGATCGCTCCGTCCATCGCCGCATTGTCGATGGCCGACTGGAGCTCCGGGCGCTTCGCCGGCACGGCGACGCGAAGCATCGCCCCCGACTCGAGCTTTACGCCCGATGCGAGGGAGCCCTGCTCGCGGAGGCGGTCGAGGATACGCGCGATTTCACGGGCATTTCTGCCGCGCTCGGTCCCTTCCTTCTTAAACTGGTCGACTTCCTCGATGCAATAGATCGGGATGATGACGTCGTTGTCCTCGAACCGGAAGATCGCTCTCGGATCGTGGAGGAGAATGTTCGTGTCGAGGACGTAGTTCTTCTTCATCGTCAAGGTTGTCGGCATATTGCCCGACCTCCCGCGGACCGCGCGGGAAATCGTCGCGAGCGGCGAAACTCCCCCCAAATTTCGTTTTATGCCGACGAATGCCCCCCTCGAACTCCCCGCCTGGCACGGGCCGATCACGCGCCTCGCCCGCGAGAGCATCGCGGCGATCCGCGTCATCGCAGCGGCGACGGCAGAAAACCTCACAACCGAACGCGCGCGTGTCGCCGAATCGTTCCGGCGGGGCGAGCCGACGGTTCCCGTGCTCTTGTATCGGGCCGTCGATCACAGCGCCCGACGCGACGTCCTCCATCGGGCGGCCGCGGCGATCGAAAATGACGGTATTCTTGGCGCTTTGTACGCGGAGCGCCTCCTGGAACTCGACGGCGAAGCAGCCCTCACCGCCGCCGTCGGTACCCGCCTTTTCGGCCCCCTCGCCCGCCGCCGCTTCCCCGCCAGAATGGAAGATGCCGACGCGATCGGCCGGGATCGCGACGTCCTGAGCACCGGCCCGGAGACGACCTCCGATGGCACCCGCGGAGAGACACTTTTCACCTGTATTCTTCAGCGTCTTCGGCACCACGGCGTCGACGTACCAATCATTTTTCGCGAAGATCTTTCAGCACTTGCCGCTACCGGCGACGACCGAATCTATCTCGCGCGGGGGCGGCGACTAAGTGCGCTGGCGGCCCGCCGGACGGCGGTTCATGAGATCGACGGTCACGTCCTTCCGCGCGTTCGCGCCCGCGACGAAGCGCTTTCCCTGTTTGCGATCGGGAGCGCGGGAGGGGCCGACGAACAGGAGGGGGCCGCCCTTTTTGCCGAGGAACAATCGGGACTTCTCGATGGTGCGCGCGCCCAGGAACTCGCCCTCCGCCACCGCCTCGTGGCTGCGATGCGGAGCGGGGCGCGCTTCGTCGACACCGTTCGGGGCGCTCTCGCCGAAGGGATCACGAACGACGACGCGGTTGCTCTCGCGTTTCGTCTCCACCGCGGCGCTGGAGCGGACGGCGAAGGGCTCGGTCGCGAAGCGGCCTATGTACCTGCATTCCGAAGGGTTTTGTCCGCCTCGGCCGAGGAGCGGCGAACGCTTGCAAGCGGCCAACTCTCGGTAGCGGCGATCGAAAAACTCGCCGAAGCAGGAATCGTTAGCCGCTGATCGGGTAGCAGACCGGCATTCGCTTCTCCGTCTTGCCGTCGGCAACGAAGGTGTATTCCGCCTGGCAGGCGCGGGTGCGTCCACAGTCGGAAGTCGGGTCGCAGCCCTCGAGGCAAATGCCCGATTTATCAGCCGGCGAGAGGACAACGCATTGGAGGCCGGGAGCGATCGACTCGCAGCTCGTCTTGGCGTCGCACGACGCGCCGCACACCTTGCTATCGCCAAGGTTCATGCAGAGCGGTTTTTCGATGCGCGTCGTGTCGCAGTCGGTCGACGCGCGGCAGGTCTCCCCGGGATACGCCTTCGGCAAGGTGCCGTTGCGGGCGGCACGGAAGGCTTCCTGCGTGTAGTAAAGCTCGAAAATATTGGTAAAAAGCTTCGCTCCGCGGTCTCCGCTCACGCCTGCAAAGGGGTCGATGGTGTACGTCGCCGCCGCCGTCTTGTTCTGCGGAGTGACGCTCAACCCATCAAACGTCGTTCGTGGCTGGCCGATCGCCCAGCCGGAACTCGTCGGCCCTTTGTCGGCTTTGTCGATCTCTTTCCGGAGATTCGATGCGAGGCACTCAATCTGCCGATCGAGCCCCTGGGACGTAGCCGCACAAACGCCAGGCGCCGTACACCCGCAGCCAAAAACAAATTCGACAAGCCAGGGGGCGTCTACCGGGTAGTTTTCCTGGCTGACGAGCCCGTTGTACATCTGAATGCGCGCGAGGAGGACGAGGGGCGAAATATTGTATTTCGCGCCAATTTCGGCGATCGACAGCGCTGCGCTGCGGCCGTTGGAGAAGTAGGAGGCGAGGAAGCTGCGTTTGATACGCACCCCATCCCGGTACGGGAGCTTCTCGAAAAACTGTTGGAGCGTCCGCTCGCGGTAGGGGGCCGTCTCCTGAAAGCGCTCGTCGTCGATGAGGACGCCTGGGTCGTACGGAATATCCCCCGCAACGGCGAGATCCTCCTTTTGAAGGAGCGACTCATCGGGCGTCGTGATGGTGCACGCTGCCGCCGACGCCGTGAGCGCGGCCGCCGTCGCAAGGACTGCAAACGCTCGGCTCGCAAAGAAAAAACGAAAAAGGCCGCGCACGGGGCGCAGCCTACCTCGGTCGCTCGGCGAGAGCCACCGAACTTCGACGGAACCGCCTAGCGAACGGTCACCGGAACTTGCTTCCAGGTCGATCCGCCGCGGTTGTCCTTCACGACGACCCAGATGCTCCCCGAGCGGGCGCCGGGCCGATAGGTCGCGTCCGAATTCGGCGCCTTGCCAGCGCGTGCATCATACAACAATCGGACGTCTTCGTCGAAGCGCCCCGCATCGGCATAGAGGGCCGTCCAAACGATCTCGTTCAGCGTGTTGCCGTACTCGTCGACCTGCCCCGCGTTGACCTCCTGGCTCGACGCCGGAACGGTGACGCCTAGCTTGTGGGAGGGGCAATCTTCCGGCTTGATTGCCGTGCAGCGGTCGACGGTAATTCCTGCCGTAAAATCAACCGGTTTCCCGTCGAACGTCAATCCGTCGAGGATCGGGTTTGCGTTCGTACGCTCGTTGTAGGCGTAGACGCGTGTGTATCCGAAGACGTAGTCGCTCGGCGGCACTTGCTTGCCAGCGTCGTCGACGCACTGGATCGGAACCGCCGCAGCACCGGCGGACGGATCGGGCTCGGCGAGGACGATCTTCCCCGCGCAAGCGATGTTGAAGAGCATCACGAGGCCGTAGGGATCAGGCTGGCCGGGGCGCGCCTTGACGATGTCCTTCGGGATCGTGACCGAGTAGCTCGTACCCTGCGGAAGTTGTTTCGAAATATCGATCCCGAAGGGAACCTTCGAAAGATCAAAACCGCCCGCTCCTGCCCCACCCGTGCTGCCGCCGCTAAGGAGCTGGGCAAAGCATGCATAGTACAAGTCCGCTTCCGGGTTCGTGCATACGAACGGGATCCAGGCGACTTGGAGGGGGACCCGCTTGTCGGCGCGGCCGTCGGCCACGAGCAGGTCGACCTGGACGGTGTCGCCCGGTTTCGCATAGGGGCGGTCGGCGCGCGACGAAAGGACCCGGACGCCGGAAACGACGTTCTGCGGATCGAAATCCCCGCCGCCGCAGGAGAGGGCAGCACCGGCCAAAAGCGCGGAAATCCAAGCTTTTTTCACAGCTCACCTCGCAAGCCAAGGCTCGGAATGATCGGGAGACTCCCCGAGTAGGTCCGGAGCGTCGAGTCGTAGTTGTAGCTCACGCCTTCCGAATTTCCTGCGTTGTACACGTTCAGCACGTCCAGGTAGGCGCCGAGCTTCCAGGTCTTGAACTGCCAGCTTTTGTCGACGCGGATGTCGAGCTGGCGGTACATCGGAAGACGTTCGCTGTTCGTAGCGGCGTTCAGTGGTACCGGCGAACCGGAATTTTCATCCACAAATCCGTACCGTTGCGGCGTGGTGAGAGAACCCGAGGTGAGGCGGAAACGGGACCCAATTTCCCAGCCGCGACCGAGCCGGTAGCTGCCAACTGCGGTGAGAATGTGCGTTTGATCGAAGGTGAAGAGGCGCTCCGCCTCGGAAGCCGAGCTGCGGCGCGTGGATCGCGAAAGCGTGTAAGCGAGGAAGCCAAAGAAGCGTGAATCGGGTTTGTAACGAACCAGCGTTTCGATGCCGTACGCCTGGCCGAGACCGGAATTCAAACGGTTTGCGACGACGAGATTGTCGAAGTCTTTGTAGAAACCTTCCATCGAAACTTCGACGTTCTTCCCAAGCTCCCGCTCGGCACCAAGCGTGTAATGAATCGCACGATTCGACGTGAGCCCAATCTGGCCGAACGCTTTGTTGGTCTCCTGCGGCTGGGGCGGCTGCCGGAAGACGCCGAGCCCCCCTTTGAGGGTTGTGCGCTTGCCGGCGCCGGCGACGACGTCCTGACGAAAGACGAAACGGGGCGAAACATCCCAGCTTTTCGTGTCCTTCGCGTAGTCGATGCGGACGCCGGTGACGACGCGTCCCCCCTTCCAGGGCACGATCTCGAGTTCGTCGTAGATGGCCGGCCGGTAGATCGAGTCGGTCTCCTTTACCGTGAGCGGCGGACGCGATCCAAACGGGCCCGGGTCTGGTTGGCCCGGCTGCGGAATCGGCGGGAGCCGAATCGCGATCTCGTAGGGGGTATAGAGCCAGTCCATACCGACGTTCATCGTCACGCCGGAACCGAGCTTGTGGGAGATTTCAGAGCGCAACGTAATCGGATGACTAGTTAGCTTAAAATAGTTCTCACCCAGGTTGAACTGGATCGAATCTTTGCCGACGGCAGCGGTCGTCTTCCACTCTGTTTTGTCGGAGATCTTCTGACGATAGCGCGCTTGAAGACGATAGTAGGCGGTCCCAAGAGAGATGTTTCCGCCAAGAGTCGGATCGGAGCCACTGCCCGATTGAACGATAAGCGCCAGTCGATCGTCGGACCCCATGAACGCGAGCCGAAAGCTCTTGTTCTTGTCGATGTCCTTCTGGAGAATCGCCTGATAATCGTAATAAACAGGGGCCGTTGAAACGCTTGAACCTGCCGCAGTGAGGACCGGTCCGAGCCAGGTATCGACGTAGGACCGACGGCCTGCGACGAGGAACGACCAGCCTTTTCCAAGCGGACCTTCGGCCAACGCGCGTGCATCAATCAAATCGACTTGTGCGAAGCCGTGGAGCTTGTCCTTTTTGGGATCGCGGAGGCCGACGTCGACGATACCGCCCATAACGCGCCCGTATTGGGCACTGAAGTTACCCGGATAGAAATCGATCTTCTCGAGAGCTTCCGTCGGGACGACCGAGGACAATCCACCAAAGTGGTAGACGATCGGAACGAGGGTTCCGTCGATGAAGATGTTCGTGTCGTTCGGCGCCGAACCGCGAACGATCAGAAGGCCGGCGAGGCCGGGCGGACGGGCGACGCCGGGAAGGTTCTGGAGCGCGCGCAGCGCGTCGCCGTTCGTGCCAGGAATGCGTGAAAGTTCGCGCTGTTCGAGAGTCCGCTTCGTAACTTCCCGGGGCGGCTTCTTGCCACGCACCTGAACTTCTTCGACGTCGGGCTCTTTGGCGTCGGGCTTCTTCGGCTCCGGCGGAGCTTCCTTCCGGGCGACACGAATCGTTAACTCAACGACCTCTGCGGCGGCAAGGTCGAGCTCCGTCGGTGCCGGATCGGTGAAGCCTTCGACATGGACCCGAACCGAGTAGTGACCGGGGGTCGCCACCTCGGCGGTGAACGTCCCGTCGGCGGCGACCGTTGCCGGGAGGCCGATTCCGTCCGCGCCAACGACGGAAACCTCAGCGGCGAGGCCACGATCGGACGATTGATTCGCTACTTTTCCGCGAATGATCGACTTCGGAACCGGGAAAGAATAGCGATGTTTGATGCGAGCGGGGATCGGCTGCCCGTCCCGCGTTGCCGGCTCAAAAACAAGCGATTTCGAGGCTTCAACCGCAGCCTCATCGAAACCGTGCCCCTGAGGCTCGGCGACGGTCGCCTTGGTGACCGCCCCAGTCGCGTCGATTTCGACGACAAGGATCACTGCGACTTCTGTCGCGACTTTGTCGGTGATCGCTTGTTTCGGATAGACGGCCCCAGGGTCGGATTTCACCTTCGGCGGGACGAGCGTCGGTTTGGCGGCGGCGGCCGGCGCCTGCGCATAGGCGGACGCGGGCGCAACGAGAGGGGCGGCGGCCGCGAGAAACGGTGCGGCACGCAGGAGAAAACGACCAAGCGGCGTCCGTTTCATGGGCAGGCCTTCCGGGAGAATCGCTGAAAACAGGCGGGCAACACCATGATCGGCGCGGGACCCTACTGGAAGCGATGCAGAGTCGCAACGCAGACGCGTCCGTCCGCGAAGCGGGAGACGGCGCGGAGTTCGATGCCCACGCGTCCGTCCGCGAAGCGGGAGACGGCGCGGAGTTCGATGCCCACGCGTCCGTCCGCGAAGCGGGAGACGGCGCGGAGTTCGATGCCAACCCGTCCGTCCGCGAAGCGGGAGACGGCCCGGAGTTCGATGCCCACGCGTCCGTCCGCGAAGCGGGAGACGGCGCGGAGTTCGATGCCAACCCGTCCGTCCGCGAAGCGGGAGACGGCCCGGAGTTCGATGCCCACGCGTCCGTCCGCAGGGCGCGCTGCGCGGTCTGGTCCGTTGCAGTTCGTAGACGCGTCGGGTATGCGGCCGCTCATGATCGGTCCGAATCAGCCGGCGGGGCGGGCTTGGCGCTGGGAAGAGCGCGCCTTCGTCCTGGGAGCGGCGTTCGCAACCGTGTATTCTGCACGCAGTTTTTACCACGGGATGATGCTGCAGACGGGCGGCGAGTGGTCGGCCCCCCTCGACGACGTCTTCATCCACTTCGACTATGCGCGCGCAACCGCCCTCGGCCACCCCTTCGAGTGGGTCCCCGGGAACGGCTTTAGCAGCGGGAATACGAGTCTTTCCTACCCTTTCGTCCTCGCCCTTGGTTGGCTCCTTGGCTTTCAAGGCGCCCAACTCATGGTCTGGGCGGCGCTGCTTGCCATGGGGAGCGTGTTCGGGACGCTCCTTACGCTCCGCCGCGCCTTCCTGCGCGTCGAAGACAGCCCGCTCTTTCGTGGGGTCACCTGGCTCCTTCCGCCGCTTTTTCTTGGGGTTGGCGCGCTGGCGTGGTCCCTCTGGTCGGGCATGGAGGTCGCCTGGTTCCTGGCTATCTGGAGCCTCGCGCTGCTCGCCCTCTTTCGCGTGCAAGATGCACGTGTTCCGCGGGCACGGGCGGCCGCCGAGTGGGGCCTCGGTGCCGTCGGCGTGCTCCTCGTACTCACGCGTCCAGAAGCAGCTGTAACTTTAGCAATTTTTGGCATTGCATCCGCGTCACAGGCGCGCTCGTTCTCGGTGGCGACAGCGCTCAAGACGCTCCTCCGCGTCGGTCTCCCGGGGGTGGTGGCGCTCGTCGGCCAAGCCTGCGCGAACCGTGGCTTCACCGGGGAGTGGTCGGCGAACGGCGCCATCGTGAAACTTGCGATGAATGACCCCTTCCAGACTTCCCAACAGAAATGGGACGACTACACGGGGAACTTCGTCTACGCGGCCCTTCGAATCGTCGAATACCATCTCTCCGACGACCTCCGTTTTGGCGCATTGATTCCTGGCCTCGCGCTCGTACCGTTTGCCCATCCGAAGACGCGCCGCATGGCCCTCTTCCTCACCGCCCAGATCGTCGGCTGGTATCTCGTCGTCGCTGCGAACGGCCAAGTCCGCTGGCAGAACGAGCGCTACGTCATGCCGGCGGTCGCCTGGCTGATGGTCCTGGCAACGCTGGGCGTCGCGGTGCTCCTGCACCGCACAACAGCTCGAAAAAGCGTCCTCATCCCCGTCGGCGTTGCGACGATCGCCCTCTTCGGAGTGGCGACGCGCAAGCCGATGACGAACCCCCATGAGTCGCTTCTCTGGGGAACCGTCTTGCTCGTCGGCACCGGACTCGGGGTCGCGCTCGCCATCGCTCCGCTCCGTCGCGTCGCGGCCGTCGGTGCGGTCCTCTTCTTTTCGCTCCACCAGGCAAACGTCTACCGCGGTCAAAAGTGGTTTTTCGGGCGCGCCTGCCGAAACATTCGTGATCAACAAACGACGTTAGGTCGCTTCTTAAAGACGGAAGTTCAGGAGCATCCTGACCGTTACGGCCTCCGGCGCGGCAAACATCGCGTCCTCGTCGGCGACGCGGGGGCGATCCTCTACGCGAGCGAGTGGGACGGCCTCGACATCATCGGACTCGGCGGCTACCACGACTTCCCCTTTGCACGTGCCGGGGCCAACAAACTCCCGGCGACCATCGAACTCCTCGAGCGGATGCCGCGGGAAGAACTCCCCGATGTTCTTGCCATTTTTCCCAGTTGGTGGAGCTGGCTCCCTCACTGGTTTTCGAGCGGCGTCCTCAAGCGCTTCCCCATCGAGGGGAACGTCGTCTGCGGCGATTTCGAGCACGTCCTCTACCGGGCCGACTGGCACCTCCTCGGGAGCGGCGAGCTCTTGGAGAGCTTCCCCCACGGCCGTACGCGCATCATCGACACCGTCGACTTCGCCGATATTGTTAACGAAAAAGCGCACGGATACCGATTTCCGGCCCCCCACGGCGGCTTCACCCACCTGGCGATCCTTCCCCACCACGCCGGTGCCGACGAAATCGTCGACGGCGGCCGCCGCATCCGGCCGACGATGGAGGAGTCGTTCACGCTCCGGGGATTCACGCCCCACGAGCCGGCCACGTTGGTCCTTCGCGTCGCCCCGGAAGGGCCAACCACGATTCGCGTGATCGTCGATGGGACTCCCCTCCCCGACGAAGTCTTCGACCGTCGCACCGATCACTTTGTGGAGCGCCCCATCGAAGTCCCCGCGGCGCTTGTCGGCACAACCATCCGAATTACAATGGAAAATCGAACGATGGGGCCGACTGACTACGTGAGCTATCACCTGTGGGCGACCCAGTGATCGCCGCACTTGCGTAAGCAAACGTCTCCCCCGTGTCTCATTGGTCGTTCTAAGGCCATATTTATGAAGAATATCAAGCATTCGCCCCACCCTGTCGTGAGGACGGATGTCACGAGCCCGGCGAACGGTGAGGCCGTAGACCACGGCCCATGCGTTCAACCGCCCCTTTTCGCTTTGCCACCCTCGCGCTCGTCAGCGCGCTTCTCGGCTGCAGCAGCCCGACCGATAGCGGCTTTCAAGCCCGAGATGGAGGCTCCGATGGCACCATTGAGCCGACGAATCCCGACGCGAATCTCGACCTTCCTGATTCGGGGCCGGTCACGTTCGATACAGCGATTGACTCGATCAAGGGGAAGGCCTTCGCTCCCGATGGAATGCTTCCGCTCCCTGGCGCTGTTCTCTATCTGACGACGCAGGCACCGCCGGAAGGTCCTCGCGGTGCGATTTGCGACACCTGCATCGATCTCACGACGCTACCCGCCCACGCCACCTCGGCGATTGATGGCACGTTTGAACTCCTGATTTTCAAGCCAGGGAAGCAGTACCTCGTCATTGAAAAGGGGCGCTTCCGTCGGGTACGCCAAGTAGATTTGCGGGACGGACTCAACGCGGTGGCGACGGAGATCACGTCGATTCCTGGGCGGAACGATCCGGCCGTTGGAGACTACGCGCCGAAGGTATTCGGTGGTGCCGACGAGCATCGCAACCTTCGATAATGTTCAGAATACGCTACGTTCTTTGAACTTCGATTTCGAGGCCCAGACCGGCGCCATCGGCGAGGCCACTATTCGCAGCAAGACGAAGTTGAAGGAATATTCGTTCGTGTTCCTGGCCTGCGGAACGAACGATCAAGAGACCTGCGTCGACCCGACGGCCCTGGATGGGACGGTCAAGAGCACCCTCGTCGACTATGTGAAGTCTGGGGGGCGCCTCTATGTCACCGATTACGCCTACGAATACGTTCGTCAGGGGTGGCCGAAGCACATTCACTGGTACAATACGCCGGTAAATGACGCGACGATAAGCGCTGGAAATGGCTGCGACCGCACGGAGATCAATCGCGCAGGGACGTGGATGGATCCGGGACTCAAACAGTGGATGGGCGTCGTCGGTAACGACCCCAATGGCGAACAGCTGACCGGAATCTATACAACTATCGAAGGGGTGAATCCGGTCACGGGTGAGAGTCCGACGGGCTCTTCCATTTCGATCACTCCGAAGATCTGGGTGGCCGCCAATGGGAAGCCGAGCACCGTGACCTTCCCCGATCGGTGCGGACGGGTGCTCTTCAGCACCAACCACACCGACGGCGCCCGGGCGGGGGGGCTGCTCGCCCAAGAAAAAGCGATCGTCTACACGCTCCTTGAGGTGAGCACCTGCATCCTCGGCAACGTCGATAAGTGACCATTCACGAAGCGGCGAGGACCCGGAGTCCCGTGCGAAAGACCAACTTCGACGTGGCGACCTCCTAGGAAGGTTCGCTAAGCGGGCATCCATGGCCGTTGAGATTCTTTCGCCCCGAGAAATTGAAAAGTTGCGCGTCGCCTCGCAGGTCGCACGCGCAACGCTGCGGGGGGCCGGCGCGCTTCTGAAGCCGGGGCTGACCGCTGCGGAGATCGACGCCTTCATCCGCGCAGACACCGCTCGCGTCGGTGGGACGCCGAGCCAACTCGGCTACCACGGCTTCCCAGCATCGGTGTGCGTCAGCCGAAACGAAGTGATTTGCCACGGAATTCCGACGGATAAGGTGGTCTTTGCCGACGGGGACATCGTCAACCTCGACGTCACCACAAAGCTGAACGGCTTTCATGGCGACACGAGTGAGACCTTCTTCGTCGGCACGCCTTCGCCGGAGGCGCGCCACCTCGTCGAGAGTGCGCGGCGCGCCCGCGATGCGGGGATCGCCGTCGTCCGCCCCGGCGCCACGCTTGGCGACATCGGGTTTGCGATTCAGGAGGTCGCGCGGGCGGCAGGTTGCACGATCGTCCGCGAATTCGGCGGCCACGGCATCGGTCGGAACATGCACATGGATCCGCACGTCTCGCATTTCGGCGCGCGCGGCGCCGGCTTGAAGCTGCGTGCCGGCATGGCGTTCACGATTGAGCCGATGCTGAACCTCGGGGGCGCCGGCATCAAGGAACTCGCCGATGGATGGACGATCGTTACCGCCGACGGGAAATGGTCGGCCCAGTGCGAACACACCGTCGTCGTCACGGCGACCGGGGTGGAAGTCCTCACGCGCGACCCGGACGATTCCCCCATGTTTTCCAGCTAATCGGGCGCAGGCCCTCCGATGGTAGCGACCCCGTTCGGCCCCTTTGAGCTCCCCGGCGGCGATTCCATCGCCCTCGGCGCGCTCCTCGCGGTGGTGCCACTGCTGGTCGTGAAGCCGTGGAAAGCCTCGAAATCCCCTCGCAATTTTTTGGTTGCGTGCGCGGTTAGTGCGATTCTCTTGTCGCGCCTCTATTTCACGGCCTACCTGCGGGGCGGCCCGCGGATCATCGATGCGGCGGCGTACACCTTCCAAGCGCGAACGTTCGCGAGCGGTGCCGTCGCGTTTGCCAGTCGCGCCCCCCTCGCGGCGACGTTGGGCCGCTTTGTGGTCGCCACGCCAGACGGCCGTCTCGCAGGAATTTTCCCGCCGGGCTGGCCGGCGGTGCTCGCGATTGGGCATCGCCTCGGCTTGCCAAACCTGGCGCCGCTCGCCCTTGCAGGGGCGCTCCCGCTCGCAACCTACGCGGTCGCGCGGAAGTTCACCCGGGGAGCTGGGGACGATCGCGGTCCGCGACTCGCAGCGCTCCTCGTCGTGCTGTCGGCGCCGCTTCGGTATTTCGGGGCAGAACCGATGGCGCATGGCCTCTGCGCGCTACTGATTCTTCTTTTTTTCTGGGCACTTCCGACGGGCGCTGCCGCCACGGAGGATCGCGACCGATCGCTCGCAACTTCCGCCGCCGCGGGACTCGCCGTCGGCGCGCTCGCAACCACTCGTTTTGCCTCGGCATTTGCCCCAGCGACCCTTCTCGCCGTGGCGCTCCTTGGTCGACGTACGACACGAACATTCTCTCACTGCTTCGCCGCGTTCGCCGGGCTTGCAGTGCCGCTCGCCCTGCTCTTTGCCTACCAATACCGCGTCACCGGAGCCCCCTTCCGGCCCGCCCAGAGCGTTTATTACGCGCTCACCGACGGCCCCGTCGGCTGCTTCCGGTACGGCTTCGGCCGCGGGATCGGCTGCCAGTTCGAGCACGGCCCCTTCGTCGCCGCCCGACTCGCCGACGGCTACTCCGCCGGCGCGGCCCTCGGGACGACCGCTCGACGGCTCGCCCTCCATCTCGGAGATCTCGGGAATCAAGAATTCACCGGTCTGATGACGCTCGTCGCCATCGTGGCGGGCCTGCGCGCTGGTCGACGCCGGCTCCTTGCTGCCCTTCCGCCTCTCCACGTCCTCGCGTACGCCCCTTTCTATTTCGACGGAAACTACCCGGGTGGCGGCGCACGACTTCTTGCAGATGTCCTCCCCGTCGAAGCGATTCTTCTCGGTTTGTGGGTCGTCGAATCGGAGCCGTTGTTTCGTTTGAAAGGCTTCAAGGCCCCTCCTCAGGCCGCGAATTTCAGCGCCGCGCTCGTCGTTGCGTCGCTCATCGGATTCGCGTTTCACGGCTCCGCAGCGGCCCGAATGCTCCGTGATCGGGACGGCGGACGCCCGGCATGGACGGAAGCAAACGAGTCACAAGCCCTTGTATTTACGTCCCAATCCCCCAATACCACCACACTTACCCTCGTCGACGGTGACGCCGCATTTTTGCTCGCGAATGACCCAATGCATCCCACACGTATCGTCGCCCGGGCGAGCGCTCCGCGGGGCGGCGACGACCGGCCGACCTGGGCCCTTCTTGGCCGTCCGCCGACGATGTTCGACCGAGACAATCTGTTAACAAAACAGGATTTTATACCGTTCGACGACCGCACGCGCTTCGCATGGTCGGGCACTGCGCTTTGGCCCCTCCGCGCCGTCGAAAATGGTTACGGATTTCCGCGCTGGGACGACGGGCCCGCCGGCCTCGCGCTCCACCGGCAAGGGGCGGCGCCACTCGTCGCGACCGTCACGTTTGTCGACCAGATACGTGCATGTTCAACGTATTTGGTAACGTTTTGGGGGGCGAATTTCGGCGCGCTGGCGGTCGGCGCTTCCGAAGACGACAAAGATTTCACCGAGGACGATTCGAGGTCTCCTCGCGACGTCCGACGGTTTCGCGGCGACATCCGTGCGCTGAACCCGCACAAAAAAGGCGACTTCAGCGAAATCTCCCTTCGAGTGCGCTCCGCGATCGAACACATACGGTTGGTCGGAATCTCGTCAGAACCGTGCACAACGAAAACTCACGATTGACTGCGCGACGAGATTCCGGCTTTCTGGCCGATGCGCGCGACGTCGAAATCCAGCGCGGGGTGGGACCTCGTCGAGCTTCTCTCGAAACGTCCCTTCACCGCCCCACGATTCGACACCCCTTTCTGCTGCACTGGATCGGGGCTTCAACTTCCCTTCGCGCGAGACAGGTAGTCCGATGACCAAGAGCGAACTCATTGATGCCCTGGCAGCCCGGGGAAAACTCACGAAGGCGCGAGCTGAGCTCGTGGTCAATTGCGTCTTCGACTCCATGACGGAGGCCCTCCAAAACGGTGAGGGGATCGAAATCCGCGGATTCGGAAGCTTCAAGGTGAAGCCCTACGAAGGTTACGACGGTCGCAACCCGCGCACCGGCGAAGCCGTCGAAGTAAAGCCGAAGCGCCTTCCGAAGTTCAAGGTCGGCAAAGACCTTGAGCGCATCGTCGACGAGAGCCGCGCCGTAAAGCCGGAACTCGACGCCGACGACGACAGCGACGACGAATGATGGGGGTCAGGGCCGGCGCCACGCCGAGTCCCTGCCAAACGAAAACGCGTGCCCGTCTTGAAGACGGAGCACGCGTTTCGCGTTTGTCGGAGCGGGCGGCGCTTACTTCGCCCCTTCTTGGGTCTCCTCGACGTCTTCGTACTTCCACGCGCCGTTCTCCTTCGTGAAGCGCGAGCGCTCCGTGAAGCTGCGATCGCGCCCCTTCTCGTACATGCGCGCGCGGAAGGTGACCCAGCCCTTGTCGCCGTCGACGCTCGTGGCGAGCACCGAGAGCCCCACGTAGCGGAAGGTGTGCTTCTGCTGGCGGTAGGAGGCGAGGAGCGGCTCGACGGGGAGCTTGCGGTCCTCATGGTCGGCGGCGAGCGTTTCGAGGAGGTACTTGGCGTCGCCCAAGGCGAAGGCGGCATACCGAGAGCGCATCAGCGCTTCCGGCGTCGGCGCGGTCGTTGTGCGCGCGTGGAACGGGGCGCAGCAGTCGCCATAGTTCTTTCCGCTATGGCAGGGGCAGGGCTTGCTCTTGGCGAGGATCATCGCGGGCGTTCTAGCCCGAGGGTGTCGTCCGCCGAAACCCCCATTTGCGAGGGGCGACGAGTGCGATAAGCGGGCGCCATGTCGCGCTTCCTTCCTGTCGCCGAGCAACTTGCCGTCCTCGAACGCGGCGCCGTCGATCTCCACGTCAAGGCGGAGCTCATCGAGCGCCTCGAAGAGTCCCGCGCCCACGATCGTCCGCTGCGCGTGAAAGCAGGCTTCGACCCGACGCGACCGGACCTGCACGTCGGCCACGCGGTCCTCATGCAAAAACTTCGGCAGTTCCAAGAACTTGGCCACACCGTCATCCTGCTCGTCGGCGAGTTCACGGCGATGGTGGGCGACCCGACCGGCCAAAACGACGCCCGTCCGCGCCTCTCGCGCGATGACGTCCGCGCGGCGGCGAAGACGTACACCGAGCAGGCCTTCAAGATCCTCAATCGCGAGCGGACGGAGGTGCGTTCCAATGCGGAATGGCTAGAAACGATGGGGGCGCCGGCGCTCGTCGAACTCCTCGCGAAGACGACCGTCTCGCGCATGCTCGAGCGGAACGACTTCTCGAAGCGGTTCGAAGAACAGAAGCCGATTTTTCAACACGAGTTTCTCTACCCACTCCTCCAGGGCTACGACTCGGTCGCGCTCGAATGCGACATCGAGCTCGGCGGAACCGACCAGCTCTTCAACCTCCTCATGGGGCGCGATCTTATGCCGAAATATGGCAAGCGCGCCCAGATGGTCTTGACGATGCCGCTCCTTGAAGGGACCGACGCCAAGATGGAAAATGGCAAGGTCGTCGGCAAGAAAATGTCAAAGAGCGCCGACAACTACATCGGCCTCGATGAGCCTGCAGAGGTTATCTTCCGCAAATGTATGCAGATCGATGACGACGTCATTTTTCGCTACTTCGAGCTGCTTTCGTCCCTCTCGAACGAGGCGATCGCGGCCTTGAAAGAGGATCGGAAGAGCGGCCGAAACCCGATGGAGATCAAGGCGATCTTCGGTCGCGAACTCTGCACGCGCCTCCACGACACCGATGCTGCCGAGCGCGCCGAGGCCAGCTTCAAGGCGGTTTACAGCAACAACGCCATCCCCGACGATGTCCCGGCGTTCACCGTCGCCGCCGTCCAGGGATCGGTACGGCTCGCGAATGCGCTGCAGGCCGCCGGCCTCGTAAAGAGCGTCAGCGACGGTCGTCGTCTCCTCGAGCAAGGGGGCGTCGAACTCGATCAAGTCCGCGTCATCGACCCGCTCCACACGCTGGCCGTTGGCGGTCCGTACCTGGTGCGCGTCGGCTCGAAAAATCGCAAATTTGCTCGCATTTCTGTAACAGAATGAAGGCGGCGGTCTCCGCAGTTGGGCTCGGCGTTGCGCTCCTCGCCGCCGCTTGTGGCTCGTCGCCGAAGGTCGCCGCACCGCCGCCCCCCGATCGCCTTCACCTCGAGCGCGCGGGGGACGTCCTTCCGGCCCCCGGCCTCCACGACGCGCTCCTCGTGCGCCCACGCGACCTTGCGGCGGAGCCGGAGTTCCTCGCGGCGATCGAGCGCGTATTTCCTAAGAAAGAGCGACTCGGCTACGTCGAGGCGCGCGGCGGCGTCGACCCGTTTGAGGGGCATGAGACGGTAGTTGCGCACTACACCCATTCCGAACTCATCTACGTGCGCGCTCCCCTCGAACCGGGGCGCGTGGAGGCGGCGGCGACGAAGCGCCTGCTCCTGGAAGGGCGCGCCGTCGACGGAAATGGGGCGGTCATTCGCCTCTTTGGGGCCGCCATTCGGACCGGCGCGCCGTCGTCGGAACCCGCCCTCGAAGGGCGTCAAGTCGCGCTACTGGGGCGTGAGGCCTACGTGGAGGAGAGCGGCACGCGAAAGCCGCTCAGCGCGCTGACTGGCCTCGCTCGCGGGCGGATCACTCATACATTTTCGCTCTTTGGCAGCGAGCCTGCCATCGCCGGTCTCGCCGACTGGCCGGTGGTCTACTACGTCGCCGGACCGTTTCCGAAGACCGCGGGCGCTGGCCTCCTCGCCGCAGCGAGAATGGCGCTCGTCCGCGCAAAGCCGATGCCCGGCGACGGCCGTCATGCGGCCGTCGAGTGGTACATATTCGCCGACTATTCGCGGGACCCCGCCCGCGCGGTGGAGGCTGCGACCGCTGAAGAGGCCCGCATTGCGGAGAGCGCACTCGGCCGACTGCTTGGGCTCGACCGGGCGCCGCGAAGAGACCCGGCTATTGCCGACGCGCAAGGGCTTCACGGCGGCGCAGTCGTCGACGTCGAGCGGCTCGCGAGCGGCCTTCTTGCGGCAACCCGCGGCGACGCGGCGTCCCTGAAAGACCTAGACGCCCCGTTCCCCGAGCGCTAAGCGGAATACTACAGAATTTCCAGTCTTTTTTGACGAACCGCTTGACAGTGCACGCGGTTTCGCGTACCCCCTTGCGCTCCCTATGGGCAAGACTCCCGGGCGCACCACCGCAAGCGCAGATACCAAGGCGAAACAGGCGGCCGCGCCCCGTGGCTCCGCGCCGGCGCGCGTGGCATCTGCGAAGTCGGCAGACAAGCCGCTCGCAAAAAAGGGTGCAGGCCCCCAGGACTCGACGGCGTCGTCTGGCGCCAAGAAAGCGAAGAATCCTACGGAAACGCTGGAAAAGGCAACGCCGACCGCGTCGGCAGCCAAGAAGGGTCCCGCCACCAAGAGCGGCGCGTCTGAGAAGGCGACGAAAGCGGTTTCCGGAAAAGACTCGAAACCGGCCTCGACGAAGTCCGCGCGCGACGCCGCGCCCAGCAAGGTGTCCGTGAAAGAAGCTCCCAAGAAGGTTACCGCCAAGACCACGAAATCCGTCGCGAAAGAGGCTCCTGTGAAGGCGGCTCCCGCGAAAGAGACGACGGCCAAGAAAGCGGTTCCTGCCGCCAAGACCGCTGCGAAAGAGGCCCCCAAGAAGGCGCTTCCGTCGGTGAAAGAGGCGGCCCCTCGGGCCAAGGAGTCGGTGAAAGCTCTCCCCGTTCCTGTCGCCAAAGAGTCGACAAAGAAGCTGATTCCGGCCGCCAAAGAGTCGGCAAAGAAGGTGGTTCCGGCCGCCAAAGAGTCGGTTAAGACGCTCGCCATTCCGCCGGCGAAGGAGTCGGCGAAGAAGATCCCCGCCGACCGCCCTTCTGCGAAAGCGATCCCGGCGGAGCGCGCCTCCTCCCGCCGCCTTGGCCGAAGCCCCTTGGCCCCGGAGTCGTCGCCGCAACTCCCCCTCCCGCTTAAGAAATTGCCGCCGCCGCCCACCCTCGGCACCTTCAGCCCGTCGACCGGTACCGGTCAGGGGCGCATGCCGCCGTCCCCGGCGATCGGGGGTCGTTCTTCGGCCTCGATGCCGCCGCTCGCGCCGCCGTCGGCCAACAAGGGGCCGTCGATTCCGCCTCCGATGCCGAAGCCCCAGCAGCAGCATCCGATGAAGCGGATCATGAACATTTCAGACCCGCCGCCAGCGGTCGAAATGACGCTGAATATCGGCGACAACGCGGTGCATCTCAAGCATGGCGTCGGCGAGGTCGTCGCCATCGAGTCGATGCCCGGCCTCGGGAACTTCTACCGATTCATCCTCCTCGATGACCGCACCAAGAAGTTCATGGTCCCGACGAACGGGCAGACCGTTCTCCGCCCAATCATGAGCGCCAACGAGGCCGACACCGTCATTGAGACGATGCGGGCCAAGGAGGTCGCCGTCAACGAACACCCCTGGTCGCGGCGCTTCCGCGTGTACCAGGAGATGATCAACTCGGGCTCCCCCTTTGAAGTGGCAAAGGTCATGCGCGACATGCACCGCCTTAAGTTCGACAAGGACCTCTCGTTCGGCGAGCGGGTGCTCCTCGATCGGGCAAAGAGCCTTCTCATGAAGGAGCTCGCGCTCGCGAAGGGGATCACGGAAGAAGACTTGCAGACGGAAGTCACCGCGATCTTCTCGACCTGATTCGCAAATTCGGTATGACGGCCCCCTCCACCGAGCGGGGCCGTTTCCCGTTTTGTTCCACTACCTGCGCGAGGCCTGTGGCATCCATGGCGCCATGAAGATCTACACGCGGACGGGCGACGACGGAACGACGGGGCTCTTTGGCGGTGCGCGCGTGCCGAAAGCCAGCGCACGGGTCGACGCCTATGGAACCGTCGACGAGCTCAACGCAGCGATCGGACTGTGCCGCACCGCCGGCCTCGATAGCGGGACCGACGAGGCGCTCGCCGTCGTCCAGGAAATGCTCTTCGTGGTCGGCGCCGAGCTCGCCTGCGTCCCGGGAAAAGAGGCAAAATTGCCGATGACGCTCATCACGCCAGAGGACAGCAGCGTCCTCGAAGCGGCGATCGACGCCTGCGAGCACGGCCTCCCCGCGCTGACGACCTTCGTCCTCCCCGGCGGCACCGCCCAAGCGGCACACCTGCATCTTGCACGGACTATCTGTCGCCGCGCCGAGCGCGCCATGCTCGAAGTGGAGCACGTTCGCAACGATCTGGTCGTCTACGTCAATCGGCTTTCCGACTTCCTTTTTACCGCAGCCCGTCGCGAGAACTTCCGTGCAAACGTGGCGGATGTTCCGTGGGCGCCGCGCAAGCCGGCGTCCCCCTGAATCTACTTGCGAAACGCGAGGACGAAACGGTCACTGGTGCCGCGGCGGTCTCCGGCGGCGGTCGGCGAGTCGTTCCAATCGCGCGTATCAGCTGAATTTCGCAAGAATTCACTCGATCGCAGGAACGTAAATCCGCCAGCGGTAATCTCCGCGAGCACGACGCTCTCTTCGATGCGATGGAGCGTCTTCGTCTCGGTGGTACCGGTGCCGCTGCGCCCGAAATGGTCGATGACGACGTAGATGCCGCCCGGTTTGAGGGCGTCAAAGATCCGTTTGTTCATCTTCGCGCGGTCGGTGCCGATCCAGACGGTATCGTGGTAGAAAAGCACGTCGAAAACCGCGTCCAAATTCGTCGCCTCAGGGGGGAGCGGGTCGTCGAATTCTCGGTCGGCACGGATCACGTTCGCCATCGCCGGCGTCGCGAGGCGTTCGGACCACGGTTTCTCCGCGAACATCTTCAAGAGGGCCGGGCTGTTCTGCGCAAAGACGACGCCTTGATGCACATCGGCGGTCCGCACGGCGCGCGCGAGCACTTCGCTCGTGTAGCCGCGGCCGGCGCCGATTTCGGCGACGCGCATTCCCGGTCGAATACCGGCGAATGCAAGCATTTCCGAAGGTTTACGCTGCACGTCGAGGGCCTTATCGTCGGCGCTCCGATCGGGGGCGGCGAGGAGCGCTGTGTAGTTGGCGGCCGGCGTAGCGAGCGGACCTTCGGGCATCGGTTCGTGGCACACGTTGCTCGACGCAGCGGGCGTCGCCGCCGCGCAGCCGACCAAGAAGATTCCCAAAAGAGCGCGGAGGGCGGTTCGCATCGGGCCCCTCTAGCATTCCCGCTTCAGGCAGCCAGATTCCGATCGTGGGCGACGAGGTCGTCGCGGAGGAGCTTGCGTCCGCGGTGAAGGCGGCTCATGACGGTTCCCAACGGAATATCAAGGACATCGGCCGCTTCGCGGTAGCTCATTTCGCCAAGATCGACGAGGCGAATCGTCGACGAGAACGCCTCCGGGAGGCTCTCCAACGACGCCTCCGTCGCCGACGTGAGCGGCAACGCGGCGTCGATCGGCGCGAAGCGATCTTCCGTGGTCCAAGCGGCGGGATCGGCACCAAGGCCTGCGAGCGCCTTCCGCTCACGACGGCTCTTGCGGAAGCGCGTCACAAATACGGAAAAGAGGATTTGATGTAGCCACGCTCGCAGGTTTGTTCCGACGATGAACTGCGCCTCAAAACGAAGGGCCCGCTCGACGGTATCTTGCACGATGTCGTCGGCCTGAACGGCGTTTCGGCTGAGGCGGAGGGCACGACCGCGGAGTTCGGGAAGGTGGGCGGGGAGCCCCTGGCGAACGACCGATGCGGGGTGGGCGGCGGAGCGGGAACCGAGGGGGAGCGTCGTCATGCTCGGGGTTCCGCAAGTCGGTGGCCAACCGATTAACCTTTGTATTTTTTCGTCTTTTAGGCAACGCGGCCGCCATCAACAGCCGCCGCGTGTCTGGTGCCCCACACCCTGTGTGGGCGTCAACGCCCGCCAGCGCCGATCGCTTCCAAAGCGCCGCGGGCCCGCGGGAGGGCATCCGCGAGGACCGACGCCCGCAGACCGACGCTCCCATGCTCGGCAACCCACGCATCGGCGGCTGCACCGTGAAGATACACGCCGAGTCGCGCGGCGTCGCGGGGAGGAAGTACGCACGCGAGCGCGCCGATCGCCCCAGCAAGGACGTCCCCCGACCCGCCGACGGCAAGGGCAGGATTCCCAGTGGTTGCAACATGCACGGAAATGCCGGAGCCCGCGGTCGGCGCCCCGACTAACGTGTGGGCCCCCTTCAGCACGACGACCGCGCCCGTCTTTGCAACGAGTTTTTCGACGGCCCCGTAGCGATCGGCATCGATCGCAGCGACCGAACATCCAAGAAGTCTCGCCGCTTCCGCGCTGTGGGGGGTGAGGATCGTCGTGCCTCGGGGCCGACGGGAGAGCCGCGACGAAGCGCCCAATAGGGTGAGCGCATCGGCATCGAGGACGAGCGGGGCGGCGAGCGGCCACCCCGCGAGGAGCGCTTCAAAGCGCCGTTCCGCGTCGCTACAAAGGCCGAAACCGGGGCCAATCACACAGACTTTCTTTTTTGCGAACAGCGTCCCATCTTCAGCTTCGAGGGGCGCCGTCATCGTCTCTTTCACCCGCACCTCGAGCGCCGCGTGGGCCTCGGGTGGGCAGGCGAGCGTGACGAGGCCCGCTCCGGCGCCGAAGGCACCGTCCCCGGCGAGCAGCAGCGCCCCCGATTTCCCGACAGCGCCGCCGACAACAAGAACGTGCCCTGCTGCATATTTGTGGGCTTCCGGCGACCGGGCCGGGAGGAGCGCGGCAACCGTTTGGGCGTCGTCGAGACGGGGCGCCATGGCCGCGACCGCCGGGTCGAGAAGACTGCAAGGTACACCGATATCGACGACCATCCGGCGCCCCGCGTGCGCCGCCCCACGCGGCGTGTAGGCACCGCGCTTGGCGAACGCAAAAGCGATGGTGACGTCGGCGACGATGGCGACGCCACGGACTTCGCCGGTATCGCCATCGATTCCAGAAGGAATATCGAGGGAGTACACGCGAGCCGCCCCCCGTTGGCGAGCCAAATTCGCGGCCGACACGAGGGCCGCGGCGTGATCGACGAGGGGGCGCGTGAGGCCGACACCAAAGAGCGCGTCGACGACGATCGCGTCCTCGAAATCGGGCGGGTCGCGCACCACCAAAGCGTCCGGCGCAATCGCGACGAGCGCCTGCTTCATGGTCGCTGCCTCGGGGGTCGCCGGCGGGGCGAGCGCAAACACCGTCGCATCCCAGCCGAGCGTCCGGAGGCGCCGGGCGACGACGTAGCCATCCCCGCCATTGTTCCCTGCCCCGGTCAACACAATGATTTTTTTACGTATATTGCATCCGTAGTGCGCCGCAAGGTCAGCCACCACGGCGTCGGCGGCCGCCCGACCGGCGTTCTCCATGAGGAGCAAGGACGGCGTCCCTGCAGCGATCCGTGCGTCGTCAAACGCACGAACTTCCGCGGCCGTCAAAAGCAAAAGTTCGTGGCGTAGCGGCACGTTATTCACGGTTCTTTCGCGGGGCGTAACTCAACGATGACCGTGGCGATCGCAATTTTCGCGTCGTGACTCATCGAGATATGCCAATAATTTCCGCCGAATGCGTGAACGCGATCGAGCGCTTCCCCGTGAAGAAGCAGCTCAGGACGACCACTCGGCGCATTGAGAATTTCTACGGAATGCCACGGTACTCCGCGCGCGCCATCGAGGCACTTCGAGTACGCCTCCTTCGCGGCGAAGCGGGCGGCGACGGCGGTAGCCAGGTCCTTGCGTCCCGCGATCGACTCGCGCTCCCGCGGGGAAAGGATCCGTGCGAGGAATCGCTCCCCGGTGCGGGCCAAAATTCCTTCGACGCGCTCAATCGAACAAACGTCGATGCCAACGCCGACGATCACGCCGCGACGCCAAGCGCAGCAAGCATCGCCTTCGTCGCCCCTTCGATGCCGAGGAAGATGGCATCGCCGATCATTGCGTGGCCGATGTTCAGTTCCACGATCTCCGAAATCTTGACGAGATCCGGCACGTTGGCAAGCGTGAGGCCGTGCCCAGCCGCAACCTCAAGCCCAATTTCGTGGGCGAACCGGGCCCCTTCCGCGAGGCGGGCAAGCTCGGTCGCCGCCGCCGGCGTACCGAACGCGTGGGCGTACTCACCGGTATGAAGTTCGACCTGTTCACAGCCCAACGTCTTTGAGATCTGCAATTGATCTCGATCGGCTGCGACGAAGAGGCTGACCTTAATCCCTGCATCTTGCAGGGATTTCACGTACGGGCCGAGCATCGACGCCTGCCCGCGCGCATCAAGGCCCCCCTCGGTCGTGCGCTCTTCCCGACGCTCGGGGACGAGCGTCACGCACTCGGGTCGTACTTCCAGAGCGATTCCGCGCATTTCTTCCGTTGCCGCCATCTCCAAGTTGAAGAGATGGCCGGTACGACGGAGAAGCCCGTGGAGCGCGAATACGTCGGCATCGCGGATGTGGCGGCGATCCTCACGGAGGTGGGCGGTAATGCCATGGGCGCCGGCGCGGAGGCAGGCTTCCGCGGCGAGCACCGGGTCTGGGTAGGTCGTTCCGCGCGCGTTTCGGAGCGTGGCGACATGGTCGATGTTGACGTGAAGTCTCATGGAGATTCTTGGCGAAAGAAAGAGGGGTCTCAGTCGTCGTCGCCGCCGGTTTCGCCGAGATCTTCTTCGTTCTTCGGCGTCGCCATTGGCGTCCCATCGGGCGCATCACGGCGAACGACAAAGACCTTTCGCCCAATGGTATCGGGCGTTTCGCGGGCGATGACGGTGATCACGTTGATGCCGGGTCGCAGGGGGAGATCGGCCGAGAAGTCCATTTTCTTCGGATTCGCGCCGTTCCGATTCGATTGGTAGAAAACCTTCTTGGAGCCGACGAAGATGTAGCCGTCGAGGATCCGCGCCGTATCCTCGGCACTCCCCTTCAAGAGGAAGTGGCTGTCACGGACAGCGAGGGGCGGTGCGGCGATCTCGATCGACGGCGGGCTGTGACCGAAGACGTCGTCAAAGGCGACCGTCGGGGTTGGTGCGCCTCCGGCCTCAAGCTCGGCCGTCTTGGCGAAGGCAAAGCGACCGTCGCCGAGAGCAAGCTTCGTAAACTCGCCGGCGGTCCCGAGGACCGTCGCTGCGGTGCCGCTGGGGAGACGTGCAAAACTGCGCGCCCCCGCCTCCGGTGCCTCAAGAAGCGTCGCGCCTGCGCCGCCCGCCTTCTTGGAGCCGCCCCCACTCGCGACGGCGATAGGTGCCGAAATCGGCATCCGAACCTTTTCGACGACGGTCTCGCGGAGGTCGCGATCGGCGAGCGTCAATTCGAGCTTCACTTCGTCGTCGCCCGCCGGCGGCTTGTTAATATCAAACGTAAACTTCAGCTTCTTCGATTCGCCAGGATTCAGCGCGACATCAAAGCGGCCTTCGTGAAGGAGGAGCCCGTCCCCGGAGAGATTTCGAACGCTCGCCTGACCGGCCGTCGCCTTCCCTTTGCCGACGTTCTTCACGACGAGGTACATCGCGAAGGTTTCCCCCGGTTGCGGCTTGCCGTCGCCGTTCCCCTTCTTCTCTTCGGCGAGCTGATAGGTGTAGGCGAATTGCGGGCGATCCTGACCCTTTACAGTGATCTGAACCCGGGAATCCCCCTTGATGCGCCCCTTCGCCTCGTCGAAGGCGACGGAGATCCAGTCGGCGCGGGAGACCATATCCTTCGGGAGGTGGCAGACGCGGGGCGCGTCCTTCGGCAGCGGCTGGGAAGACCCGGCTTTGTACCCCTGCGTTTCGCAGTAACCGAGCGGAATGGAAACGGTCTTGCTCTTGCCCGGTTCAAGCTTACCAATGACGAGTTCTTTGTTCTCGAAATAGGCATTGTCGCTCTTCGTGACGCCACTCACGCGGAAGAGCGGAACCGCCCCCTTGTTGGTGATGGTCGCTTTGAGAACGAGCGGCTCGCCGGCGGCGACTTCGTTGTTCGCCGCGTCGGTTTCGAGCTTCACCTCCACGGGGACCGGCGCCGCTGCGGCGTCGGCCGGTGCGTCGGCCCAATCGATGCCAAGCTTTCCGAGCTCGGCCCCAACCTTCGCGACTTCCTCCGCACGCACCTTTTCGACAATCGGCTTCGCGGCGCGGAGCTGGTCGGACCGCGTCCCCATCGGAATCTTGGAGGCGAGATCGCGCGCGAAGCGAATCGGAAAGTCGAGAGCGACGCCGTCGTCGGGGTCCCCGCCGCGCTCGCGCAAGTCCTGGCGCTCCTTCGAGGTAAGGCTGTAGCGCACCATCTCCAGCGGCTTCTGCCCCTCGCGAATACGTGCATTCTGCAAGCTCCGCGACAGGTCGCGCTCGCGGATGCCGCCCGTGTCGACAGACAGGTCCATCTCCTGGGTATCGGCGGTCATCGGATCGAGCTCGATGTCCGGGGTGACGCCGGTCCCCTGAATGGAGATGTCGCCGGGCTCCGTCAAATACTGGGCGATGGTGAGCTTAAGCGCCGCTTTATCGGGGAATTCCGAAAAGATAAGCTGGACGCTCCCCTTGCCGAAGGTCGTCTCGCCAACGATCACGGCGCGATCGTGATTCTTGAGGGCGCCAGCGACGATCTCACTTGCGGAAGCCGAGTTCCCCGAAACGAGCAACACAATCGGGTAATTCGGCTCGGTCCCTTCGACCTTCGCGGTCTTCTCTTCGCGACCTTCGCTCGGATTTCCTACCGTCGCGACAATCGGCCCCTTTTCGACGAACTTGTCGACAACTTTGGCCGCCTGGTCGAGGAGACCTCCGGGATTTCCGCGAAGGTCGAGCACGAGCCCTTTCAGGTCGCCACCACGCTTCATATCGGCGAGCGCCGCTTCCATGTCGGAAGTTGTCGTTGCCGTGAACTGCTTCAAACGAACATAACCGACGTTTCCGTCGAGGAGCTTGTGCTCCACCGACTGAACCTTGATCACCTCGCGAACGAGTTCGAAGGGCTTGGATCCCTGCCAACCACCATCGCCGTCGCGATGGATCATGATTTTGACTTTGGTCCCGGGAACGGCACGAAGATGATTGACCGCCTCGCTCAAGCCCATATTGAGCGTCGACTCGTTGTCGATCATCGTGATGCGGTCGTATTTCTTGATGCCGGCGCGCCCCGCCGGTGTGCCCGGCATGGGATTCATCACGGTGAGCTGGCCGTCGCGGATCGAAATAACGATGCCGAGCCCGCCAAACTGGCCGCTCGTCGACGTGCTCATCTCTTTGTAAGCGTCCGGCGAGAGGAGCACGCTGTGCGGATCGAGCGTGTGAAGCATGCCGTTGCAGGCGGCGTATTCGACCTCGCGGAGGTCGACCTCGGTCCCACGGAGCCCATCCTGGACGAACGCGAAGATCTCCCGCAGTCGCGCCTCGACGTCCCAGGGGCCGAGGACGTTATCAACACGGAATTCGCGCTCTTGCGTATCGACGCGGACTTTGACCGTCGGCGCGTTTTCCTCGTGGGTGACGATCACCTGGGCGACGTCGCGCTGGACGAAGTCGAGGGCGGAAAGCAGCATTTCCCGAGGCCGGACGCGCTTCGGATCGACGTAGCGATCCTTGATGGTCTTCAGAACCTCGTGGGCGACCTTGACCTGCTTGAGGTCGTAGGGCTCTGCCGCCTTGGTATTCGCGGCATTTGCCGTCTGGAGGCCGTTCCAGAGGCCGTCACCGCGCATCCTCAGCGCGAGCCAGCTCGAAATGCCAAAAGCCCCAAAAAGAACGACGTATTTCGACGCGCGGAGGAAGGTACGCATGCAGCGGCGCACTCTAGCCTTCTTTCCGCCGGCCGCGGCATTCCCGCCGCCTCGGCGCGCCGATTTTCGAGAGGCTCAGCCCTTGCGCAAGATCGCCACGTAGAAACCGCCGAAAATCGAGGCCTTGGTGTCTGCGAGGCGCCGCTCGGCCTTCTTCAAGAAGGTACCGACGAGCGGGATCCCCATCGCCTGCGCCGCTGGGGTGACAATACGCACACCGCGTGCGCCTTCAATCTTCACATTCGGCGGAAGAATCTTTGGTAGTTCCCAGGGGGCATCAAAGCGCGTGTAGACGGCGGCTTCCGTCTGAGACGCTGAGATTTTGCCGGCGGGGCCGTATTTCTTGGCGAGCGCACGAAGGGAAAGCGGATTGTAAAACTCCGCCAAGACGACCCCTCCCGGTACAGTGACACGCACCATTTCGGCGAGCGCTTTGCCAATGTCTGGGACATGGGCGAGCACCTTAAAGCTCACTGTGACATCGAAAGAGGCGTCCGCGTAGGGGAGGTTGGTAACGCTCCCTTCGACGACGTCGAGGCCCCGTGCGCGGGCCTTGGTGAGCATACCCGGCGACAGGTCAATCCCCTTTGCCTCCGAGGCAAAGCCTCGAATTTTCTCAAGAATTAGACCAGTCCCACAGCCCGCTTCGAGGACGCGCTTGCCGCGGCCGTAGCGCTCGACGAGCTCGATTTCGAGGTCGTCGAGGAGCGCGTGGTAGCCGTGGGGGTCGTTCGGCCGGCGGCGGTCTTCGTAGCCCTGGGCGAAATCGTCGTAGTAGGCGCGCGTGGCGGAAAGGTCCTCGCTCATGGCGCTTCGGCTACCACGGCCGGCGAGCGCCTGCACCATCTGCGGTCGCGGTTTCCTCGGAATTTACTTGGCTGCCGGGCGGTTCTTGCAGGCCCTTCTCTGGAAGAAGCCGTGGGTGGCGTCCCCGTAGAGCACGCTTACAAACGTCGTGTCCTTCACCTGTTCGGTCGCGATGGCGAGGTCATCGATGGGGTGGCCGCGGTCGAGGAGGCCGAGTGAGGTGACCACGCCCGTTCGATCGAGGGAAGCGAGTTCGAGGACGCGGGGAGAATCAGACGCGGCAGTCTCCGGGCGAACACGTGCAAGATACACATTTTCGGCTTTTGCATCGGTCGCGGTGGCAACCGCGATTGGTGCAGGATCCAGCCCGTTCGGATAGTCGGACCAAATCGGGACCGAATCTACCTTTGGCGGGTCGAGAACGGGGACAACCCCGAGCCCAAAATTGCTCACATCTTTCGAAATCGGCAGGAGCGCAAAACCACGACGCTCACCCGGTTTCGCGCCGGTAAGCGCCGCCGCAACAATGGCTGTATTTCGTTCCGGTGGACTCCCTACAAATACGACTTCGTCCTTCCCGAGAACGAGCCGGCCGCGGTCGTCTGAGAGCCAGCGTCCGTGGACCGGCGTCATCGACGTTCGCGAATCGATGTATACCGCAAGGACTTTCTTGCTCTCCTTCCCCTTGGCGTCGCCACCGCCGGGCACGGAAATCAGCGAGATCGAGGTCGCCCCTGCGCCGTCTTCCGAGAGGCGGGTAAGCGGCCCGTCTCCGTAGCGAACCCAGGCTTGCTGCACGTTCGCCCCTTCGGCGGAGCGATGCTGTTCGAGCCAAGCGACGACGGAGCCTGCGCCGAGCGGCGCTGCGGAAAAGCGTGTACCCTTCAAGTGTTCGTCGGAAACCAAAAATGTTCCCGGCTGCCCCGTCGTGCGTCGCTGGAGATTTCCGCCCGGTGCCGCGCAGTAGACGTCCTCGCCAGCCGCCGCGCACGGGGGGTAGCTCACACTGACAAACGCCCGAGGCGCCTCGGCTTTTGCTTTTGGCCCGTGGAGAATTGGCACCATCCGCGGCTCGCCCGCCTCGTGGACGAGGATGTCGGTGCGATCGAGTCCGTGAACGACGAGGGCGCCCGGCCCGCGGACGGCAACTTCGACGGGGCCGTACACGAGCGGGCATTTCGCGTCGGTCTCAGCGACCGTTGCCACGACGGCGGCTGCTCCAATTCCTGCGTCTTTTTCAGAACCTGCGTCGCGCTCCTGCTTCACGCCGCTGTCGACGCCGAGCAAGGCGAGGACTGTCGGGTTGGTCTCTTTCGGGGCGGCGTCGGGCTTCTCGTCCTTCTTCTCCTTGCAGGCTACAACCATGTATCCTGCAAGCAAAACCGCGATCGAAGAACCGAGCCATTTCGGCGAACAGACGAGCATTGTTCGGGACCCTACTACGTGCCTGAAGGGGACAACAGACCTGGTAGACCGGCCCGATGGCCCTGGAGAACGAGAACGCCCCGCCCTCCCGATCCCCGTACCGCGATGCGGAAGCCCATCCAATCATCGTCACGGTGCACCGGAACCTCCACGCCCTCTCCCCGGAAACGGGGGCGGTGCTCTGGAGCCGCGATGATGGGGCATTTTCTGGTCGTTTCCTGCTTCACCACGGATCTGTGATCTACGCGAACGCCGATCATGTCCTGTTTGTAAATGCACGAACGGGAATTGTTCACCAGCGAGTCAAGAACCCGGCGAGTATCGCGCCGGACAACGTGCTCCTCGTCGCCGAGCGTTTGATCTTTGGCGGTTCCGGCGAGGTATTCTGTGTAAGTCTCGAAGGGAAGGTCCTCTGGCACAACCCGCTCCGCGGCACCGGCTTCGGCCCCGTCGGCCTGGGGGTGCCCGGCGACGTGCGTTTTCCTGACCTCCGCTAGACACGAATCAAACCGCCTTCGTGAGGAAGTGGTCCGCGAGGGTGCAGCTAAAGAATGCGACGCCGACGTAGGCATTCATATCGAAAAAAGCCTTGTCGATCTTGTCGAGCCGGCCCGGTCCGACGAGCCAATGTTCGTAGGCGAGGCAGGCGGTCGCGCCGATCGCGCCGACGAAAAAGGCCGGCCCGCGATGGAGGAGGACTCCCGTCCCGAGGAAGCACGCCGCCGTGATCATGTGGGCGATCCCCGAGAGCCAGAGCGCCCCCTTCGTCCCGAAGCGTGCGGGGACCGAGCGCAGTCCGCGCGCACGATCAAAGGCTTCATCCTGAAGAGAATAGAGGACGTCAAAGCCGAAGAGCCACGTCACGACGCCGACCATCAATGTAATAATCCCAGCGTTTGGTTCGGCCCCCATACCGAGCCACGCACCACCAGGCGCAAGTGCGAGTGCCACACCGAGCCAGGCATGCGCCCAGGGTGTGAAACGTTTTGCATAGGAATATCCGAGAAGTACCCCGAGAACCGGCAACGAGAGCACCGCCGGCCAGAAGCCGAGCGTCGACGCCGCTCCGAGAAAAATGGCCGATGAGAGCACGACAAGCGCGAAGGCTTCGTTCGGCTTTACGCGCCCCGCCTGGATGGGGCGGAGCTTCGTTCGCGGATTGTCGGCGTCGATGTCGCGGTCGGCCCAGCGATTGAAGGCCATCGCCGCCGTCCGAGCGGCGACCATGCAGACCAGCATCGCAACGCCGCGGGCGATGGTGAGCGGCACGTGCTTCTCGCGGAGCGCCATGATGACGGCGCTCCCGGCGAAGGGCATGGCGAAAATCGTGTGGGAGAATGCAACCAAATCACCGTAAGCCTTAAGCTTTCCGGCGATTCCAGTCGCGGCGGGGGCGTCCATAGGGGTCGGGGAGGTCATGAAGATCCGAGCGGCGAGCGCGGCAAATGGCGGTGGGCGAGGAGCGTTCGTAGGGGATCGGTCGTCGGCGGGAGGGGGACCGCAAACGGACGCGGGCGGGCTCCGACCGAAAAATGCGAGCGGTCAGGAAAACCGAGGGCGCGGGCGCCCCCCCACGTCGCTGCAGTATACAAGGTTTCGAGCGGGACCGCCGGATAGGCCGCTGCGAGGGCGGCAACCTCGCCGAGGACGTCGAGATCGTCGTTGGACGCCCAGCTGTCGGTGCCTAGCGCGAGGGGGGCACCCGCGGCGAGGACGGCAGGGAGGTCGGGCAAAAAACCGAGAATAAACAGGTTACTTCGCGGGCAAAGGACGACCGGATTTCCGGCAGCGGCGATGCGGGAGAGCTCGTCACTCCGGGCGACAGTGAGGTGGACGAGGAGCGTCTTGCCATCGAGAAGGCCGAGCGCGGCCGCATAATCGACCGCTGGCTGCTTGGGCCACGGGAGGTCCGTCAGTCCGAGCGATTCGAGCCAGGCAGCTGCCGCCCCCTCCCCACCTTCGAGGGCGCGTCGCTCGGCGGCATGCTCCAAAAAGTGAATGGCACCGATGGAGTCGCCGGCGAGGGCACGAAGACGCGCAATCGCCTCCGGAGCGGTGGTGTACGGCGTGTGCGGAACTGGCGCGTATCTGAAGCCGGCGGCCGCACATTCCGCTTTCTTTTCGGGCATTTCCGCAGCGATCGTCGCCAGCGAGGCATCGAGGCGCGTGGCGTTCCAGCCGAAGACTTCGTGGAAGATACACCCTTCGATACCGGCCGCCTGCAGGCAGGGGACCGTCGAGGCTTCGTTGGTCACATCGCCAACCAGCACGGTCCCAAACCGGACGAGCGCCTGTGCCGCCGCGGTGCGCCCCGCCGCGCGCGCATCCGCATCGAAGGACGGCCGCGCGGCGACAAGGGCACCGGCCCAGCGGAGAAATGCCGATTCATCGGCCCCCTCTCGCGTCGTTTGAAGCGCCCGCGGAAGCGTCCCTGCCTGGGCAGAAAGTTCGACGTGCGTGTGCGCGTTCACCAGGCCGGGCAAGACGAGCGCCCCCGGCGGAAGGGCAATCTCCGGAACAGATTCAAAGCGTTGAGAGTCGTCACCGACAAAAACGACGCGCCCCTCCGCGTCCAGGACAACCGCAACATCCTGACGGAGGCGCGTGCCATCAAAGAGGAAAGGGGCGCGGAAACGCTGCATCGTCATCACGCTTAGAGGGGCGGCGTCAGCCAGTCGTAGCGGACGTTCCGACGGGCCGATTTGAAGCCGGCCTCGCGGATACGCGTCTCCATGCCGGCGGCGTTGATGCCGAAGGTGGTACCTGCCGAGGAGACAACGTTCTCTTCAAACATGACAGAGCCAAAGTCGTCGGCGCCGAAGCGGAGGGCGACCTGCCCGACGTCGGGCCCTTGGGTGACCCAGCTCGCGCCGATATGATCGACGTTGTCGAGCATCAACCGCGCGAGCGCTTGCTGACGCAGGTAGAGGTGAGTGCCCGTGTCGCCGGGCTCGATGCGAACGCCATTCTCATACTGGAAGTCCCAGCAGAAGAAGGCGGTAAAGCCACCGGTTTCATCCTGAAGATCGCGGATTTTGGCGAGGTGCAGAACGCGCTCACGAGCCGTTTCTGTCGTGCCGTACATCATCGTCGCCGATGAGCGGAGGCCCATGCGATGGGCGGTACGCATGACGCCGAGCCACGCCTCGCTTGAGCACTTTGTCTTGGCAATCCGGCGACGTACGCGATCGACGAGAATCTCGGCGCCCCCCCCAGGGACCGAGTCGAGGCCTGCGGCGTGAAGGCGTTCGAGGACTTCCGCGGTAGAAATATTCTCAAGTTCGGAGATATGGATAATTTCCTCCGGCGAAAGTGCGTGGAGTCCGAGTTTGTACTCCGCCTTCATCCAGCGGAAGAGATCCTCATACCAGATCAGCGGCAATTCAGGATTCAAGCCCCCCTGGAGAAGGATCTGAACGCCGACGGCGTCGACGACTTCCTGCAACTTTTGCCCGAGGACTTCTCGGGAAAGAACGTACCCCTCCGGGTGCCCCACCGGCCGATAGAAGGCGCAGAAACGACAGCTCGTTGTGCAGACGTTGGTGTAATTGACATTCCGGTCGACGATGTAGGTCACGACGCCGTGCGGGTGCTTGCGCTTCCGAACTTCATCGGCGGCGAGGCCGAGCTCAAAGAGCGATGCCTCCGCGAGGAGGCGCTCCCCTTCGGCGACGGAAAGGCGTTCGCCCGCGGCGGCGCGTGCGAGCAGCGTGTCCAAGGGCGGCGGCAGGTGCGGCTGCCGGTTCTCCGGCGGCGCCGTGAAGCGCACTTCGGTCTTCGGGAGGAGCCCCGCGCGGTAAGCCTCGTCAAAAAACGCTGTTAATCCTTGAACTTCTGCATCTCCGAGATCGTAGCGAATGCTCTCGTGAAGGTAGCGTCCGAGGATCGCCGGCGAGAGGCTGTGGGCGGCAGCGTGCTCTTCGGCGAGCGCATCGCGCAGCACGAGACCGGCCGTCTTCGCCGCCTGGAGACGGGCGACATCGCTCGCCGCGAAATTCGGATTTCGCGTGCACCATGCAGCGAATACGAAGGGGAGTCCCTTCCATTCCTGCCAGGCTTCGGCGAGGTCGAGGCGATACGGGAACGCGTCGGCGATCGCGAGCGCCGGGTCGCCGATGATGACCGCGCCACGCGTCCCTCGGACGACCGGGGCGACCGCCTCGCGCATTTCCTGGGGGGTGCGGGCGGTGGTCGGGTCGAGGTCGGTGAAGCGAACGCGGATATTCCTGTGCGCGAGGAGCAACTTGGCAAGCACCACGGAGGTGCGGCTTGAGAGATCGAGAGCGACTTCTTCAAGCTTTTCCAGCGGCACCTCGGACACGAGGAGGACGCTCTGCACCGGCCCGCGGGCCGCGATGGCCATGTTTGGGACGAAAAATACGTCCCCAAGCGTCGCTGCACCGGCCACCGGCATCAGCGCGACGTCGGCCTCGTCTTCGGCGAGCCGGCGCTGAACTTCTCGAGGAATTTCAAGCGACAGCGCGATGCGCGGATCGCTCTTCAGGTCTTCCCAAAGGGGGCGAGCGTTGAGGTAGCGGACGCCGGCAACGCGGAGTTGATCCTGCTTTTCGGCGCTCATCCCGCGATCTCCTTTCCACCAAGGCTGCGAACCGGTTCGACGACGGCAAGGTGCTTCTTCGCGTTCCGGTCGCGTACCTTGAATGCCGCTTCCCCGACCGATGCCTTCGGGAAGTCTTTGACGACGTTATAGAAGGTATCGCGCTCGACCGGTACGCGCCCCGCTTCCTGAATCAGTCGAACAAGATGCTCATAGGTGAGCCCCTGGGGGACGCCCGAGCCGGCCGAATGATAGATCGTTTCGTGAACGATCGTTCCATCGATGTCGTCGCAACCGAAGCGCAGGGCAATCTGGGCAACGTCGGGCCCCGAGGAGACCCAGAAGGCCTTGATATGGGGGACGTTGTCGAGGAGGATCCGCGAGACGGCAAACGTCCGCAGATCGTCAACGGCGGTCGGCGCCGGGAGGTTCTTCATTCCGTTGCCGTCTGGGTGAAAGGCGAGCGGGATAAATGCCTGAAATCCGCCAGTTTCATCCTGCAGCGCGCGCACACGGAGGATGTGATCCACCCGGTGTTCGTAGGTCTCAATGTGACCGAAGAGCATCGTGGTATTGGTCTTCATCCCCATGCTGTGCGCGATGCGATGGACGTCGAGATATTCGTCCGCCGTCGCCTTATCGTCGCTGATCTTCTTCCGGACCTCCGGGTCGAAAATCTCGGCGCCGCCGCCCGGCAAACTGTCGAGGCCGGCCGCCCGAAGGCGCTCGAGAACTTCTCGCACCGACATCTTGTAGAGCTGCGCAAAGAAATGAATCTCAACGGCCGTGTAGCATTTGAGATGGACGTCCGGCTTGATGCGCTTGTAGCCGCGAAGGAGCTCTTCGTAATATTCGAACGGCAGGCCGGGGTGAAGACCGTTGACGACGTGGATCTCGCTCGGCGGATCGTCCATGCGATCCGAGAGCTCTTTCCACGCCTCTTCGAGGCTCATGGTGTGCGCATCCGGCATATGCGCTTCGAGCTTTGCGAAGGAACAAAAGAGGCAGGAGGCGACGCAGACGTTCGTCACTTCGACACGCATATTCTTATTGAAGAACGTACGGTCTCCGTGGCGAGCCTCGCGGAGCTCATTCGCGAGCTGTCCAAGCGCGAGGAGATCGGGCTCGTGAAACAGGGCGATGCCGTCGTCGAAGCCGAGACGCTCGCCGTTTTGTAGTTTCGCACGAATGTTAGAAAGAACACTCACGGGTGCACCTCTCGAAGCGCCGCACGGGGCGCCGCTCCCTGATCGCCGGACGTTTCGTCGGCATAGTGAATCTGGCGACCTGCTCCACGAAGGACGCGCTCCATTTCCTGCATCTTCAACGTTTGAAGTGCGACCATCCCCTGCCCTTTGATCTTCTTCGCTGCATCATCGGCAAGGACCAACCCCTTACGATTCGAGAGGCGCCCCTGCCAGGAGTCGGCGCCGTAGCCGAGCGCGACCTGGCAAATCTCGAGGCCTTGCTCGTTCCAGTCGACGCGGACCATCGCCCCGGGAGCGGCGAAAATTCGCGCGATTGCGACCTCGCGCAGGAAAGCAAGGCCGCGAACGCCGGTGATCAGAAGGCCGTCATCGGGGGGCGATACGTTCGCCCATACGAGTACGCGCTCCCCAACCTCCACGCGTCGAAGGTGGTCGGCAAATGCACCAAGATAGATCGGGTCAAACGCGCGAAGTTCGGACCCACGCGCGCGGAGAGCAGCGTAGTCGCCGTTCGCGCGCGCCGCGATCAACCATCCGAGGCCGTGGCGTTCCAACTGTTGAAGGACGAATGACATAGAGGACGTTCCTGAGGACTGAAAAGAGATGTGCGGGTTTGCGCTTGCGGGCCCATGCATCCAAATTCGCGAATTTCAATCGTGCTTTACCGTCGGCGCGCCTTCGTCGCCCCACCGGGGGAGGATCCGCTCGTCGAGGCCGAGGTGGTCCAGAATCCGCTGGACGACGCTATCGACGAGGTCGAGGATGGTCGTCGGTGCCCGGTAAAAGGACGGCATCGCGGGCAGGATTGTCGCACCGAGTTCGGAAAGCGTCGCCAAGTTCCGCAAATGAAGCGTCGACAGTGGCGTCTCTCGAGGGACGAGAATGAGTGGCCGACGCTCTTTGAGCATGACGTCGGCGGCGCGGGTCAGCAGACTCTCGCTCGCCCCCGTTGCGACGCGGGAGACAGTCCCCATGCTGCATGGAACGATCACCATCGCGTCCCAACCGGCAGAACCGCTTGCGAACGGGGCGCGATAGTCGCGGAGTCCCCACACAGGAAAGGGTAGCGATTCCTGAATATTGCCTCCGCATTCGAGCGCCCATACCTCCGGGGCGGTCGACGAGAGGCACACGCCGACATCGACGTCGCCGACACGCTCTTTCCGAGCGGCGAGGAGTTCGAGGACACGCTTCGCATACGGAGCGCCACTCGCGCCCGTGATGCCCACGACGATCTTTCGGGGACGGTCGCTGCGTGGGGGGCTTGGCGCGCTCACCGCGGAACCTCGGCGCGAACAATGCTCGCAATTCCGAAAAGAAGTTCCTCACCGGTCACATTCACAAACCCCACTTCACGGAGGAGAGCCTCAAACTCTTTGCGCGTGAGAAAGCCTTCCATGCTCTTCGCCAGGTACTTGTAAGCCCACCCTTCTCCGGAGAGCGCCCCGCCAACCGTCGGAAGGACGACCTTCGCGTAGGCGCCGTGAAAGAGGCGTGTGTCGAAGCGAGTTGGCTTGAAAAATTCGAGGGTTACGAAGGCTGCTCCCGGCTTCGAGCAGCGGAACACCTCGACGAGTGCCTTCCGCGTCTCCGCGACGTTGCGGATGCCAAACCCACAAATCGTCCCCGCGAAGCGCTCGGTCTCGAAGGGGAGTTGCATCGCGTCGGCGACGACGCGCTCGGCAGCCGGTACCTTGGAAGCGCCGCGATCGAGCATGTTCTTTGCGAAGTCGGCGGCCACCAAGCCACGGCCGGGGAATTGATCGGCCAACATCTTGGTGAGGTCCATCGTCCCCGCGCAAAGATCGAGGAGGTCCCCGGCGGGGAGACGCTTCTGGCCGAGGCGAGCGACCGCCTTCGTCCGCCAGCGCACGTCGATGCCGGCCGAGAGGAGGCGGTTGAGCGTGTCGTAGGTCGGCGCGATCGCGTCGAACATGCCGCGCACGTCGTCGCCGTGGGTCGTTCCGTTCCGCCCGTGGACGTCGGCTACCGGTTTTCCGCTCATTCCGAAGCTCCTTCCAAAACTTTCAAAAACTTTTGAAGGTTCTAGGTAGCTCGCTTGGGAGGGTCAAGGATGGAAAGCAAAACCTCGCGCCGATGGGGCGCGAGGTTCTGGATTTGTGAGCGGCCGCGCGGAATTTTCCACACACCGCCACGCGATCACTTGCCGGCAGAGCCGGAAGCGGAGCCCGAGGCAGAGGCCGAAGCGGAGACGTTGACGGAAACGTCGATGTCTGCCTTGATGTTGGCGACCGAGGAAACGGCCCCCTTAAGCGTCGAGCCGAAGCAGAGGCCGAGCTTTGCGCTCGCCGCACCGGCGCTCTCGATGCTTGCCTTGGCGCCATCAACGATCAGCTTGCCCGAGCCGGCGACGTGAAGCGCGCGATCTTTCATGCCGATGGCGACATTGAAGATGGCGGGCAGGTTCTTCTCGAGGGCAGCCTGAAGCTGCTTGGCGCCGTTCACGTCGGTGGCGCCGACGATGGCGACGGAGACCTTGCCGGGCTCGCACTTGGCGCGTGCCGACACGCGGGCATCGCACTGTGCGTTGCACTCGGCGGAGACCTTCGGCGGGGTGACTTCGCCGGTGCACTTCGGCGCCTTCATCTCAGCCGAGCAGCTTCCGGTGCAGGTGCCTTCGCACTTTGCCGAGGCCTTCATTTCGCAGGTCCCGCCGCACTTGCCGGAGCAGGCCGCTTCGACGGAACCGCCTTCGCACTTGCCTTCGCAGACGCCAGCGCAGGAGCCGTTCCCCGCTTTTCCGTCGCACTTGCCGTTGCACGTACCGGCGCACTTGCCCTTGATGGCGACGTCGCAGGTCCCTTTGCACGTGCCTTCGCACTTCGCGCCGGCTTCGACCTGGCAGGAGCCGCTGCACTGGGCGCCACAAGAACCGGACAGTTTGCCCGGCTCGCACTCGACCTTGGCCGACCCGCCGGTCGCCTGGACGTCGCATTTCGCGGCACAATCGGCCATGACATCCATGCTCGCTTCGCAGCGGGGCGGCTGGGCAACAAGCGTCACCTTGATCGATGCGCCAAGCTTTGCCTTCGCGGCATTCATGGCGGTAATCGCCGCTTTGCACGCTTCTTCGCCGTTCGAAAAGTCGCCGGTGACGCCGAGGTCATGAGCGAGATTTCCGCAACCAGTTTTCAAATCGCCATCAATGGCGGCGTAGAAGCCGTTGATCTCGGCGGACGCGGCAATCGCGCCGCGAATCTTGGTCGCTTGTTCCGCCTTCAGGCCGAAGCCGGCCTGGAAGTCGTAAGCGAGGATGGCGTCCGGGTCGGTGCCGCTCGGGCAATCGGGCATCTGATCGCTGAGTCCCTTCGCCGCGCCCTTGAGCTTATTGACTTCGCCACAGTTGATGATGACCGGGGTCGCGAGGAGAGCGAAGAGAGCGGTCGTGATCAGATTCTTTTTCATGGTCTTCCTCAGTGCACTTATGGGGTAGAGTGCCCCCAAACGGAGGGCATTTTACTTGAATGAAACTCGCCGAAAAATTCGTTCTGATTTAGCGACGCCCACCGGCCGGCGACCGGGCGGAGACGATGTCAGACTCTTGGCGGAGCGCCAATACCACGCTTGCCCGCAGAAAAGTTTGAAAAACGGCTCCTGATTGCCCGAGTGTGAGGTACCAGAACGGCGCTTGTTGCGGAGCCGCGACAGTTCCTGTTCGGGCCCCGCGCACACGGGGAAGTCACAAAGAGAATCGCCAGTATCTTTGCCGCTGGCGCGTTAGAGTCTCGCAAGTGTTGACGCAAGCATCGATCCCGTCCGCCCCGGTGAGTGGCTAGAAGCGGACGAGCAGCTCCGTCCGTGCACGCCGTTTCGCGACCGCCGGTGGCGGTTCCCGGGGGACGAGCAGCTGCGCGTCCGCCCGGAACCTCCGTAGGCGGTGAGGAAACGGCGAGCACGGATGCAGCTGCCCTTTTTGCGAGGACTTCGCTAGCCAGATACGATGCGCCCTTCCGACGATCCCGCCTATTTTCAGCTCCCCCCTCCGCCGGGCCGCAGTCGCGAAAGCACAATCGTTCTCGACGCCGACGGGCACTTTCGCCACGACGACGAGCTGTTTGGCGCAGGACGCATGGAGGCCGCGTTCCATACGTGGATTCGGCGTCACCCGGACGATGGGCGCTGGATCCTGTCGAATGGCTACGACTGGACCTACTTCACCGTCGTCGACGTCGCTTTTTTCGTTCGCGCAATCGGTGTCGGGGGGGACGGAGCCCCCATGATCATGCTGTCCGACGGCACCACGGAGCCGTTTCTTCCCGAGTTCTTGCGCAGCAAGCCGGCAACAGATGCACTCTACATTTTTATCAAGCGCGGTACCGAGGCAGAGACGCTCGCCAAATTCGAGCGTCACGCCCAAAACGGCCTCGCCCCGTGGCTCTTCGAAGACGACGGGGAGCTTTTCTTCAACGTTGGCGGCAAGCGCGCCCCGGCATCCCCGCGCGAAATTTCGCGAACGGACGGAGCGCGGTAGGTCTCGCGCGCAATTCTGCCCGAAACGCACCCGTTTTCCGATAGCTTGCGCGGCCGCACCATGCGTCTCCTCATCGCCGATAAGCTCCACCCCAAGGCCATTGAAGAACTCCGGACCCTCCCTGTGGAGGTCGTCTACGAGCCCGAGCTGACGAAGGAGACCCTCGAAACGAAGCTGGACGGCGTCGGTATTCTTGTTGTTCGGTCGACGGAAGTCACCGAAACAGCGATTGAACACGCGAAACATCTCAATCTGATCGTTCGCGCGGGTACCGAAACGCAGACGATCGCCGTCGCAGCCGCAAGCCGTCGCGGCATCTACGTCGCCAACTGCCCGGGCAAGAACGCTTCCGCGGTCGCCGAACTCGCCCTCGGCATGCTCATCGCGCTCGACCGCCGCATCCCCGACGCCGTGCGGTCTCTCCGCGAAGGTCGTTGGGAGCGCACCGAATACGCGAAAGCGGAGGGGCTCGCGGGGCGCCGTTTGGGGATCGCCGGCTTCGGTGCGATCGGCCGCGAAGTCGCGGCGCGTGCGAAGGGTTTTGGAATGATTCCGGTCGTTTGGAGCCGCGGCCTCGGCGCAAATCGTGCCGCCGAGTTCGGCGTCCAGCATGCGACGAGCATCGAGGACCTCGCCAAGAAGAGCGACGCGTTCTCCGTCCATCTTGCACTCAGCGACCGCACGGCGAACATCGTCGGCAAGCACGTTTTTGATGCGCTTCCGAAGGGGGCCCTCTTCCTGAACCTCGCCCGAGCCGGCCTTGTAGACTACACGGAACTTCGCCGCGCCGTTCGCGAAAAGGGGATTCGCGCCGCGGTCGACGTCTATCCGGACGAACCGAAGGGTGGGAAGAAGGAATACGCGACCGACCTGTTCGATGCGCCAGCGACGGCCACGGGCGGATTTGTCTACGGAACTCCGCACATTGCGGCGTCGACCGACCAGGCCCAGTTCGTCATCGCGAGCGAGACCGTCCGGGTGATCCGCCATTTCCTCCAGGAGGGGACGGTCCCGAACGTTGTGAACGTGACGAACGCTCGCCACGCGAAATTTCAGATGGTCATTCGGATGGTCGACAAAGTCGGAACCTTCGCGAATGTCCTCGCGGTCATCAAGCGCCACGGGATCAACGTCGAAGAGGTCACCAACACCGTCTTCGAAGGGGGCGTCGCCTCGACGGCGCGGCTCCGGCTCGTCACCCGGCCGAGCGAGGGGTGCCTCGCCGAGATTCGCGCCTTCGATGAAGTGCTGCACATCGACGTTGTGACCCTCCCGAACCTCGCCTGAACATGTCTGTTTTCGCGCGATTGCGGGTCGCTGCACTGGTTTGTGCGGCGGCAACGGTGGTGCTCGGTTGCAAGAAGGGGGCGCCCGGCGACGGCGACGGCGGCCTCGACGGCGCTGTCGTGGCCGCGAGCGACGCAGGTGCCATCGAGCTTCCGTCGCATGGGGCGGCCGTCACCCCAAGCGACGACGCCAACATTCCGCCAGCGGCGAGCGACGAACTTGATGCTCGGATGAAGCACCTGCTTGAGGCGATCGCTCAGGACCAGCCAGAACTCGCCCAGGACGTCCTGTTTCCCCGTAAGGGCTACGTCGACTTCGCCGACGCGAAAGACCCTGGAAAAGCCTGGGACACCAAGGTCAAAGCAAGCTTCGACAAGTCGATCCACAAGCTCCACAAAACCAAGGGGATCGATCGTTCGACCTTCAGCTCTTTCGAGCTCGGGAAGAACATCGTCCACACGGCCGCCAAGAAAAAAGAGCTAAAATCACCCACTTGGCGCGTCAAGCACTCAAAGCTCTACTACATGGCGGAAGGCCACACCAAGACGCTCGCTCTCGCCGAGCTGACTTCGTGGAAGGGGGCCTGGTACGTGACGCGCCTGCGTTGACGCCGTGGTCTAGCGGGCCGGCACGACGGGCGGAGCTTGCGGGCGTTCCCCGCTACCGGTGGCGTCGCAGTAGATCGCCAGTTCTTCGTGGGTTTCCGCGGAGATACGGTAGTTCGCCTCGTTCGATGAAATGCGAACGAGAACGTGGGTCGGGACGGTACCAGGCCCTACCGTGGCGGCGTCCGGGTCGCGGAATTCGCTCTCGGAAATCGGGACGAGGCGGACCGACGGGTCCCCGCCGAGGGCGCGGGCGAGGAGCGCGCGGCGCACGGTGAGGCGACGATGAGCGGCCGCGCCGGCAAAGGCAGGGACGAGGATCGCACCGAGCGTAACCAGAAGCGTAACCAGCACATGCGCGAGGCCGGGCGCATGTGCTGCCCCTGACGGCGCCGCCCCAAGCCCGTTCCCGAGCGCAGCCAAGGCGATGAAGAACGCGAAGAGCGCAGGCACGACCATGATCCCGTGGGCAACGCGGAGCGAGGCATCGACGGCATCTGCGCGTTTCGATGGCATCTTTGAACTCGCCCACCAAAGCGGCAATCCGTACGTCAAGAATGCGATGGTGGCTGCCGGGATCCAAATCATTGCGCCGAAGGTCGTTCCGAGCGCAAAACCCCCTAAGATCGTCAGAACTACATCATTCAGTCGCTCGGGATGGGCGTCGCCGAGATTGGCGTCGCCAAGAAGCATCGCAGCACCGGCGAAACCGCCATTGAGCATTCCGAACACGGCCGCACCGACACCGAGACGTAGAAGCGGAGGAAGCTTCGCCAAGTAGATCTTCTCGCCGGGGGCATTCTCCGGCGTTCGCGCCCCGAGGCGTAGCCAAAACCAGGCGAGGATCGCCGTCGAAGCCCCAAGCGCCGTACCAAAGCGGACGTCGACCAGACTAAATCCAGCCAACACGCAGGCGGCGAAGCCGAGGGCCCCGGCGGCAGCGACGGTTCGCAAAGGTTCCGAGCGGCGCGCGAGCGGGACGGGGGACGGCGTCGACATACTTCTCCTCGCAGTTTCAAAGCGTCAAAACGACCTTCCCAATCGTTCTTCCCGCTTCGAGCGCTGCGTGCGCATCGGCGACGTTTTCAAAGGGGAAGGGCGTGAGTGCAGGGAACGTCAGTGCTCCGCTCGCGAACAACGGTAGGAGCGACGCCATTCCCTCGGCAAGGACTTCTTGATGTTCAAACAAATAGGAGAGGTTGAAGGCGAGGACGCTCGCATTGGCGTTGGTCATTGCGAGCGGATTGAAGCGCGGCGTGCGCAGCCAACCGGCGGCCAACCGGAGCCAGTTCGGCTTTCCGCCGCCACGCGGCAGCATCGAGTGGAAACCGTAGATCACTAGGCGCCCCGGCTTCGCCAAATGACTGTAACTTGCATGCAGCGTCTCGACGCCGTTCGCATCAAAGATCGCGTCGAAACCGCCGGGCGCGAGGAGCGCGGCGGTGGGCCACAAATCCTCGTTTCCTTTGTCGATCACGCGCAGGCGCTCGGCATGTTCCCCGGCGAGGCCGACGACAGCGCCAACTTTGGCCGCGCCGCCGACGACAGCGACGACCTCACAGCCCCGCCTCAGCGCAAGCTGCACGAGCGCCGAACCGACACCCCCCGCCGCCGAGTGAATGAGCACTTTCGCCCCCGGGCGGGGCCGGGCGAGCTCTTCGAGGGCGTACCAGGCCGTTAGAAAGACCGTCGGAAATGCAGCCGCTTCTTGGGCACTTATCCCCGGCGGAATCAAGAACAGTTGCGTTTGAGGGACGACGACGTGAGAGGCGTATCCTCCGAAACGCGTAACTCCAAAGACTCGATCTCCGATAGAAAACCCCGAAGTTCCGGCGCCAAGCGCTGCCACTTTTCCGGCGAACTCGAAACCAGGGGTAATCGGCCAACCGACGTACTCTTTGGCGCTTGCGTAGAGCCCCATGCGGATGATGCCATCGGCATAGTTCACGCCGATGGCTTCGGTGGTCACGGAGATTTCGCCGGGACCGGGGGGCGGCGTCGGAACCGTTTCAAACTGGAGTCTATCGTAGCCCCCCGCCTTCGCAATCGTCACACGTCGCATCGCGCGAGTGTGATCGGCCCCGCGGCGAATGGGAAGCGGGATCGTGCGCTCACGCAGCAAGTGACTGACGGAGCGCCGCGACGAGCGCGACCGCACGACGACCCCGCGGGATTCCAAGCACGCGATCGGTAAACGATTCCGTTCGGTTAGCGGCATCCGTCGCAAATGCTTCGAAAGCTGCCTCGCGGGCGGCATCGAGCTCGGCCGCAACGGAGGGGCCGAGGACTGAGCAGAAATAGGCGTGGAGATCCCAAGAGAGGGACGCGTGGGAGGCCTCGTCGGCGGCGATCGCCGCGAAAGCGAGACGCAGGTCGGCCCGGGTCGCAAACCGTGCCTGATGGGCCGCGACGAGGGCTCCGTAGGTCTCGCGGACACAACCCTCGACGGCATTTTCACGTGCAAGTTCGATCATTTCCCGCCTCGACACACGTGGGCGTTCCGGCCGGGGCGCGACGACACCGTACCGTGTGGCGAGGGCGGCCATCGATGCAGAATGCACGGTCTCTTCGCCAGCAGCTCTCTCAGCGCGCGCCGCGAGCCCGGCGCACTCCGCCGCCCCCGTCCCGACTGCGGTGCGGAGCGTGGCGGCAAGGTCTTGAAAGGCGAATACTGACGCCGCTTCGTAGTAGGCCTGGAACGCGAGGCGCTCGCCAACGGTCTCCCCCTCCGCGCAGGCGGCGAGCCCCTCCGGAATGCGCCCGACGCCGCACGCCCCGCACAAGTACTGAATCGTGGTTCCGCCGTCGCCGTCGGCGCTGCGGTAGCAGCTGAAGGCATCGATGGATGGTCCCGTGAGCGCGGAGCAGACGCGCTGACAGTCGATGGCGCACGCGTCTCCGCCGTTTGAGACGCCGCAGTTCGGGTCCGAATTGGCATCGCAACACCACTTCGCCTCGTCGGCGATCGTCCCGCTCACGCAGGGGGGGAATGTGATGATCGGCCCGTCGGGGACGTCGGCGTCGGTCCCCGGCGTGGCGTCGGGCGCATCGCCGTCGGCGCGCGCGTCGGCCGGCGTCGCGGCATCGCCGCCCCCCTCGACCGTGACGACGTCGCCACACGCGAGCGCGAAAAACGGCGATGCAAGGATCGAAAGGAACAGGGGGGCGAGGCTGCGGGATGCGTGCATGCCCATCGACGCATCACAGGCCGTACCAGCAAGCACGCGAGGAATTACAAGGACTTGCGCGCCGCCGACGTTGTGCCAGCACGTGCCAGGGGCACATCACCCTTTCAAGTCGCGTTTCACTTCATCGAGGAGCGCGTCGACGCGGAGGCGGGCGTCCTGCCCCTCGTCGTAGAGGAAGCGAAGATCGGGAGCGACGCGGAGTTGGAGGCGAGTGCCGAGCTCGCGCCGGAGGAAGCCGTAGGCACGGCGGAAGCCGTCCTGGCACTCCTTACGTCGCGACTCGGGGGCGAGCCCATCGAGGAAACGAAAGTAAATACGACCGAATCGGCAGTCGTCGGTGACCTGGACCTCCGACACGAGCACGCCGCGTAGGGCCGGGTCCGATACTTCGCTCAAGAGGAGAAGCGCGAGCTCCTCCTTCATTCGTTCTGCCACACGCGTGCTTCGTTTGTTCTCGTTCGCCACGCGCGCCTCGTAGCGCGTCGCCGCGGCTGCGTCACGAACGGCAGTATTCCGCCGCGACTTTCCTCACTCGGTCGGTACCGGGACGCCGCAGACAAGGGTCGCGCCGGTCGGCGCGAAGAGCTTCTTGAGGGCATTCGCCCCCTTCGGCGCGTAGTTTCCGGCATCGAACTGGGAGAAGACGGCCAACGCCGGTTTTCCGCCGATCCGCGCCGCTTTCACTTCCAATTCTTCTGTCTTTTTAGCCTTCTTCACGAGGGCCTCAGCATCGGCTTTCTTTTCGACGGGGATCACCACCGTCGCCAATTTTTCCGGACACTTCGCAGCATCTTCCACAGGTGTACGCGTACGATTTCCTTCGTATTCGGCGATTTGCTCGCGCAGGCTTGGGAGCTTCTGGGGCACGGGGCGGAGCGTCTTCCGCAGGATGTCGATCGTACCGTTTCCACCATTCTCGACGGCGTGTTTCGTGACTGAACAGTTCTGGCCGAGGAACACGGGATCGCTCGGATCGGAGACCTCGAAGCCGAGAACCGTGCAGAGCGCATGCTTTGCACTCCACGGCCCTTCGATGGCGACAAACGGGCTGTTCGGGGCGGCGGCCCGGGAAAAGACCCCGCCCGCGGGGGCCTCAGCGTCGTGGGTCGCAACCCAAAGCGCACCCGAGGGGTCGACGGCGATGGCGTGAAAGAGCGTGCCCGACGGCGTCGGAACCTTCACCGGAAGCGGCGCAGCGCCGGGGGTGACCGCGAGGAGCTGATCGTTCGCGGCCACATAGAGGGTGCCGGATTCGGTGAGCGCGAGGCTCGAATTTCCGCGAGTTTCTGGCAATGCGACGACGGTGGCCGTCATCGCCCCCGGCGCGTAATAGGCGTATTGAGGAGTATCCTGGTCGCAGTCGTACCCGGTCACAAAAAGATCGCCGCGCTTGTTGGCAACGAGGCCTTCCGGGCAGAAATTCTTCGGGATCGCCGGGACGACAGCCTTGCTCTTCGGGTCTGCAAGAGTCGCAACGTCGACGAATACCGGCGGCTTCCCCTTCGCCATTTTGCAATCGGGATTTTCAAAGGAACAATTGCCGAGCGGGCGCGGCGTTGAAATCTGGATCGTGAGCGCCGTCCCCGCGCACTCAACGACGGACAAGTAGGCGATATCGGTACCGATCGTCTTCCAGGTCGCCCCTTCTAGAGCGGCAATGGTGGCGAATTGGCCAACGCGCTCAATCGTCTCCCAACGCGTTAGGAGCGGGCGCGCGGCGAAAGGGGCATTCCAAAACGTGGTTTCCCAGGCGAGCGTCGCCGCACTGAGGGAGAGCGGCGAGTAGGGGGCGCCGGCGACGACGCTTTCGGCGACGAAGTCTTTCGTGGCATCGGCGGGGGCGATGGCGCGGAGAAATCCGTGCGCGAAGCGAACGCTTCCATCGGCGCCACGGGTAAGGACCGAGCCGGGACGACCGTGGTCGATGTCGACCCCTTCCTGCTCCGAAATGGTTGCAATTACGCCAATTTTCGGCTCCGGTGCCTTCGGCGCGACGACGACAGAAGGGGCCGCCGAGGCCGACGGACGGGCGCTTGGCGTCGTCGACACCGGACCGGTTGGGGCCGGCGGTGCGCCACACGCGGCGAGAAGGCCAAGAAGCGACGAAGCGGCGAGCACGAACGAAGAACGCATGGGCGAGCGATCTACCTTGCATCGGCGGCGCGGCCCACCGAGAAAGGAGCGGTGACCGCCGCCCGGAGACGACGCCCCTTCCCGTTTGCGACGCCTGCCGGAATCGTTGCGCTGCTCGGCACCGCGTCCGTCGCGTTATCGATGCCGGCACGCCCCCTCCAACACGCCCCGCCGATGCCGGAGCCGGCGACAACAGCGTCTCCGCGCGACCCGGTCACGAGGAACGCCACCTGCGAGGGGTGCCACTCGGAAATCGCTGCAGAATGGGGCACTTCCGGGCACAAGAACGCCTTTGCCGATCGCGACTTCCGGGCGAGCCTAGCCCGCGAACCGCTTTCGTTTTGCCGCGGCTGCCATGCCCCCGAGGCCGACCCGAAGCAGGATCCCCCCGCCGATCGCGCGGCGCTGGGCGTCGGCTGCGTGACCTGTCACAGCCCCCACAACGGCCCAGGTGTGCTCGCCGTCCCCCACGCGGCGCGTTTGTCCGCCGATCGGAAAACGGTTCCGCCAACAGCCATCAACGGCCATCGGGCCAATGACGCCCTCGTCTCCAGCGCCGATTTTGCCACTGAAAAGGCATGCGCGCGGTGCCATGAATTCGGTTTTCCCGATGCAGACCGTCGCGGAAAACTGCTTTTGATGCAGTCTACGATTACAGAGGCGGCGAGCTCCGGCATCGGTGGAACCTGCAATGACTGCCACATGCCAAAGATCGAGGGCCCCGGCGGAGCGCCCCATCGGAGCCATCGCTTCAGCGTCGATGAAACGATGCTAAAGGGGGCCCTCGACGTCGCGACAACGCGCACCGGCGAGCACGTGACCGTCACACTTACCAGTCGCGGCGTCGGCCATTCCTTCCCCACCGGCGATCTGTTCCGGCGGCTCGTACTGACGCTGAAGACAGGCGAAAAAACTCGCAAAATCCCGCTTGGGCGCGCCTGGGAGGATCGTACAAGCGCCAATGGGAGCTTGCGCGTGCTCGCCGCCGACACGCGCCTTCAGGCAGCGCCGGTCACGTTCACCGAAGAGAGCCCGCGGCCCGTGGAATGGCAAGTCACCTACGAGCGGGCGGCGAGCCGCACCGACGCCCACGGTCGGATCCCGGTCGCCCTCTTTGGCAGTACCGTCCTCGCCCGTGGCGTCCGCTAGTCGCTATTTCGCCGGCATAGCAATGCCACAAACGAGCGAAGCACCGGCGCGTGCGAGGAGTTTTTGAATCGCATTCGCCTCTTTGGGGGAATGGCGATACACGGGCCCCTGAACGACCATTTCTTCCTTTCCTGCCAGGCGAGCCGGCCCGATCTCAAGGCCGTCGGTGCTTTTCGGCGCCTTGGCGAGGAGCGTCCGCGCCGTCGCCACCTGGTCGGCCGGTAGGACAACCGTTGCGAACGTTTCCGGGCACTTCTGGGCATCTGTCACCCTCGTCCGCGGGCGAGCCGCCTCGTAGGAGACGACTTGCGCGCAGACGCCCGGCAGCACTTGCGGCGAAGAGCGCGCGGTGTTTCGGAGAAGGTCGACCGATCCCCAAAGGGCGTCCTCTTTGTCGCTGCGGGGCGAAACACAGTTTTCCGCAAGAAACACGGGATCTTTGGCATCTGAAAGCTCGAAAGCGAGGACCATGCACTCCAGGCGCGAATCGTCCCAAGGGCCGGGAATTGCTGTCCATTCGCTCGGCGAGCCTCCGAAGCTACGACGGACCACCGACACGCGGGCATGCTCGGTCCCCGTCCTTCGAAGCGCCCCCCAGAGCGCCCCATCGCTGGCGAAGCCGAGCGCCTCGAAGACGCTCGGGGAAGGCGCGACCGTCGTAGCACCGAGCGGCGGAGTCACCCGTGAGACCTGCCCTTTGGTGACCAGGAACAGATCGGCTTGGGCGCCGATCGCGAGCGTCCCGTCCGGCGAAAGTGCGAGTAATTTCGACCATCCATCGAGGCCTTCGACGGGAGTGACCGTCCCCTTCGTGGCACCAGGCAGGTAGTAGGCGACGACAGGCGTGCCGTCCTCGCAGGTCGCTCCCGAGACATACAGGTCGCCACGCGCGTTGGCGGCGATGCCGTCCGGGCAGAAGCCTTTGGGCATCTCCGGCAGGGCGGCAAGGGCGGCCGCGTTGCGCCCGACGAAGGTCGCCGCCTTCGGGCGTCCGACCTTGCACCCGCGGTCTTCGAGGGGCGAGCAGCGGCGCGCTTCGTTCGGCGTGGAGACTTCAATGGTAAGTGCGGCGCCGGCGCGGTCCACGACGTCTAAGAAGCCTGATTCACCCGATTTTTTCCCCCACGTGTCGCCAGACCACTCATAGATCGACGCAAACTCACCGACACGTTCGACGTTGTCCCAATGGGTCATCGTCGGCTTCGCGCCAAAGGGGTCATTCCAGAAGAAGGCCTCCGAGTTGATCGCAGGACCGAGCAAATAGTCGAGCGTGTACGGGCCGCCAGCGACGTGAATATCTGTGGAAAAGTCGCCATCGCCGGCCTTCGGCCCGGTGGCGCGGAGGAACGCGTGGGCGAACTGGACGCGCCCATCGGCGCCGCGTCGAAGGAGCGAACTCGTGCGCCCGTGGTCGATGACGACCCCTTGGGTCTCCGGGATGGTTAAAACAACGCCAATCCTCTGCGAATTCGGAGTGTTTGGTGGCGCAAGCGTCGGCGGCGAAGGGGCCGCAACTCCTCCAGCCGGCGTGCTCGGCGCAACGGTCGCCGACGGCGGAAGCGGAGCGGGAGCGCTGCACGCGGCCAGGGCAAAGAAGGGGGCGACGAAGAGGGGCGAAAGGCGCATGGCGGAGAAAGCTATCCCGAACGCGCGTCCGCAAAGTGCGATTCCTGCAACCGCCGTCGCCAACGCCCGCTCGCCAAACAAACGAGAAACGGCGGCCCCTCTTTCGAAGGCCCGCCGTTTTCTCGTCACCGGCTTTCGCCGGATCCGGTCAGGTAGTCCGTCCTCGCCCGCTAGCGCGGATCGAGGAACAAGTCGCTCAGAGGCGCTGCTTGACTTCTTCGACTTCGTAGCACTCGAGGATGTCGAGTTCTTTGAGTTCACTGAAGTTCTGGATGCTGATACCGCACTCGTAGCCTTCGGCGACTTCTTTGACGTCTTCCTTGAAGCGCTTGAGCTGGTCGAGCTTGCCATCGTGGAGGACGACGTTGTCGCGAATGACGCGAATGTTCGCCGAACGTTTGACGACGCCCTGGGTGATCATGGAGCCGGCAACGACGACCCCCTTGATCTTGAAGAGCTGACGGAGTTCCGCCTTGCCGATGACCTTCTCGACGAGCGTCGCCGGGAGGAGGCCTTCCATGGCCCCCTTCACGTCGTCGACCGCGTTGTAGATGATCGAGTAGAGACGGATTTCGATCTTGTTCTCGTCGGCGAGCGCGTTCGCCTTGCCGGCGGGGCGCACGTTGAAGCCGATGATGATCGACCGGGCGGCGATGGCGAGGTTGACGTCGCCCTCGGTGATCGCGCCGACGCCCGCGTGGACGACGGTGAGCTTGACCTTGGGTCCGGTGAGCTTGGTAAGCGCCTCGACGACGGCTTCGACGGAGCCCTGCACGTCCCCCTTGAGGATGACGCGGAGTTCAAGTTGCTCGTCCGCGTTGATCCGCTTGGAGAGCTCTTCGAGGGAGACCTTCGCGGTGCCGGGGATGAGGGACTTCGCCATGCGGCCCTTGCGGGACTCGGCGATTTCCTGAGCCTTCTTGATGTCCTTGACGACGTGAACCTGGTCACCAGCGCCGGGGACGTCGGAGAGACCGAGGACCTCGACGGGGGTGGCAGGGCCTGCCGTGTGAACCGGCTTGCCGTGCTCGTTCGTCATCGCGCGGACCTTGCCGAAGCCGGAGCCGGCGAGGACGAAGTCGCCGACCTTGATCGTGCCGTCCTGGACGAGGATACGGGCGACCGGGCCACGGCCGCGATCGAGGAGCGCTTCGATGACGGTACCGACGCCGGGACCATCGGGATTCGCTTTGAGATCGAGGACTTCCGACTGAAGCCAGACCATCTCAAGGAGCTGGCTGATGCCTTCGCCGCTCTTTGCGGAGACCGGCACGAAGATCGTGTCGCCGCCCCACTCTTCCGGCTGGAGGCCGAGTTCGACGAGTTCGCGCTTGACGCGTTCGAGGTCGGCTTCCGGCTTGTCGATCTTGTTGACGGCAACGATGATCGGAACCTTCGCCGCTTTGGCGTGGGAAACCGCTTCTTTGGTCTGCGGCATCACGCCGTCGTCGGCAGCGACGACGAGAATCACGATGTCGGTGACGCCGGCGCCGCGGGCACGCATCGCCGTGAAGGCTTCGTGGCCCGGGGTGTCGAGGAAGACGATCGTGCCGCTCGGCGTCTGCACCTTGTAAGCGCCGATATGCTGAGTGATACCGCCGGCTTCGCCGCTTGCGACGTTCGCCTTGCGGATCTTGTCGAGGAGGCTCGTCTTGCCGTGGTCGACGTGACCCATGACGGTCACGACCGGCGCGCGTGCGACGCGGCCATCGTCGGTCGTTTCCGGCACGGTGGCGACACCGACCGCCTGCGCGATGATGTCGTCTTCGCTGACCGCCACGTCCTCGACTTCCCAGCCGAATTCGCTGGCAAGAATCTTCGCCGTGTCGGCGTCGAGGGTGGAGTTGATGTGGACGCCGGTCATGCCCATCGACAGGAGCTTCATCAGAAGCTCGGTCGCCTTGAGGCTCATCTTCCCGGCCATCGACTGAAGAGTGATGTTCTCTTCGATGCGAATGACCTTCTTGTGGGCGCTCATCTCCTGGGTGGTGACCGGACCACGAACGCGCGGCATGTTCATCATGCCACGGCCCATCGGACCGCCACGCCCCATCGGGCCGCCGCGACCCATCGGGCCGCGGTTCATCATCGGTTGACCGGGGCGGAGACCGGCAGGGCGAGCAGCAGGTCCGACGGCGGCGCCGCGCGGATTGTACTCGCTCCGGCGGGCCATCGTGCTGGCAGCACCACCGCCGATGGCGGTTCGGTTTGCCGACGGGGCGGGACGGTCGGTCCAGCCGGACCAGTATTCGATACCGGTCTTCGGACGCTGGGAGGCGCCAACGTCGGTGCCGGGGGCTTGGGTGGCGGGGGCGGCCGCGCGGGGCGCTTCGGCCGGGCGGGGCGTCGACGGAACCGTCGTCTTCACGGTAACCATCTCCTCAGCGGGGGGGGGCGGCGGCGGAATCGCCGGAGCCGATTTCGGCGGGTCGAGCAGCGAGGGGGTCGCTTCAATGGCGGCCGCCATCGACGTCGGCTCGTCGTCGGCGTCCATCGCCGGCTCGACGACCTTCGGGAGCTCAAGCTTGGGCTTCGAAGGGCGCGAAATCGGGGCGACGGCGACGACCGGCTGCTCGGCGGCCGCCACGTTCTTTGCGCTCTTGCGGTCCTTCGGTACCGACGCCGGCGCCGAGGGGACCTCGATGCGGGGCGAAGACTTCGGGGACGACTTGGCGGCCGCTTCGACCACCTTGACGGAAGGGGCTGCGACAGCCGCGACGTCGCTCGAGGCCGCGACCTTCGATGCGTCGCCACTCGGCGCCGCCTCGGGGATCGATTTACGGCTGCGCGGGGCGACCGGAACTTCCGCACGGGCCGGCTCAAGGACCGCCCGGCTGCTCGGCCGCGCTTCAACCGCCTTTACCGACGGCGGAGCTGCGGGGGCCGCCGCTGCGGCCGCGAGATCGGCCACGGAGCCGCCCGCGGTCGGGAGTTGCGGCGACGATTCGCCAGCCGGCTTGGCCACGGGGCGGCGCTTCACCACCGTCGGACGGATTCGTTCTTCAACGACTTCCGTCTTCGGCTTCTCGAGGTGGCGCTTCAAACGGTCCACGGCGTCGCCGTCAACCGAGCTCATGTGGTTCTTGACGTCGGAGAACCCAAGCGACTGGAAATGGGTGACCACCACCTTCGGTTCGAGATTCAGCGCCTTGGCCACTTCGTACACGCGTTGCTTGTTCATCGAACCTCCGGAGACCTGCATGCTTCGCCTTCGACCTTGGTGGATTTGGTCGTTGTTTCCGACCCTTTGGGCTCCACCGAGCACGCGGCGAACGCCGCCCTGTCCGCGACGGCACGGACGATTGCCACACTCATGCGTGGATCTGCAATGGCCACGAGAGCGACTTCTTCTTTTCCAAAAAAGACACCGAGTCGTCGCTTGGTTGCCCACGCGACGGCACGCCCGAGACGGACGGCATCTTCGACTTCGCGGGAGCGCGCGATGGCCCCCGCATCGGTCGCGACCACGAGGAGCGCGTCCGGTTCTTTTGCGAGCAGCTCGCGGCAGGCATCGTGCCCGAATGCCGCGAGGCGCCCCCGCCGTGCCGACGCAAGGAGCCCTTCCATGCGTCGCTCAGCGGCCAATTGTCCCGCTTCGACGAGCGTCGCGAGCGGGAGATCCACCTTCGTCTTGAGAGCCTTTGAAAAGCCCCCCTTGCAGGCACGCTGCAGACACTTCGGTGCAGCATGCACCCAAGCGCCACGCCCGCCGAGATTCGCCGGCGCATCGACCACGCAGGTCCACGCGCCATCCGCCTCGGCAAGGGCGACCCGAAGCAACGTTGCCCCCCCTCGTTGCTCCGGCCCTGACGTAACGCCAGGATCAGGAACGCCTTCGTCGAGATCGACGGCGTCACCGCAGCCGACGCAGGTCCGCTCGCGCTTGGCGGCCGCTTTTGGCGGCCGTGGGGAAGGCGCAAGAACAGCCACCTCGGGAGAGGTCGTCTCAGGGAAAGGGGGTACGGGAGGTTGAGTCACGAAAAGAGCGAAGGATTCCGTAGGATTGTCTCCGTTACGAGCCGACTGAGAGAATCTCAGCCGAGGATGCGAGCCTCATTCTGGAGGAACTCGGCGGCGCCCGACTTGAGCGCCCGGGCTTTCTTGATGCCGAGCCCCGTGCGGGACGCGACGCGGTCTTCTTCCTCGCGAGCGAGTTCGTTGACCGTCTTGAAGCCAGATTCTTCGAGGAGCTGCGCGGTCCGCTCGGTCATGCCACGAACGAGGAGCATGCGATCACGCTCGGTGAGCTCGCCCCCCTTTTCGCGGGCCGACGTGATGCGGACCTGGCGGAGGCGCTCGATGGTCGCCTCGGCCTCTTCGCGAACCTTTTGCGCTTCGCCAAGGCCCGGGATTCCGGCGATTTCCTCGTCGGAAGCCTCCACGAGCTCTTCGAGGGCACGGAAGCCCATGCGGTAGAGGTTGCGGGCATTGGCTTCGTCGATCGACGGGACTTGCTGGAGGGTGTGGATGGCATCCTCCTCCATCTGACGAAACTTCGATTCGCTAATGATATCAAGCTTCCAGCCGGTAAGCTGCGCAGCGAGGCGGACGTTCTGCCCCTTGCGGCCGATGGCGAGCGAGAGCTTCTCGTCGGGGACGACGAGTTCCATGCGGTGATCGGCTTCGTCGACGATGACCTTGTTGACTTCGGCCGGCTGGATGGCGGCGCACACGAAGCGGGCCGGGTCACGATCCCAAAGCACGATGTCGATCTTTTCGCCGCGGAGTTCCTGGACGACCGCCTGAACGCGGGCCCCCTTCATGCCGACGCAGGCGCCGACCGGATCGACGTCGGCATCACGGCTGGCAACCGCGATCTTCGAGCGGGCGCCGGCTTCGCGGGCCGCGCTGACGATCTTGACGATTCCTTCGTAAATTTCGGGAACTTCCGCTTCGAAGAGCTTCTCAACGAGGCGCTCGCTGGCGCGCGAGAGGATGACCTGGGGGCCACGCGCTTCGCGGTCGATGTCCTTCACGAACGCCGTGATGCGGTCGCCGGGGCGCCACGTCTCGCGCGGCGTCTGCTCGCGGTACGGCAGGAACCCTTCCGTCTTGCCGAGGTCGACGACGAGGTTGTTCCCCTTCTCGAAGCGACGGACGACGCCCTTGATGAGTTCGTGCTTCTTGTCTTTGTATTCGTTGAAGATGAGATCGCGCTCATCGTCACGGACACGCTGGATGAGCACCTGCTTCGCCGTTTGAGCGGCGATGCGGCCGAACTGGGAGCGGGCCTGCTTCACCATGAGCAGATCGCCGAATTCCTTGTCCTGAGCCATCGCCTTCTTGGCGTCCTTCGGGTGCCAGAAGATCTGGAAACCGAGCTCTTCACCGAGCTCCGCCTCAAGACCGAACTTCTGCGCATCTTCGAGGGCAATCTCGCGCTCGTCGTCGGACGGGTCGTCGACAACGACCATGTACTGGAACAGGTCGACCTGACCGGTCTCGCCGTTGAAACGGGCTTCGAGCTCGCGACCGGCGCCGAACACACTCTGCGCGGCCTTCAGGATCGCCTCTTCGACGGTGCGGACCAAACGGTCCTTTTCGAGCCCCTTCTCGCGGGCAACCATGTCGATGGCTGCGAGAAGGTTGAGTTCGTCCTGAGCGCTCTGCTGCTGCGTTGCCATGAATCCACCTAGTGGTGCGAGAGGGGGGTTGCTGGGGCTCGTAGGCCCCACGCGGTCGGTGACGGGGTCGCGAAGGCGCCGAAGTGGCGTCATTCTCGCGAGATCATTTCAGCTTTTCGCCGCCTTCTTGGGGCGCGGCTTGCCCGGTTTCGGCGCCGGTCCGAACTCGAAAACGAGCTGGGCCCGTTCGATGTTCGCCCGCGGGACCTCGTAGGTGCGGCCACCGTCGATGACCGGGATCACGTCGGCGGCGGTGAGATCGCCGAGAATGCCGACGAGCAGCTTTTGACCGCCGATCGATTCGTGAAGCTTCACCTTCGCCTTCGAGCCGGAGAAGCGCCGGAAGTCATCCGGGGTGCGGAGCGTCCGCTCGACGCCGGGGGACCCGACCTCAAGGTGATAACGACCGGCGATCAGCTCGGACACGTCCAGCGCCGGGGAGAGTTCCCGCGAGACGTTCGAGCAGAGGTCGAGGTCGACCGCGGCTTGCTCGGTATTCCAGCGGTTTTCCGCAGAACCGAGCTTTTCGACCAGGATCCGGAGGACCCAGCCGTCGCGTTCGTTTTTGTATTCGACGTCGTACACTTCCCCACCATGCGCGCGCACGATGGGGTCGATGACCTCGGCGAGTTTTTCACGATCGAAGGGGAGCGTTTTTTCGGACATGCGACGCACAAAAAGAAAGCGGGCCCTACATGGGTCCGCTTCGTGACAGCCACGGCTAGACGGGGTCGCGCGCACGCGTGGTCCTTCGTTTAGCGGGGCGAGATGTAGCGCGCCGGGCCGGTCCTGGCAAGGGGAACCGGCGCCCGCGCGTGGATCGTCACTTCTCGACGCCGTCGGCACGCGGGCCGACGCAGACGCCGACTTCAAGAAGGACGTAGAGAAGCGCCTTTTCCTGGGCGAGGAGCGTGTTCCCGCCGTTCCCTTCCGTGTGGTAGGTCGAGAACATCACGCGCCCGCAGCGATCGGGGAAGGAGACGGTGGCGGGCGACCGGCCGAGAGCACTCGCCCACACCACGGGGGTGATGGTTTTCGGATTCCCTTGGAAGTCTTCGCCTTGTTGGGCCTTTACCGCATTGATGCGGGTCCAGTTCCCCTGGAGCGTCGCTGAGGACTCGCCAATCGCCGTCATCCACGCCCCTAGG
>DYPH01000186.1 GCA_020720045.1 Sorangium cellulosum | reverse complement strand
CATTGCTTTGATCACATCCCGTGTAAATTGCAATTCCGAGCAGCTACCTAGAGGCATCGTGAGCAAGGGACATTCGCCATGACCGAAGAGCGCGAAACGCAACAATGGGCGTGGCCCAAACGTGTGGTTTTCACCGTTCCCCTCGACGAAAAAGCGGTGCACGATTTTGACTACGACGTCGCGCGCGAGGACCAGCTCCTTCAATTGCGCTTTGACGGTGACGACGTGATTTGGATCCTAAGGTCCGACCTCGTCCCCATGATGAACGAAGAATTGAACGCGAATATCGATTCCTGGGAGGACGAGAATATTGCGGATTTACCTGCATTAGAGGCGATCGTTCCCCGGCTTCGTGCACGATGGCCGGCATCAGAGATCGTCACGAAAATCGCGGATCTATGCGCGGAAGCGGTCCGCTTGGGCACCTGCCTCGATGTCGATATCGCCTGATTCCGAAACGAGTGAGCTTCGCCAGCTACCGCATCCAAACGACGCTTTGGAACGGGTCGAAAACGAGCGCTCCGGCGTCATGGAAGAAGGAACTTGCGACTTGCGCCGCCGGCTCGGTCCACGTGCCGATTCCGCCGCAGCGGAAGGCCGCTTGAGGCGTGCGTTTCACGAAAAGGACGGTGTCGCCGCGCGGGCGTACCGGCATGCCGTTGCGGTCGACGAAGGCGCTCGTTGTGCCGGCGGCCAGCCGGTAGGCCTCGACGGTCTCCTGGAGGCCGGCGACGCAGGTCGTCAGTGCCGCATCGAGGGTCGGCGTGCGCTGAAGCGCTCCCGGCGAAGTGGCTTGAATCGCACGGAAAAATGCTTCGTTTACGTTGATCGCGTGGGGGACGAAGCCGTCATCAAAACCGGTGTCGAGCTGGGCGACCGCCCGCGCCCCCGCGACGGCGAGCGGCACCGTCGGTACGTTCGGCCCGCTCAGCGAGCTGGGCGTGTGGCTGTAGTAACCAGCGGTATTTAGAGGCGAAAATCCGGCGGCTTTCAGCGTCGCATCGCTGCAGAACGCGCCCTGTTCGGCGCGCCGGAGCGTTTGCTCCGCGTAGTCGAGGGTGAAGGCGTGCACGGCGAGAAAGTCGGTTCCCAAGATCCCTGCCTGGCGCACCGCGCCGCCGAACCCGCGGTGATCGTCGGTGCGGAGCGCGACCGAGCCCCACTCGCCAAAGAAGTCGAAGCTCGAAAAGGTGCATGTTGCACCGAGATTCGGCGACGTGCACGACGTCGGCACCGGCCCGGGAATCGGGAACGCACCGCGGTCGATAGTCGTCGCAGTCGTGGCAAAATCGACAAGAAAGGCAGCTTGATAGCCGTCTACCGTGACGTCGACGTAGGGCAATGCTGTGCGGAGGCCGGGCGCGATCGGTGGCGCCGAAAATTGGAGGGGACGCGCCGCGCCGAGGCATTCGGGGAGGGCGGTTGGTGCGCCGGTTTCTACGGACGTTTCGGCGGCGCCACTGTCCTCCACCGGCCCCGTCTCGGCGCCCCCATCGCCACGGAGGTCGTCTTCGGCGGCCGTCGTCGCGGGCGCGGTCGTCGCGCAGGCGGCAAGGAAGGTGAGCAGCAATCCGCAGCACAAAGTCAGGCGCATTCCCGCCTCGCTAGCGCGGATCGCCGAGCCGCTTCGCGCAAATGCTGCGCCCGCCGCCGGCGACTGTCGCACACTGGGCGACCCGAATGCGTCCCCACCCATCCGACAGCTTGATTTTGAGCCACAAAGCCCGAATCCTGCGTCGCCATGAACTACGACGTGGCCGTCTTCGGCACCCTTCGCTTCAAGCGCGGCAAATACCGCGCTTGGCAGAAGCTCGTCGTCGACTCGCGCACGAACCGCGCGATCGCCCGCACGTTCCCCCGCCGCGAGCACCTCGAACCGCGGACCGTCGCCGACCTCTTCGGCGAACTCCCGTCGATCAGCGGCCACGGCCTCTTTCAGGCTGATGAAGAAGAGGGGGAAATCCACGTCCGCGGCCTCCTCACAAACAAGGTCTTCGAAGCGCGCTGCCGCCAGCTCGCCGCGCTTTTTATGTGCGCGGCCGACGTCGGCGCCGAAGGGGACATCTGCTTCCTCGGGCAAGAAGTGTTCGTCGGGTACGGCGTCTCCGTCGGTGGTGGTGCGGCTCTCCTCGTGACCCTCTCGGAGGACGAGGTGCAGAATGCATCGATGGACCCGGAACTTGACGTGATCTCCGGGTGCTTTCACGTGCCCTATGTGTCTGAATCTACGATGGAATCGATCCCACCACCCTCGTCGAGCCAGAAGCCGAAGACGACCCTCCTCGCCCCTCCGCCGGCGATCCCGGTCTTGACGAACGTCCCCGGTCGCGACACGCCCGAGCCTCGCGGGGTTGTCCCCCGCGAGACGCTTGCGCCGAGCACCTTCCGGTCGCGCCGATGAGCACCGCGCGCATTATTCCGCTCTTGCTCCTCGTCGGCGCCTGTTCGGCCGCCTACCAGGCCCAAAATCTTGAGGAGACCGACGGCGGGACCGACGCAGACGCATCGGTGCAGGATGCATCGGTCTCGATGGACGCAGCCGACGCTTCGCCGAAGGACGCCAGTCCCCTCCAGGATGGCGGCCCTACGGTCGTCGACCGTTGCGCCAGTGTGACTTGCAAGGAGAACGCCCGCTGTGATGGGGCGACCGGCACGCTCACGCGAGGCGCCCTCGACGACGCGGTCGTGCGCATCAACCTGTTCCGCTGGCTCGTCGGTCTCGCCCCGGCAGTAGACGACCCGGCGAGCTTCACGAGCGCCATGCAGTGCGCGACCGTCGCCGCCTGGAACCCGCCTGGCACCGTCCCGAACCCACACGCACCACCGACCTCGGCAAAATGCTACACGCCCGGGGGGCTGCTGGCGCGGGATCCTCGAATATTGCCTGGGGTTCTGGCTCAGCGGCCGCTGCGATGGACCAGTGGGTCCAAGACAACGGCAATGACACCACCTTCGGTCACCGGCGCTGGATCCTGAACCCGCCCCTCGGTCGTACCGCCATCGGCTACTACGGTGGCGGTGGCCCCTACGGCTCTGCGTCATGCATGTCTTCCTTCGACGGGAGCGGCGCTGGACCGAGCCCGGACTGGATTTCCTTTCCGCCGCAGGGGTTTGCACCGACGGAGATCGTCAGTTGGGCATGGACCGTCCACCTGAAGGTCGGCGACCCGACGGCGGGCACGCTCGCCGTCACCCGCGCCTCCGACGGCGCCACGCTCAAGATGACCAAACTCCCCCTGTTGGCCGGCTACGGTTCCTACGGCGCAGTCGCCTTTCGCCCCAACGGTTGGCAGGCTGCTGGCGGCGAGACCTACCGGGCGACCTTTTCCGGGGCCGGCCCGACGCTGTCCTGGGACGTCAAGGCGGTCGACTGCCCCTAAGCAAAAAATCTAGAGCAAGAAATCTAGCTGACAAGAAATCTAGCTGACAGCTGGATTTAGAGAAACAAGATCAATTGCTTGGGCTCGTTTGGGAATTTCCAGACGAGCCCATTCGCATGCATGATGCACTAAAATTCACCACCGATCCCCTCGGTCTCGCCTCTCACCCTCCAAAATCTCCCTCCTCAACTCAAAATTCTTCCTCTCCCGCCTTCGATCCGCCTCTCCCGTCCCCAAAATCCCAAACGCAAGACGCGCGGAGACAGACCCCCTTTCGAGAGCCAGGTCCGCGCTATTCAATTCCAGGTTCGACGCATGGCACCACCCAGCGATACGCCGGATCGGAGCTCGCTTCGCCGGCCCTTACGCCGCCGGTACAGGCACGTACACCTCGCGCGGATAGCCGTAGGTGAAATGCATTTTCCCCGTCCCCGCGGGGAACGTCACACGTCGCTTTCCGGCTTTCACCGCCTCTAGCGCGACCCGGTGCGCCTTCCGAAAGGCCCGCATCTCCGCGATCAACCGCTTCGCCGTCGCGAGATCGCCCGCCGTCGTCAATCGCGGTACGCGCCCACCGAACTTCTCGTAGGTCTTCGCCCGCGAATGCGGATTCGTCGCAAGCACCCGCTGCCGCCCGGCGAAGTTTCCCGAATGACGGCGCCGCGCCGCCTTGATCTTCTTGCAAAGATGGGTCGCCACCTGCGTCGCCATTTCGGTAACACTCCCAAAGAGCTCGACCGCTTCCTTCGGCGCACCAATGCGAAACTTCACTGTCGGCGCATTGCTTTTATCCTCCTGCGCCAGGTATTCGCGAGGTCGCGTCACAACGGTGGATTTCCCAAAGAGATCTTCCACCGCGGAGATCATCCCCGGCCACTCTTCCGGCGACGCCACGAGCCCAGCTTCTACCGGATTTGCCATCGCATACGCGATCTTGTCGGCCATGGCCGTTGTGCCTTCGAGGCGGTTGTAGGTCCCGTCCGGCTTATCAAACACGCTCGATGGGAGCCCGTAACGGACCTTCACCGTATCGGCGAGCATCTTGTTCCGCTCTTGAAGGAACTGGGAGATCTTCCCCGAGCGATCAAATACGACTTCATGGATGTGGTTCGACATCACACAAACGGCAATCACCTCAATGCCATATGCCTGCGCGTAGCGCGCTGTCGCGTATTGATAGAGCTGCGCAACACTTGATTGAAATGTTCCGCCACGGTCGTAGTTCGGTGTGAATTTGTGGGCGCGGTCGACGCAGCGTCGCGTGACTTCGTAGAAGGTCCCTGGGAGGTACTGGTGGGCATCCGACATCCCCGCCGCACCTCATGTCGCATACCAACGCGAATTCTCAGCAAATCGGGAGATTCACGGGCAGGTAGGGGGTGGCCCCGGCCGAATTTGCCTGGCCCGGGCCAGGGGGGCGCCAACGAGGCAACCCACTGAGGGGCCCCTCGAATTCAACGCACTCCGTCGGCGATCGCCCGGTGGAGCCAGACGCCGCAGAGCACGCTGTGAGCGCTCCAGATCAGCGTGCGAACGAGGTTGGACGAAACGAGCGCCTGGTGGGCGGCGGCGTCGAAGCCGTGAGCGAGGATGTTGTGCCGGGGGACGCTCCAGAGCGCCGTCGCCAGAAAAACAGCACCGGTCGCCGCCAAGCAGCCCCAGGCGAACGTCGGCGACCACCAGCTCGCTCGCGCGACACCGACGGTCCCGGGGAGGACCAACGCAACCGCGGTCGCGAGCTCCAGGAGCATCGTCGGGCCGACGACCGGCGTGATCCGCGTCACGTGAAAAGCCTGGTATTCGGCGTAGTTGGGGCCGGCCACGATCGCCATCGTCGGGTAGACGAGGAGCTGCACGAGCCAGAGAATGCCGGTCATTGCAAAGACGCAGCCGGCGTGGACAACGAGGACCGTTTTCACGACTCCCCCGATGCCACCTGCCGGCGCTCGGTTGCCGCGCTCGTCGGTTCGGCTACTTCTCGCCGCCGGGAATTGCCTTTGCCGGCAAACGGAAAATCAGGAAGGTGCGCGTCTGGTTACCCGGGCCGACATAGCGGAAGGCATTCTGCCCATCCGTTGAATACCACATCCATTTTGCCTGGGCATCAATGCCCTGTTTTCCCGTGCCATCCATCTGGCAAGTAATCGGGAAGTCACCGCCCGCCGCCGAGTTGTCCTCGCCGAAGACCAGCGTTCCGACGGCGCCGGGCGTCACTGCGCCAGTGTTGTTGACCCAACCGGCGCTCGTTTCCGTCTTTGAGCCGCTTGCCCCATTGCACTTCGCGAGTTCGCCGTTGATCGTTTGAAGGCTGGGGTCATCGGCATACCCTTGCGTACCGATCTGGAGCTCGATGCCGGTTGCGCAGGCTTCCCAGGCGCCGTTTCCCGTATAGATCGGTGCGCCAGTGGCGCGTTTGAATTGCCCGAGGACCCCTTGCGTCGTCGAACGATCGGCCCAGGCGACGACGTACAAATAGGCATCTCCCGGCGCGTCGGCGGAGGGGACGAGCCACGCTTCGGGCCCGCCGGAGGTGGTCGCGCTGCCGATGGGGCAGCTGAAGATCTCGGCGGCGGAAAACGTCGCCGGTGCCCGCGTCACCTTCGAAAGGGCGTTCGCTGAGCCGTAGCCAAATGCGTAGGCATTGTCGGCAGTTAGTACAACGTCGACGTCGCCGGTCGGCACCACCCCGCCGCCGCCATCCAGGGAGCCGCTGCCGCTATCGGGGAGCGTCAGCGGCGAGCCGTCGCTCGCATCGTTGGTGCCGGTTCCGCCGTCGGTCGTCGCGTCGCCGGTGCCAGTGCCAGTGCCTCCATCGAAGACGCTGTCGGTGGTCGACCCACAGGCGGGGGCGAGGAATGCAGCGGCGAGGGCCATCGCGGAAGCGAGAGGGAATGCGCGAAGGTTCATCGTGCCACCATGACCAGCGACCTCGTGAAATGCGAGGAAAAACCGCCTGAATTCCCCCATGCTTGAAACGACGAAAAGAAGCGTGCTAGCGAGCCCTTCCCATGCGCACGCTCTCTGCCGTCGTCGTCGCGGGTCTCACGGTCCTCTCGCTTGGGTGCAAACAGCCCTACGACGAGCCCTACCAGGCGACGCCCGCGCCTTCCGGCCGCAAGCCGAACCTCCCCGGCGTTCCGGCGCTGCCGACGCTCCCCCTCAAAGCCGGCGAGTCGTGGACCGTTTACGGCGCAACCCACCACATCAATTCCGACATCCATCGTTCGGAAGTGGCCGGGAAGAAGCTCACCATCGAGGGCTACATCGTCGAGAGCAACATCCCGTCGGCCCCCGCCTGCGCGCTCCACGAAGTCGGCAAGAAGGACCCCGACGACTGCAAGGCGGAAGTTCCCCGCTTCGCTATCGCCGACAAGAAGGGGGACACCTCCGGTCGCAAGATCGGTGTCCTCGGCTGGGCCCGCAACTTTGCTGTCGTTTTCGAGGCCGAGAAGGCTTACCACGACAAGAAAGAGGCGCCGAAGGAGCTCGTGAAGGACGACGTCTGGGGCGTCGACGTTCCGTTCCCGCTCCCTGCAGTCGGCGCGAAGGTCCGCATCACCGGCAACTACGACTTCAACTTCACGAAGTCGACGACCGGCATGGTCTCCGACCCGGACAACGGCATCCTCACCTTCGAGAAGATCGAAGTGCTTGAGCCGGCCGAAGCGCCCGCGAGCTTTGCCAACAAGAAGTGAGTTGCGGGGCGGCCCGGAACCGCCAAACGAATCCTCCAAAGAGTGCGCCCGAAAGAGCGCGCTCTTTTTGGTTTGTTCTCGGCGGGGCGGGAAGCGGACCTAGACCGCTCTCAGTTAAAGCTGAGCCTGTACCCGGCGAAGCGAACCCAGCC
>DYPH01000185.1 GCA_020720045.1 Sorangium cellulosum | reverse complement strand
CATTGCTTTGATCACATCCCGTGTAAATTGCAATTCCGAGCAGCTACCTAGCGTCGCTCTCTACGGCAGCGCCCGCGAGGTCTCCGTCGCGACGCCGACGGCGAACGACGCCGACCCGCGGCGGGTGCGCGCCGAGCGCCTCTTTCAAGCCGCCGGGGCGGTGATCCTCCGCGCGCCAGCGATCTACGGCGCCGATCGCGGCGTTCATCAGCGGATCCGCGCCGGCCTCCACCGCATCCCCGGTGACGGCTCCCGTTTCACCTCGCGCATCCACGTCGACGACCTCGCCGCCCTGCTCCTCGGTGCATTATGCACACAAAAGGCCGACCGACGGTGGGCCGGCTCCGTCTTCCCGGTAGGCGATGCAACCCCTTGCAGCCACAAGGAAATCGCCCAGTTCGTCTGTGAGACCTTCTCGGTCCCCTTCCCCGCCTCGGTCCCCTTGGATGAGGCCCCGGTGACCCTCCGCGGCGACCGACGCGTCGACGGGCGCGCCGCCTGCGAGGCCTTCGGAGTTTCACTCCGCTACCCGAGCTTCCGGGACGGAATCGGGCAAGACGGACCGACCTGAGGTCTCGCTGCGACAGGTCTTCCGGCGACAGGTGCAGCGTCGTCGCTGGAGCGCCGATGCCCCGGTCCCGGCAACATTCTCGTCTCGACGGTCGATCCTAGGATGCACCGCGTTATCGCGCGAGTACCTCGGTCCCGATGCTCGAAACGCCGAATGCTGCCCGGGAACGATCGCACGCAACCTCCCCCTTTGAAGCCTCGGTGACGATCTCCCTTCCTGAGCTCTCCAACGACCCCATCCCCCTCGGTCGCATTCTCGGTTCGGGCGGAACCTCCATTGTCTACGCCGCAGTGGTCCAGCGTATCCCGATCGCGGTCAAATTGCTTCGGCCAGAATGCGCCATTGATGAAGAGTCGATTGCGCGCTTCTCGAGGGAGATCTTTGTCGTCGACGCCCTTCGACATCCGGCGGTACCTGAATGCTACGGATACGGACATTGCAGCGACGGACGCCCATTCGCTGCATTTGCACACGTCGAAGGGACGACGCTGCGCGAGCGTATGCGTGCCGGCGAACCGCTGAACCTTATCGAAGGACTCGCCCTCTTGGATGACCTGTTGGAGGTCTTGATTCTCGCCCATCAAAAGGGGATCCTCCATCGCGATATCAAGCCTTCAAATATTATTCTCGGCCCGCGCGGCCTGCCTCATTTGTTGGACTTCGGTCTCGCCCAGCTCCTCGACGCGAAAGGGCTGCGCGCAACGGCGGCCGGCGTGCCTCTCGGAACGCCCGCATTTATGGCGCCCGAACAGGCGACGGCACGCGCCGCGACGCCGGCGACCGATCTCTTTGCCCTTGCGCTGACGATCGCCTCCGGTATGGCCGGCCATTCGCTACGTACCGGCGCATCGACCCTCGATCTTCTTGTCGAAGCGCGCCTCCCGCTCCTCCCTCTTTGTACGTTTGAGTTGCGCCTCCCGCTGGAGGTGGAAGCGCTCCTTGAGAAGGCGCTCGCCTTCGATCCCGCGGAACGATTTGAGTCGGCCGAGGCGATGCAGCGGGCGACCCGGGTCGTGGCGCGGGAGCTTGGAATCGCATTGCCGCTGCGTCGCGATGGCGTCGGTGCCCCCCTGCCGACGGCGGTCGCTTCCGAAACGACGCTCCTCTCCAGTCGCGAATCCGACGACTACGGCTGGCTCCCGGTCCCGACGACCTACCCACCGATCGAACTCGACCCTCGCGCCATTTTCAAACAGGATTTCGAGGCTCTGACGCCGCCCCCGCAGCCCGCCGGTTCGCAGCCCCGGGCGCTCTACCTAATCCTGGCACTGCTCGCGGGGAGCTTCTGGGTCGCTGCGGCGGTTCGCTGGTTTCAGCGCGTCTGAAGGCGCTGGTAAAACCAGAAATGATGCCCCTCGGGATCGGCCGCTTCGTAGCCACGATCGACCCAAAAGCCTTCCCCGTAGTCGGTCGTCTTCGGTTCGCTCACGATCGTCGCGCCCGCACGCTTCGCGTGGGCGAAATGAGCATCAACATCATCCACATAGAGCATGAGACTCTGCGTGTTGATCGGCGCCCCAGCAAATTCGCGGGGCGCGCGGCGATAGCCCCAATCGGGGCGGCCCGCCTTCCGACTCGCACTCACCATGATCAGGGCAACGTGGACCCCATCGCCGATCATCAATTCGGAATGTTCCACGTCGCCATCCCCCGCGGGAACCTCGCAAGAGGCGGTGCCGGCGTCATCGATCCATAGACGAACTGCAAAGCCGAAGGCTTCGCAGTAGAAACGGATCGCCGCGCGAGGGTTCTCGCAATAGAGCGCCGCAGAGAGGCGGGGCCAGCCAACCGGGGGCGGAAGCGCGTGCATCGGGGCGCGAGGGTACCCGTTTGGCTGCCGCTGGCGCGTGCAATTTGAGCAAGCGACGATGCGGCAGAGAGTTCCGCCGTACCTCGAAATTCCCGATATTATTGCCGCCATGACGATGGCAGTGAGTGACGCAGCGAACGGAATTGGCGGTGTTCTCGAGAAAATGGCTGAAATTCAGGCGGTTCTCCCCTCGCAAGACGGGGTCGCCTGGTTCAATCGGCTGTATGCAAAGACGACGGAAGCGATCGCCCAAGCGATCGCAAACGGTCGCTTCGAAGCGCCTGAATTATTAGAAGAACTTGATGTCGTCTTCGCGCAGCTCTACTTTGCCGCCTACGACGGAGATCGTGCCGGCAGTGAGATCCCCAAGGCGTGGAGCCCCCTCTTCGAGGTACGTAGTTCCGAAGCGATCGCGCCGATCCAATTCGCGCTCGCCGGCATGAACGCGCATATCAATCGTGATTTGCCCTTCGCCGTCGCGACCGTGGCCGAACGTCATTGCTTCGAGCCGCGAGAAGACTCGGCCTTCCATCGCGACTTCTTGGTGGTGAACGAAATTCTCAAAGAGACCGAAGCAAAGGTCAAAGTCTGGTTCGCGGAGGGGTTCGTCGGCGAGATTGATCGCGCGTTTGGTGACGTCGACGACCGGATCGCCCTCTGGAGCATCGTCCACGCGCGGACGACTGCCTGGGAAAATGCAGAACTTTTGTGGGGTTTGCGCACGCTCCCCGCGCTACGTGAGCCCTTTGGCAGCGCCCTCGATCGGCTGGTCGGCATGGCGGGTCGCGCGCTCCTGGTCGCCCCGTGACCACGACGCCGGTGAGGCATCCCGGCTACCCGCCGACGATTTCTAGCTTGCTCGCAGCGTCGATCGATCATTTGAGCGACGCAATATTGATTACAGAAGGTGAGACGACGAAGGGCCCAGACGGCATTCGCCGGATTATTTTCGTCAATGACGCCTACGTACAAATGACCGGTTTTTCCCGCGAAGAGGCGATCGGGGAGACGCCGGGAATTACCATTGGCCCTGGGAGTGATCGCAGCCAGCTCCTGGAACTTGAGCGCGCACGTGCGGAGCTCCGCCCCAAACGCATTGAGGTCCTGAAGTACCGGAAGGACGGCTCTACCTTCTGGACGGAACTGGACGTCGTTCCCTTGTTTGATGAGCAGGGGCGAAATTCGCATTTTCTTGGCGTTCTTCGCGACATCACCGACCGTAGATTGCTCCAGGCGCGCCTCACGGAGGCCGATCGCCTCGCCTCCATCGGGACGCTCGCCGCAGGCATCGCCCACGAAATCAATAATCCGCTCTCCTATGTGCTGATGAACCTCGCGAACGCCGTCGAGCAGCTCGGGGAGGCGCCTTCGGAACTCCGTGCGAACCTCCAAGAGGCGCTGCAGGGTGCCGAGCGCGTGCGACGCATTGTTCGCGATATTAAAGCCTTTTCGCGTGAGGAGCCGAGCGAACCGGCCCCCTTGGCCCTCCCGCCGATCGTGGACGGGGCACTCCAGCTTTCCCGAAAGCAACTCACGGAACACGCCACCATCGTGCGCGACTATCGACGCGTGCCGGCGGTCCTTGGGGACGCGACGCGGCTCGGGCAGGTCGTCCTTAACTTGCTCATGAACGCCGCCCAGGCTCTCCAGGGATGCAGCCCGGAACTCAATCGCGTTGTCATTGCGATTTTCTCCGAAGAATCTACCGCCGGAATGAAGGTGTGTCTCGAGGTTCGTGACAGCGGCCCCGGCATCCCTCCCGAGATTCTACCGCGCGTCTTTGATCCCTTTTTCACGACAAAGGCAGTCGGCGAAGGGACCGGCCTCGGCCTCTCGATCTGTCACGGTATCGTGACGGCGCTTGGTGGAACCATTCGCATTTTCAGCGAGCTGGGCCGCGGAACGACGGTGCGCGTCACCCTCCCGGCAACCGACCAAGAGCCGCCGCTCGCGACGATGCCGCCGCTCCCCCCTGCGACGCGTAGGCTCCGCGTCCTCATCGTCGACGACGAGCCGACCGTCGCAAACGCGCTCCGCCGGGCCCTCGCACGAGAGCACGAAGTGACCGCCATCTACTCGGCAGAAGACGCCCTCCGGTTGGCCGACCAACGTACGGAATTTGATGTAGTTCTCTGCGATTTGATGATGCCAGGACTCTCTGGCGCCGATCTCTACGAGGCACTCAAAGAACGCGCGCCGACGCTCGCGCAGCGCATGGTCTTCATGACGGGCGGCGCCTACACGCGTACCGCGCGCGCCTTCGTCGAGCACCCCGAGCGTATCCTCCTCGACAAGCCCTTCGACCTCAGCGCCGTCCGCGCGCTTCTCCAGCACTTCGGCGAGTGAGCGCGACCGTGTAGCCCATTTCTTGGCCCGTCGGGCCCATTGGAGAGAGGCTGCATCCATGCTCACGGAACGCCGCAACACCCGCTCCTCCAATCCCTGGACCGCCCTCAACCACCTCCTCGAGGCGCGCGCCTCGGAAGGCGCCGTCGTCGCCGATGGAGACGGTCTCCTGATCGCCGCCGTCGGCCTCCCCGTCGAGCGTGCGGAGCGTGTCGCTGCAGAAATTGCTTACTACAATGAAGAGCCGGTGGTGCGCACCGGCTCCGGAGTCAACGTCCGCGTACGCGCGATGGCGCTCGCGGAAGGTGCCCTCGGCGCGCTCCGCAACGACGTCGTCCGCATCCTCGCTGCCGTCTGAAAGCACGTTTGAGTGTCGGCGAAAGGCGCGTTGACTCTTCGCTCAGTTATCGCGCGTTTTCCCAATTGCTCATCGGGCCGAGGTTCACCACTTGCGTGAATCCGGCCGCGCGTAGCGCCTCGGCCGCTTGCGCGGCGCGGCGGCCTGAACCGCAATAGACGACCACGGGGTCCCCCTTCGCGCCGAGCTCGCCGGTCGCCGCGCGGGCACCAATTTCGGCGACCGGAACGTGGATCGCACCGTCGATATGGCCGGCAGCGAACTCCTCGGCGCCCCGCACGTCGACGACTTTCCCGCCGGCTGCCTTTGCCGCGTGGGCCGCTTTTGAAGCGGCGAGAAGCTCTTCCGGAGACCGCTCTGCCGCCTGGGACGCCTGGGACGCGGCGGGTACCGCAGACCCGGCGCAGGCGACGAGAGCGCCGCTAGCGACGGAAAGAGCGAAGACGAGGCGCCCGACAATTTTGCGTGCAGTGTACATAGAGGTACCGGTTAGCTTACGTGAAACCGGGGCGTCGCGGCGCGGCGACGATCGCGACGGGAAAAGTTCCGCGCGACCGAGGGAGTCAGGTACCTTCGACGCGCTTTGAAACGTTCCCGCGCCCTCCCCCTCGCCGGTGCTGTCGTCCTTTTGCTTGCCGCCGCAGCGCCAGAAGTCGCCGCGCGCCCCGGTGGCGGCTCCTCCTTCAGTGGCGGTTCCCGATCGGGTTCTAGCAGCTCGTCGAGTTCCAGCTCGGGCTCACGGAGCGGCTCAAGTTCGGGATTTTCGACGTCAAGTTCCGGCTTCTCATCGTCGAGCTCTGGCTACTCCTCGGGAAGCAGCAGCGGCGGCGGGAGCGTTTTTGGCGGGATTGTCTTCTTCCTCATCATCGTGATCATCATCGTGGTCATTGCGGCGATGCAGAAGGGCAAGGGGCCGGCGATGCCGACGCAGCCGATCTACGAGGAGCGCCACTCGCCGCCCCGTCGCCGGATTCGCGAGCTTTTTGGCGCCGATCCCTACTTCTCCCTGGTCGTGTTCGACGACTTTGTCGTTGCAATCTACACAGAAATCCGGACGCGCCTCGGAGAGAACCAACTCCCGCGGATGGCCGCCTACCTGGCCGACCACGCGCCGAGCCAGCTCCAGGGGCAGAGCCTCGGTGGACCGGTGACGAACGTCATCGTCGGCGCCGCGCGCCTCGTCGATATTCAGGAGAGCAACGGCGCCGCGATCGCAACCATTGAGATTGAATCGAATCTCCAAGCGGCTGGTCAAGCCTGGTACCTCCGCGAGCAATGGGTATTGAGGCGGAGCCTGAGCGCCAAGAGCCGCTCGCCGGAAAAGGCCCGTTCCTTCGACTGTCCGAGCTGCGGCGCCCCCCAAGGCTCCGTCGTCGGCGGTCGCTGCAATCATTGCGGCCAAGCGGTCGGGAACGGCGCCTTTGACTGGACCGTCGTCTCTGCACAGATCGTCGAGCGCGAGCAGCGCGGCCCGATGCTCACCGGGAACACCGTCGAGCAGGGGACCGATCGCCCGACGATCGTCGACGCGGAGCTCAATGATCGTTTCGCCGATCTCCGCCAGCGCGACCCGGCGTTTGATGACAACGCCTTCCAGGGGCGCGTCAATCTCGTCTTTACCGAATTCCAGACCGCCTGGGCAGCTCGCGATCTCGCGAAGATGCGCCCCTGGTTCACCGACGCCTTCTTCGGCGTCCAGAAGTACTGGGTCGACGAGTACCTTCGCCAGCACCTCCGCAACGTCACCGAGAACGCGCGGATCCTCCGCCTCGAGTGGGCGCGCATCGAGAGCGACGGCTACTTCGACGCGATCACCGTCCGTATCTTCGCGACTTCCCTCGACTATACGCTCCGCGATCAGGACAACCAGGTCGTGAGCGGCAACCGCAGCAACGAGCGCGTCTACAGCGAATACTGGACGTTCATCCGCGGCCGCGACGCCAAGGGCCCCGCCCGTGTCGACAAGAACTGCCCCAAGTGCGGCGCCCCTCTCGACCTCGAGATGGCGGGAACCTGCAAGTATTGCCGGACCCACATCACGACCGGCACCTTCGACTGGGTCCTCTCCCGCATCGAGCAGGACGACGTCTACGAAGGTTGAAGTCAGACGCTAGACCTCCACCAAGGTCTCGCGTAGAACAGCGCGCGTGCTTCGAAAGAAGCGCCACAAGCGACCGAGTCGAACCGGGAACGATTTTGAAGCTTTGGAGGAGTGGCCGAGTGGTCTAAGGCAGCGGTTTTGAAA
>DYPH01000333.1 GCA_020720045.1 Sorangium cellulosum | reverse complement strand
CGGCTGGGTTCGCTTCGCCGGGTACAGGCTCAGCTTTAACTGAGAGCGGTCTAGCAGCCGCATCCACGGCGGCCGTGAGAGACGGCGGGCCCTCTTCCACAGCGCCCGTCCGTTCGCGACCGCCAGCGAAATTCCTGGCTGAGAGACGGGCCTTGAAAGCGCCCCACGGCCCAGGTACCCCTTACGCCCATGAGCGCAGCCGCCCCCCTCGCCTACTCCCGGATTCTCCTAAAAATTAGCGGTGAAGCGCTGTGTGGTACCGCCGGATCAGGCATTGAGCCTTCCGTGCTCGCCGAGGTCGCCGCTGATCTTGCAGGGGTCCACGCCCTCGGAACACAGGTGGGACTTGTCGTTGGCGGCGGCAATATCTTTCGCGGACTCAAAGGTGCGAGCCAAGGCATGGATCGCGCCCAAGGGGACGCGATGGGGATGCTCGCGACGATCATCAACGCCCTCGCCCTCCAGGACGCCCTCGAGAAGGCCGGCGTGCCGACGCGCGTCATGACCGCCATTGAAATTCGACAGGTTGCCGAGCCCTACATCCGCCGCAAAGCGCTCCGTCACCTCGAAAAGGGGCGGATGGTCATCTTCGCCGCCGGCACCGGCAACCCCTACTTCTCGACCGACACCGGCGCCTCCCTCCGCGCGATGGAGATCCACGCGCAGGCGCTCTTCAAGGCGACGAAGGTCGACGGCGTCTACGACAAGGACCCGGTTAAGTTCCCGGATGCAAAGATGTTTTCGACGATGACCTACGACAAGTTCATCGCCGATCGCATCGCCGTCATGGACTCGACGGCCGCCACCATGTGCCGCGACAACAACCTCCCGATCCGCGTCTTCAAGCTCCAGCCGGGCTCGATCGGCCGCGTCGTGCGCGGGGAGAACGTCGGCACCGTCGTCAGCAAGGACGGCTGAGTGGCGGCGACGGCTGGGTACTCGTCGGATCGATTTGCACGGCGCCTGCCCGATCCCCGTCGGTCATCGCATTGAAGTGCGCATCTTCCTTTCGGAAGAAAAGGTCAGTTTCTTTGGCAATGAGCCGGCGAAACCGCTGTTTGAGACGCCGCTGATTACCGACTTAGATACCGGCGTCCGGTACGGCGTTTTTACGCACTTCCACGCGCCGCTCTCGATGTACACACCGGGCCATGCTCCAGCCGGCGACGGAGCCGCTCCCCTCGCTTCGCGAGCACACCCGGTGGACGGCGCGGGTGCTCGCCTGCAACGTGATCTTTACGGGGATGAGCAGTGGCGAGCTCCAGACGACGCTCGTCGTGGAGCCGACCACCGCCGGAAACCCCGGATACCGCTAAGATTTCGAAAGCGCTTCTAGGTAGCTGCTCGGAATCTCCTTTTCGGAGTGCGACACGTCCTCGCG
>DYPH01000055.1:4990-36616 GCA_020720045.1 Sorangium cellulosum | reverse complement strand
TTGGATCCGCCGTCAACGCGGCGGATCGATGCAACCCACGGGCGGTCTAGACGCCGACGCGAAACCCGCGGAGTACTTTTCCGCGACCGTCGGCGTCGCGCTCGGCAATGGCGATAGGTACGTCGCCCTCAAAGAGGACAAACGGGCCCGTCCGTGGAGCATCTTCGGCGGCGAAGCGCTTCCCTTGTCGGGCCTCGACGATCGTGGCTCCGTCGGCGGTAATCGTTGGCAATGCGCGACGAATTGCGGCGGCGAGGGGGAGGATTTGGCCCCGCATCGCGGGGTGGTCGACGACGACCGCCTCTTCGACGGAGAAGACGCCCGACCGGAGCCGCCGCAGCGCGGTGAGGTAGGCAAGCGTCCCGAGGTGCTCGGCGAAATCTCGTGCGAATGCACGTACATAGTAGCCTTTGGAGACGCGGAGCTCGACGGTGACCTCGGGCGGCTCCCCGGTTGTGTTCACCAGGGTGAGCTGTTCGACGCCGATGGCACGCGGCGGCAGGGACACCTCTTCGCCGCGACGGGCCCGATCGTAGCTGCGGACGCCATCGACCTGAATGGCGGAAACCGCCGGCGGAATTTGTTCCGTGCGTGCCGCCTCGCAGGCCAGGGCGTCGCTGAGCGCCGGTCCCGCCCCTGCAGCCAGCTCGGCGAGAATTTCCGGAGCGATCGGGCGTTCTTCCGAGATCGGTGCGTCGGCATCGAGGGACCCGGTCGTCGCGCCGAGGCGGAGGGTCGTTGCGTAGGCCTTGGCGTCGGCCGTCAAGTAGGCCGAGAGCTTCGTCGCCTCCCCGAGGAGAACGACGAGCAGCCCGGTCGCCATCGGGTCGAGGGTCCCCGCGTGGCCGATGTCGCGCCGTTTCAGGATGCGTCGAAGGCGCCCGACGACGTCATGGCTCGTAAGGCCGCGCGGCTTATCAATCAGCAGAAGTCCGTCGGCGGGCGCAGAAATGGCAGGGCGTTCAGCCGCTTGCGGTGATGTGGTCATCCGAAAAATACCGACTTCCGTTCGCCGACGGCGCGGTCGAGGGTCCCTTGAATTTCCGAACGGACCCGCTCAGAAAGCTGGGAAACGAGGAGGTCGTCGGTCGCAGCTTCGGCGCCATGGGCCGAGAGGTCGATCGGCTCACCGAAGAAGATTTTCCACTTCGTCGGGGCGGGGACGAGACCGGCGGGGCCGAGCAGCGGAAACGTTGGTGTTACGGGAACATAGGGGACGTCGAACAGCTTTGCGAAGAAGGTGAGCCGCGCGAGCATCGGCTGGGTCTCCTCGCCGCCCAGGATGCTCACCGGGACGATCGGCGTCCCGGTACGCAGGGCGAGCTTCACGAAGCCGCCGCGCCCAAAACGTTGAAGTTGATAACGATCTCGGAAGAGCTTTCCGATGCCCTTCAGCCCCTCGGGGAACACGCCCACGCGGAGGCCGCGGGCGAGCAACCGCTCGGCGTTCTCTTGGCAGGCGCGGACGGCCCCAAGGCGCGTCAGCGTCGATCCGACGAAAGGGAAATGGAAAACATCGTCTTCGGCGAGCCACCGAAAATCGGGAGTTTCTCTGGTCGATAGCTTCTCCAAAACGACGCGAAGCATGAGGCCATCGACGGGGAGCGTGCCCGAATGATTGGCCACGAAAATACACGGCCCGTTCGCCGGGATCGACTCGGATCCATGACTCTCCACGCGGAACCAGCGATCGTGAAGAAAATCGAGGGTCGGTGCAATCCGATCGGCGAAGGGCCGATCAAAGCCCATATCGTCGACGTCTTCCACCTTCGAACGGAGCGCATCTCGGCTCCACGTACGCGTGAAATGATTCGTCGAAAGAACCTCTTTGGACGCGTCGTACATCGAAGGGAGCGGCGCGGGGATCGGGGCCGGCGCGGCGGCGAGCGGCGGCGGCGGCGGCGCTGACCTAAGTCGCGCCTCGTGCTCGGCGTGGATCTTGGCGCCAAGAACTTCAAGTTCCGCCTCAAGTGCATGAACTTCTTCAAGAACCGCTTCCCGCGTTTGCGGAGCTGGCGCCACCTCGGCTTCACGCGCGTCCGGAACGGGTGCAACCGATTCCGGCCGCTCGGCGGCACGTTTCTCCGCCTCCTTCTTCGACCACGGGGCGGACGGGCGACCTTTGTTTGAAGCTTTCTTGCTCATCGGCGGGGCTCCTGGAGCTGGCGCGCATCACGTAGGCGTTGGGTACTTCCGAAATCGAGGAGGGCTTCGCGCGAGGTATAGGCGCGTTTGAACCCGGCAAGAGCCGCTTTTGAACCATCGGCAACGCACAGGTAGCGGAGGTACGGCAAGAATGCCTCCGAGCCCTCGGCGAGCTCGGCCAGCCAAAGGGCCGATACGAGGGGGCGCAAGAGCGTTCGCGGCAGCGGAATGGCGGTACGACCGGCAAGACGGATGGCGAGCGAGAGCGGGACAACCCCCTCGCCCACGATGTTGTAGACACCCGGTACGTCTCGGAATAGCGCGTGCTTCAGCGCCGCAATCGCGTCAATTTCATGCAGAAATTGAAAAAGTGGATCATGGCCAAGGAGCGTCGGTACGAAGCTCCGCGAAAGCCAACGTGTATGGAGATTATCAATCGTCGAACCGACGATCGGTGAGAACCGTAGAATCGTCACCGACGTCTCGGGGCTCTTCTCGGCGAGCTCCCGCATCTTCGCCTCGGCTTCAATTTTGTCGGCGAAAAACGGCTCACTTCGAGATGCTCGAAGATCTCGTTTTTCATCAAGAAAATTTGGGTTCGAAGGCAGCGCGCCGTAGAGCCAGGTGTTGGAAACGCCGACGAACTTTCCGACGGACGCCTTTCGTGCGGCGACGACGACGCGCATCGTCCCGACGCTCTCGTACTCGTGGGCCCAGGCAGCAGCGGTCGCCGGCACCTGGAGAAAGCCGACGTGGACCACGGCCTCGATCGCTTCCGTGGCGAAAATCTCCGCCAATCGGGCCTCGCTTCCGGGCTGAGTGACGTCGAGTTCGTAGCTGCGGGTCTTTGCGCCAGCGCCTGGCGATGTCTTTTCGCCGACGGCGACAATGCGATCGACGCGTGGATCTTCTTCAAGAACTCCAAGGAGATGCTCGCCGAAGAACGTTGTCGCGCCGACGACAGCAATGACACGAGGCGGGGGGCGACCGGAGGGCTGCGAGGAGGGCAGGGGCGTCACGGCGGCGCAGGCTAGACCATGGCCGCGTTCCCGGGAATGCAATCGACGTTGGGCCATCGAGGGCGATTGAGGGTGGCCGAACCCCGCAACCTTCGTGAGCGTCGCCACGAGGTGTCGACGGACGTTGTTGCGCTGAAAATGGTGTATGTACGAGGAGTGTCGCTCGTCGCCCCGGATCGCATCGGCCCCTACGAAATCATCACGCGTCTCGCCACGGGCGGGATGGCGGAGGTGTTCTTGGGGCGCCGGACCGGCCCCCACGGCTTCGAGAAATACGTCGCGGTAAAACGCATCCTTCCTGAGCTCGCGAGCGACCGAGACTTCCTCGGAATGTTTATCGACGAGGCACGGATCGGCGCCAAGCTGCACCATCCAAACGTCGTCCAAGTGTTCGATTTTGGCGAAGTAGATGGCGCTCCGTACATCGTTCTTGAGCTTGTGCAGGGGAGCACCGCCGGGCAGCTTCTCCGTGCCGTCCCCCCCGTTCGCCGCGAACCGAGCGACGCCGTCACGGTCGCGCCTCCAACCGTCTCCGTTGCCACTGCACTACACGTGGCCCTCTCGGTGCTCCGCGCGCTCGCGTACGCCCACGATCTGCGCGACGAACGGGCCCGCCCGCTCAACCTCGTGCACCGAGACGTCTCCCCCTCCAATGTCCTTTTCGACACCTCCGGCGGCGTAAAGCTCACCGATTTTGGCATCGTGCGGTTCACGGACATGGACCGACGGACCATCACTGGCCAGGTGAAAGGGAAGGCCGGCTACATGTCGCCGGAGCAGGTGCGCGGCGAGGAGCTCGACGCCCGGAGCGACCTATTCAACGTTGGAATTTTGCTTGCAGAACTGCTCCTCGGCGAGCCCCTCTTCCGGGGACTCGGCGAAGTGGAAATGCTTCTTCGCATTCGTGACGCGAACATCGACGCCCTCGAGCGGAGTGCGCGGGTGCCCGACGCCCTTCGGCCGATTCTTCGTCGCGCTCTGGCCCGTCACCGCGAGGATCGCTACCCGTCGGCGGCCGATTTCGCGCGGGCGCTCGGGGCGTACGCGCTGCTCGAAAAGGTCATCGTGGCGCCGGATGCGCTCCTTTCGACGCTCCAGACCTACGGTCTCGTGATGGCGCCTTCGCCGCCGCCCGCGATCATCAAGGTTGGGGCGGTTGCCGTTTCTATCGCGGACGATATCCACGAGCGACTCACCGTCCGACCGCCCTGAGGACCGCAACGGCGCGAATATTCGCCCCGTCGCCACATGGCTGTCACATGCGTTTTGGATACAGGCGCATGTTCGGAACTCGCACCAGCGACGATGTATTCTTCAGCGCATTCCGCGCCCAAGCGGAAAAGGCAATGGCCGGCGCCCAGGAGCTACGCACCCTCTTCACCGAGATCGATGCGAGCCACCATGATCTCGAAAAGGCTTCAGAAGGGCCGGCTTCCTCCCGCGTCGTTGCGCGTGCGGAAGGGATCAAGCGCATCGAGCAGGAGGCCGATTCGATCGCCCACGAAGCGATGCGTCGCCTCCACAACACGTGGATTACCCCCATTGACCGCGAGCACATTCACGCGCTTACGACGAATCTCGACGACGTCCTCGATGCCGTCGAAGCGGTGAGTGAGCGGATCGTCCTCTTCGAGGTCCGCGCCCTACGGCCGGAAGCGATCCCGCTCTGCGATATTCTCGTGCGCTCCTGCGAGAAGCTCATGGAGGCAATGCGCCTTTTACCGGGCCTCAAAAACCCGGAGCGTCTCCTTGCACTCTGCAAGGAGATTGACGACCTTGAGAGTGAAGCCGATGGGATCTTTCGTCGGGCAATCGCCGCGTTGTACAAGCGCGGAAATGACCCCATTGACATCCTGAAGTGGCGCGAGATCTTTGACTATCTCGAGGAGGCAACTGACCGCTGCGACGACGTTGCGAACCTGATTGAAGGTATCGTCCTGGAGTACGCATGACTGCCGCGAATGCAGGGCTCGTCGCTATCATCGTCCTCGCTCTTGGGTTTGACTACATCAACGGCTTCCACGATGCGGCGAACAGCATCGCCACCGTTGTATCGACGCGAGTCCTTTCACCGAAAGTCGCCGTTTGGTGGGCGGCTGCATTTAATTTTATTGCCTTTCTTGTCTTCAATGAGGCGGTCGCAGGCAGCATCTCTAAGGGGATTTCGCCCGACATCATTACGCTCGGGGTCGTCGCGGCTGCCCTTGTCGGCGCGATTGTGTGGGACCTCCTCACGTGGTGGCTCGCTCTGCCCACGTCTTCCAGCCATGCGCTCCTCGGTGGGATGGCGGGCGTCGCCATTGCAAAGGCCGGTTTCGGGGCGCTAGACCTCCGTTTCTTTGCGCGGACGGGCCTGTTCATCGTCGTTTCGCCGGTGCTTGGAATGCTCCTTGGCGTGGTCCTGATGAACGTCGTCATGCGCATTTTCGGGGACACCCCGCAGCGAAAAGTCGATGGTGGCTTTCGCAAGATGCAGCTCCTCTCCGCGGCGCTCTATTCGCTCGGGCACGGCGGCAACGACGCGCAAAAAACCATGGGGATCATCTGTGCCGCCCTCGTGGCGACCGGGAACCTCGCCGCGGGGACGCATGGGAAGGGGCCTCACGTTCCGATTTGGGTCGTCCTCGCGTGCCACACGGCGATCGGCCTCGGGACGCTCTCCGGCGGCTGGCGTATCGTGAAGACCATGGGTATGAAAATCACCAAACTTCAACCCGTTGGCGGCTTCTGCGCGGAGACCGCAGGCGCTATCACCCTCTTCCTAGCGACCGGCCTCGGGATTCCAGTGTCGACGACGCACACCATTACTGGAGCGATTGTTGGCGTCGGTTCGGTGCGGAAATTCTCGGCGGTGCGTTGGGGAGTCGCCGGGCGAATTGTTTGGGCCTGGGTATTGACGGTCCCTGGCGCTGCCGCCATCTCCGCGCTGACATTCTATCTCTTGAAGCTCGCAAAGATCCCGGTTTGATTCAATCGGCAAGTTGTCATAGACGCTTGCGAAAAACCGAGTAGGGGCGTTCACCGGCGACCTCCTCAAAGCCTGCATCCCGGTAAAGGACCCAGGGCCCGGCGAACGCCTCTTCCGCGTGAAGTTCACGGTCTTCGACGCGCGGGAGTGCTTCGATGGTGTGGCCGCGTCGTCGTCGTACGTAGTCGTCGACGGCGCCGATCAATGCGCGGGCGACCCCTTGGCGGCGCCCCTCCTCGGCCACCAATAGGCAGACGACGACCCAGACGCCTTCATTGGCGAGTTCGAGACGCTTATACACGCCCTGATTGCGCAGTTTCGGGACGGAAGCTCGCGGGGCGACCTTGAGCCAACCGACCGGAATTCCGTCGGAAAGAGCGACAAGGCCGTGGCCGTCATCGGCCTCCGCTCCAATAGCCGCGCTAAGTTCGTTGGCATTCTCTTCCGGCCGAAAAGCACACTTCTCGAGCCACTCGTTCTTCGTGCCTACGAAGTGCCAGTAGCGGCAATGGCATCGGTTCGCGCAGCCTTCGAAGAGCGGGGCGAGTGCGTGCGGGCCGGAGGCTGCGAGAAACGCGTGTGCGTCGACGACGGAGAGCGGGTTCACGGGGGCCGCCCCTAGCAAAAGTTTGGTGGTATCGAAGGGGCCATGCGTCTTGGAACTCACGAATCGGTGGCCGGCGGACTTCACCTCGCGCTCACCCGCGCAACCGATGACGGCTGTGAAGCAGTTCAGATATTTACAAAAAACAGCAGCACTTGGAAGGAACCTGCCCTCGACGACGCGAAGATCCTCGCGTTTCGGAAAGCGGCGGAGGCCTTCGGCGCCGCGTACATCGCCTCCCACACGAGCTATTTGATCAACCTCGCCGCGGCGACGGAAGAATTGCGCGAAAAGAGCATTGAGTCGCTCGCGAATGAGGTTCGTCGCTGCAGTGCTCTCGGTATTCCTTACGCGGTGTTGCACCCGGGGGCCCACCTCGGCGACGGTGAAGCGGTCGGTATTTCCCGTGTCGCTGCGAGCCTCGACGAGGTCCACCGCCGCACCGAGGGTGCTTCCGCAAAAATTCTCCTCGAAAACACCGCGGGGCAGGGGACATGCATCGGCCACGAGTGGTCTCATCTTCGGGACATTCTCGCGGCCGTCAAAGACGGAACGCGACTCGCCTTCTGCTTCGATACCCAGCACGCTTACGCAGCGGGGAACGATCTGGCAACGGTGGAAGGCTACGAAAAGACCTTTGAAAAAGTGGAGGCGACGATCGGTCTTTCCCGGATTGTGGCCTTTCACTTGAACGATTCAAAGAAGGCGCTTGGGTCGCGGGTCGATCGCCACGAAAACCTGGGCAAGGGACTTCTTGGCGAGGCGGTGTTTCGGCGTCTGGTGCAGGATGCACGCTTCGTCGACGTTCCCGCCGTCCTTGAGACGGCGCCCGCCGAAGGGAAATTTCCTTACAAGGACGAGGTCGCGCTCCTGAAGTCGTTCCGCAAGGCGTGAACGTCGAGCAATTCGACGATTCTAGCTTGACGACAGACCCGGTTCCGTTCTAGTCGCCCCCAACTCACGCAAATCCTGGAGAGCCAATGATGGTTGCCAAGGCTTGTGTGAAATTCCAACCCTTCGCGGGTCAACAGCGCCGCACGGTGCAACTCTTCGGAGCTGCTCGCGGCGTTTGCGAAGGGGAGAGCCCAACCGAAAAGGAATCGACCACCATGGCTACTGAATTCGCGCTTCCGCTCAAGTCCCTCCTCGATGCCGGCGTCCACTTCGGTCACCAGACCAAGCGCTGGAACCCGAAGATGAAGACCTTCATCTACGGCGCCCGCAACGGCATTCACATCATCGACCTCGACCAGACGGCGCGCCTTTTCACCAAGGCGTACAACTTCGTTCAGGAAACCGTCGCCCGCGGCGGCCACATCCTCTTCGTCGGCACCAAGCGCCAGGCCCAGGAAATCGTGATCGAAGAGGCGACCCGCTCGGGTTCCTACTACGTCGTGAACCGCTGGCTCGGCGGCACGCTCACGAACTTCCGCACCTCGAAGCAGGGCCTCGACCGCCTCCGCCAGCTCGAGCGCATGAAGGAAGACGGGACGTACCTTCAGCTCCCGAAGAAGGAAGTCTCCCGCCTTGAGAAGGAGCGCGAGCGCGCCGAGAAGTACCTCGGCGGCCTCAAGGCGATGAACGCCCTCCCGGCGGCCCTCTTCGTCATCGACCCGGCCATGGAGACGATCGCCGTCAAGGAAGCGAAGCGCCTCAACATTCCGGTCATCGCGATCACCGACACCAACTGCGATCCCGACTACGTCGATTACGTCATCCCGGGCAACGACGACGCGATCCGTTCGATCAAGCTCATCACGGCCCGCATCGCTGATGCCGCCGTCGAAGGCGCCCAGCGCCGCAAGGACCACTCCCGCGACGACCACGGTCACCGTGGCGAGCGTGGGGACCGCGGCGATCGTGGCAACACGGAAGTCTTCCGCGGCCGCCGCAACGAAGAAGCCCCCGCCGCGACGCCGGAAGCTTCGAACTGAATCCCGAGCCCACCGCTCGGCGATTTCGCTGAGCGTGGGCTCCCGCAGAGCCCGCCTCTCCTCCGGCAGCCCCGGAGACGGAGCGCGGGCTTTTCTGCGCCTTTTCTGACACGAATCCACTTGCAATTTGCCGGCATTTCGATAAGGCGCCGGCACCACAAACGTCCCTGGACCCGCTGCCGGGACAGGACAATCGCCTAGCTCCTCGCCGCAGCGAGCGCACTAGGCCGGCCGCGCCAAGCAGAGTCTCGGAGGGCCGACGAAAGGAACGTAGGGACCATGGCCGAAGTCACCGCATCGATGGTTAAGGAACTCCGTGAGCGCACCCAGGCGGGCATGAGCGACTGCAAGAGCGCGCTCGTCGAAGCCAGCGGCGACATGGACGCAGCCGTCGACATCATCATGAAGAAGGGGCTCGTGAAGGCCGCCAAGACCGCCGGCAAAGTTGCCAGCGAAGGCGAAGTCCGCACGTTTGTCTCTGCCGACGGCAAGCGCGGCGCGCTCGTCGAGGTCAACTGCCAGACCGACTTCGTCTCCCGCGGCGACGACTTCCGCGCGTTCGTCGGCTCGGTCCTCGAAGTTGCCGCCGCCTCCAAGGCTGGCGAAGACCTCTCCACCAAGACCTTCCCGGGCACCGACAAGACCGTCGAACTCGTTCGCCAGGAACTCGCCGGAAAGATTGGCGAAAACATCGTTGTTCGCCGCTGGGACGCCATCGAAGCCGGCGCGAACGGCTTCGTCCAGGCCTACGTCCACATGGGCGGGAAGAACGCGTCGATCGTTGCCGTGGCTGCCGCCAACGCCGCCGCCGCCGCCAACGCCGACCTGAAGGCCTTCGCCGACAACTGCGCCATGCAGATCGTCGCGATGCGCCCGCTCGTCCTCTCGAAGGACGCTGTCCCCGCCGCGACGCTCGACAAGCAGAAGGAAATCTTCGCCGGTCAGCTCAAGGAAGAGGGTAAGCCGGAAGCTGCGTGGCCGAAGATCATCGACGGCAAGGTCGCGAAGTGGTTCACGGAAGTGACGCTGCTCGGCCAGGCGAACGTCTGGGGCGAGGCCGATGGCGCCACCATCGAGACGATCGCAAACAGCCTCGAGAAGAAGCTCGGCGCCAGCACGAAGCTCACCGGCTTCGTCCGCTTTGAGCTCGGCGAAGGCATCGAGAAGAAGACCGACGACCTCGCGGCGGAAGTTGCGAAGACCATCGGGAACTGAGCCCGCGCCGCCCGTGTGCATCTTTTGAGATGCCCGCTGGCCCTGGTGGCGAAACGCGTGCATTCTGCGCCCGTTTCGCCACCTTTCGTTTGTGGGGAGGTTCCGGAAGTTCCCGAAATTCCCGTTGATTATCGTCGCGTGACCGCCGTCAGAGAACCCGATGCAAACCCGTTTGATCCCCGCACTTCTCCCGCTCGCGATCCTCATTGGCGCGTGTGGGCCGTCGCCGTTCACCCAGCACGTTGAGGCAGCGAAAGCGGCCAAGGCGCGCGGTGATCTTTATGGCGAGGCGTCGAACTACGATGCCGCCTGCCAGCTCGAGCCGAAGGAGAAAGAGGCATGTGCGGCGGCAACCGACGCGATGGCGCGCCTCAAGAAGGCGACTCTAGCGGCCGGAAAAGTTCCCTGTGAAGCCGGCCAGATCGACGCGTGTGTGAAGGAGCTTGCCCCCTTTCGTGGCCTCCGCGGGACCGACGCCGACCTCTTGACGATGCTCGACGTCGCCGGCCAAGCCCATGCCAAAGAGTGTGCGGGCATGGACGATGGGAAATCGCTCGACGCAAACGTCGTTTCCGTTGTTTGTTTGGAGGAGGCTCAGCAGCCGCTTTCGATCAGCACTTACGACGCGCTTGTTCGTGATCGACGTACCGCTTCTGCCCAGCGGCTTGTGACCCTTTCCGACAAGAAAGCTTCTGGTGAGCGCTGGTTTTTGCGCCGAACCGCCCAGTGCCTTTCGGCGAACGTCGTCCCCGACAACGACATGCACGCCGCAGAAGCGGAATTCCTGCGGACCGCGGCGATTCCGATTTCCGTCGGAATTTCAGGGCCCGGGGTGGCCGGCGACGGCTGCGCGCTCACGCAGGGGAAAATTGGACCGCGCGCGGTTTGCGCGCCGGGGGCTCAATCGGACTTTCAGGTAACCGTCGCCGCCCGTCTCGGGAGCGTGAATCATACCTTTTCCGAGGAGGTAAAAAGCGTTCGCTACAAATCGGGAACTCGGCAAGTCCCGAATCCGCAAAAGGCCGACCGGGAGCGCGCCTACTTGGATGCCCAGCGTGACGTCGACAACACGGAGGCGGAACTCGCAACGGCCCAGCACAATTGCTCTTCAAATCCGCGTAGTTCCGACTGTAGTCGTGCCCGCTATCTCCAGTCGAGCCTCTCCTCGTACCGGTCTTCGCGGGATTCGGCGCGGAATCGCCTCCGCGATACGCCGGCGACGGTGACGGAAGACGTGTATTCCGACGCCAACTATCGCGTTCGCTACCATGAGTGGACGGTTCCCAGCACCGTTTCCGCGCGGCGCGGGAGCGGGCGCGACCCCGTCGAGAGCCACGACTCGTTCGTCTACAAGGACGTCGAGCAGGAGGCGGTCCCCCAGGCCGGCGTGCCGCGCGATCCGCTCGATCCGCCGAACTCGTCCACCTGGGATCGAAGCCTCCTCGCCCAATCGATCGCGGCGAGCACGGCGACCCTCGACCGCGCGTTCGCCGAGGCGGCCACCTGCAGCTTCGAGGGGGCGTCTATCGATGCACCGGGGCTCGAGTGTCGGGTCCGCTCGACGTTCTACACCTCGTCGGCGATGCCGCAACCGACCCTCTGGCTGGGGAAGAAATTCCGGTGCGAGAAGTGACTGTGGCGGAAAAGCTCTGCGCGATCAGCGTCGATCTCGATGAAATTCATCACTATTTTTCGATTCACGGCCTCGAAGCGACCGGCGCCGCCCGGCACGCGGTGTACGACGTCGCCATCGACCGCCTCCTGGCGTTCGGCGAGCGGTTCCGGGTTCCGCTGACGTTCTTCGCGGTCGGCGAGGACCTCGCGCGCGACGCGAACGCGGAAAAGCTCCGTGAAGCGCGCGGGCGGGGGACCGAGATCGCGAACCACTCGTACGGCCACCGTTACGATCTCACACGCCTATCGCGTGACGAAATCAAACGGGAGATCGCCCAAGGGATCGAGGTCATTGCGTCGCGGGTCGGCGAGGCACCGGTCGGCTTTCGCGCCCCTGGCTACACGATCACCGATGAGGTGTTCTCGGTCCTTTCCGAGCTCGGTGTCTCCTACGACTCTTCCGTCTTTCCGTGCCCCGCCTACTACGCGGCGAAGACGGCGGCGATTGGGGCGATTCGCCTTGCCGGGCGCACCTCCCGTAGCATCGTCGACGACGCGCGCGTCCTCATGGCGCCGACGCGTCCCTATTGGGCTGCGCGTCCCTACTGGACGCGGGCAGTGAAGGGGGCAGGGGTCCTTGAATTGCCGATTCAAGTCACACCGGGACCGCGGCTACCCGTAATCGGCACCAATGTTGTTACGGTAGGGCCCCGTATTTCTTCGCTTTTGGCGCGAAGTGTGAGTGGTGAGCCTTTCGTGAACCTGGAACTTCACGGTATTGATGTACTCGACTTTACCGACGGCCTTGAAGCATTGATGCCTCACCAGTTCGATGTACGCGTCGCGCGCACAAGAAAAGAGGCGTCCCTCGGCGCGTTTGTAGAGACGCTCCGAGGCCGTGGATTTACCTTTGAAACACTCGGCCGAGTCGCCGAGCGCTACGCGCAAGCCGCCTGAGTTTGTGGCGCGATCCCGTCAAGCGACCGCCTGATCGAGGATCCCACGCCCTTTACGCCCGGAACCGGCTTCCGTCATCTTCACGCTCACCAACTTGGAGACGCCTGACTCCTGCATGGTGACGCCGTAGAGGACGTCGACCATCTGCATCGTGCGTTTGATGTGGGTGATCAAGATGAACTGAGATTGATCGGTCATCTCCCGTACCATCTCGTTGTAGCGAGCGACGTTCGCCTCATCGAGGGGAGCGTCGACTTCGTCGAGGATGCAGAACGGCGACGGTTTAATGAGGAAGATCGCGAAGATCAACGAGACCGCCGTCAGCGCTTTCTCGCCGCCCGACATCAGCTCGATGGAAGAGAGCTTCTTCCCCGGCGGCTGGGCGAGGATGTCGATGCCGGTCTCGAGCATGTCTTCCGGGTTCGTGAGGCGCAGCGAGGCACGCCCACCACGGAACATCTTCGGGAAGATGACCTGGAAGTTTGCATTGATCTTGTCGAAAGCCTCTTTGAAGAGGCGCTTCGATTCCCGATTCATTTGCTGGATCGCCTTCTCGAGGTCGGCGAGTGCGGCGTCGAGATCGGCTTTTTGTTCTGCATAGAAGGCGAGGCGCTTCTCCGCCTCCTCGTACTCCTTCATCGCTTCTAGGTTCACGCTCCCCATCCGCTCCAAGAGACCGGCGAGTTCGGCGATTCGGGCGCGGGTCTCCGCGTCCGGCGGCGGTCGCATGTGGTAGTCGCTGACGACCGTCTCGATGCGAAGCCCCCGGAATTTCTCAGCAACCCCCTCGCGGAGATGCTGAAGGGCGATCATGTACTCGCGGAGCTTCATCTCGTGCTGGGTGAGCGCGGCGCGGGCTCCGTCGGCCTGTTGGCGGAGCTCTTTGAGGCCCGCTTCGCGGGCGCCCAGTGCGGCACGGTGCTCTTCGTAGGCATTCTTTGCCTCCCGAAGTGCGTCTTCCGCCTCGCGGGCGGCGTCGAGCGCATCGAGGAGCAAATGCCGATGTTCTTCCTTTTCGGCTTCCGTTTCCGCCCGCGACATTGCGGAGAACCGCTGCTCTTCGCGGAGCCGTTGCTCCCGCTGGCGAAGCTCTTCGGCGTTCTTATCGAGGCGAGTGATCGTCGCGCGCGCGCCAGCGATCTTTTCGCGGCTCTGCGCGGTCCGTACCTTGTGCTCGGTGACGTTCTGTCGCTGAGCGTCGACCTGCTCACGCCAGCTTTCCGCCGCAAATTCAGCATCTTCTCGGCGTCGCGCGAGATCGTCCGCGAGGCCTTGGGCCGCCTCCAGCCCCTCCTCGGCCCGCGCCTGCTCATCGTCGACCTCGCCGAGCTTCCCCTGCCAGTCTTCGAGCTCGGCAAGCACCTGGTCGAGGCGTCGTTCGAGCTTCTCCTTGTCCCCCTCGGCGGCGCGGAGGTCTTTCTCCGTGCGGACGAGCGCCAGCTCCCCCTCGTGGGCGACGAGGCGCGCCTGCTCAAGAGCGACCTGCGTTTCAGTAACTTTTCCGCGGAGTTCCTGATGAAGCGCCTGCGCGCCGGCGACCGTTGTTTCGAGGAGCTGGGTCTCCTCGGCAAGGGCGCGGATCTCGCGTTTCATCTCGAGCATGCCGGCAGCGACGTCTTCGCCGGAGCCGCCGGTGATGCGCCCGTCCCGGAAATAGACCATCCCATGGACGGTCGCACACGGCCCCGGGTGCCCCTCGTCGAAGGCGCGGATCGCCGTCGCGCCGTCTTCCACGGAGAGGGTATCGCCGAGGAGCGCCTCCATCAGCGGGCGGTGAAGGTCTTTGCAGGATACAATCTCTGCCAAACGCCCGTAAACACCAGGGATCTGAGGGACTTTCGCCGGGGATGGCGGCGCGTAAAGGGGCATTTCCGGGACGACGATCGCGCGCCCCTTCTTCTTCTCTTGAAGGTCGGCGAGGAGGGCGGCACCGCGGTCGCGGTCGCGGACGACGACGGCCGAAAGCTGGGGCCCCAGGTAGCCGGCGAGTGCTGCGGTGTGTTCGGCGGGCGCCTCGAGGAGGTCGGCGACGAAGCCAACGATTGTCGCGTCCTTGGTCGCCAGGAGCGCTTTCGCGCCGCCGCCAACGCCGTCGAGGCGATTCTGGAGCTCGGTGAGCGCCTGCAACCGGCTCTTCTTCTTTTGGAATTCGCTCCGCGACTGCTCGAAGACCTTCTCCGCCGATGCGCTCTCCGCTTTCAGCGCAACGAGGCCTTCTTCGAGGCTTTGCCGCTCTTCGACGGAGGTCGTCTTTCCGCTGCGGAGCCGCTCGAGCTCCTCGGCGAGCTGCGCGGCGCGCGCCCCCGATTCAAAGCGTTGCCCCTCAAGCCCTTCGCGTTCCGTCAGAAGCTTCTGGCGACGGCCGGCCGCTTCGTCGCGTCGGCGCCCGTAGGTACTTAGTTTTGCGACGGAAGCGGCGACCTCGCTCTGAAGGCGCGCCTCTTCCCGACGGAGCTCGGCGAGCTGTCCGTCGGCGGTCTCCAGGCGGCCGGTCAGTTCGCTCAATCGCGCATCTTCGGCGTCGAGGCGGTCGGCGGCGTTCGCTTCGTCCTCTTCCAGCGAGGAGAGCTGTTCCTGGAGCTGCTCGCGTTCGGAACCAATCAATTCGGCTTGATCGCGCGCATCTTCCGCTTCGCGACCGGCCTGCTCCTCCCGTTCGGCCAAAGAGCCGATACGGTCGGCGGCGCGCTCAATCGCCGCTTGTTCGGCACGCACCGTGTTGTCGGCACCGAAATGACGAGCAGTTGCAGTCTCTAGCGTCGACTCGGCGGCGAGGGCGGCGAGGCGCAGCGATTCAAGATCGGCCTCTTTCGCGGCAAGTTCCGTCTTTGCCTTTTCGGCGACGTCGGTCAGTGCGTTGACCTCACCGGCCTCGTATTTGACCCAAGCCGTCGTCTCCAGGTACCGATGAGATGCTTCATAGAGCGAAAGCTCTTCCAGCTCTTGCCGGTAGGAGACGTAGCGCTCCGCTTTCTGGGCTTGCCGTTTGAGCGATCCCATGTTGCGGTCGATTTCCGCGAGAATGTCGCTTACACGCAGCAGGTTCTGCTGGGTAAGTTCCATCTTCTTTTCGGCGGCCTTCTTCTTCGCTTTAAACTTGGTGATCCCGGCCGCCTCCTCGACGAGCATGCGTCGATCTTCAGGCTTTGCGCTGACGATCAGCCCGATCTTCCCCTGCTCGACGATGCTGTACGCCTTCGTGCCGACGCCGGTGCCGAGGAAGAGTTCGGTGATGTCCTTCAAACGCACTTGTGTGCGGTTCAGAAGGTATTCACTATCGCCGTTTCGGTGAAGGCGGCGGGTGACGGCAATCTCGGGGAAGTCCCGATAGTCGAGCGGGATCTGCGAGGGGTCGTTGTTCTCAAAGGTGAGCGTAACTTCAGCAAATTCCGACGGCGCCCGCGAGTCGGAGCCGTTGAAGATCACGTCCTCCATGCTCTTGCCGCGGAGGTGCTTCGCGCTCATCTCGCCCATCGACCAGCGGATCGCGTCGACGATGTTCGACTTTCCGCAGCCGTTCGGGCCGACGATGCCGAGCACGTCGTGGTCGAAGTGGACGACGGTACGATCCACGAAGGACTTGAAGCCCAACAGCTCGAGTTTCTTGATCTTCATAGCTTCGTCGTGGGGCGAGAGAGCCGCAAGGTGCGGGAACGCGGCCGTTGCCACGGTTAGGCGGGGCTGGCAGGTCGGGCAAGCGAGAAATCCCGGCATTTTCTCCACAGGCCTGTGGAAAACTCGCCCCCCCGTTGACAGCGCGCAGCGCGATGCGTAACGCGCCGCCATGCCTACCTACGAATATGGGTGCTCCGCCTGCGGCAACGCGTGGGAGGAGTTCCAGCGCATCTCCGACGACGCCCTCGATACCTGCCCGAAGTGCCACGCGAAGACGGCGAAGCGCCAAATCAGCGGCGGCGCGTTCATCCTCAAGGGGGGCGGCTGGGCCGCCGATCTCTATGGGTCTTCGGGGGCGGCGAAGCCGTCCGGCGGCGACTCGGGATCCTGACCGGCGAACGGGGGCATGAGGGCGGCGCGCACGGCTTCTAACGAGGTACCGAGCGTTGCCGCCGTCTTCTTGAGCGCGGATTCATAGCTATTTTCGCGAAATGCGTGACGCCTAACTGTCGGAGTTTGCCCCCGTCGCTGCCGAAGAAGCTCGGAGAGCGCGTCATGAAACGTGCATTGAAAGAGCATCCAGGGCGCGGTGCGTTCTCCGCCTTGGAGGGCGCGAAAGCGCGCTTCCAGGAGTGACGTCGGGAGCCGGTCGAGTTCACGCAGGGCCCCCGGAAACCGCCGTGCAAGCTCGCGCAGCCGCGGGGTGGCGTGGCGCTTGGAAAGCTGGCCGACAGCGCTCCGAAGTGCCCGAAGTTCCGCGTATTTTAGGAGCAAGTCGTCCGGGGTCATCGGCGCGTTCCGAGCAGGTGGCCTCTATGATGCGACGGGCGGAGATCCACCCGCTGGTGTAGCATCCTTTCCATGACGGATTCCGCCCGCTTCCAGGAAGAACTTCTCGCCCTCGATGCCCGCATTGCCGATCTGATCGAAGAGCGCGCCAAGCGCGCCCGCGATGCCGGAGACGCCGGGGACGCAGCAACGGGCGGAATTCCCTTCGATCCGCGTCGCTCGCTCGCGCTCGCCGGCCGGCTCCCGTCGCTTCCCGAGGCGGCTGCCCGGCGCCTCTTTGACGCCTATTTTGCCGCCCTCGACCCGCTGGTGCGTCCGCGCACGCTCGCCGTCGTCGATGCGGATGGGGCCCGTGCAGCGCTCACCCGCCACGGCGATGATGGCGCGCTCCTCGTCGCGGCGGCGTCGAACCCCCGCGATGCGCTCGCGGAGGCGCTCGGGGCGGTCGCGTCCGGGCGCGCCGACGGGGCGGTTCTCCGCTACCAGCGCCCCGGCGAGGGGCCGATCGCCGAGACCCTCGACGCCATCGCCGCGAGCGAAGGGCGGATCGTCCACCTTTTCGACGGCGAGGATGCGCGGTGGGCGATCGTCGCGCTGCGACCGGCGCCCAAAAGCGGCGTCGACCGGACCGGCTTCCTGATTCGCGTGCAAGATACACCTGGTGTCCTCCAGGACGTGCTCGGACGCTTCGCCGCCCATCGCGTTAACCTCACGAAAATTCACTCGTATCCTGCGAAAGAGGGGGACTACCGTTTCTACCTGGAGTGCGATGGGCACGCCTCCGATCGGCCGCTCGTTGCCGCCATCGACGAAGTCCGCAAGCTCGCGCGCCAGCTTTGCGTCCTCGGCTCCTACGTCCGCCCAGACGCCCGTTCATGATTCGCACCTTTTCGAAATATCGGCGTTGGATCAGCGCAGCCGCCGCGTCCTTGGTGGCGCTTGCGCCGCTGGGCTGTGGGGGAAAACCGCCCGCCGACCCGACGACCATCGGCGACGGCACCGTCCCGATCGACGTCGACGGCGACCCGCTGCTTCTTCTTCCGTCGGGCGCTTTCGCCGCCGGCGAAATCGATGTGCGCGCGTGGTTCGCGGCGGGGCGATCGGGCACGAAAATGCTCGCGATCGCCGATGCCTACAATCCATTTGCCGACTCGTTCGGCGTCGTCGCCTCTCGCGACATCGATAAGATTACCTTCGTTGCGTTTCCCGGCGCCTCTTTGGAGGTTCTTGGCGTCGCCCGCGGGACCTTCGACGCGGCAAAGTTTCGAGAAGCGGCTGAAAAGAAGCTGCTCGTTGCCGACGGATCGCCGGTGATTGCAAGCCGTTACCGAAACGCCGACCTTTACACGGTCGCGAATGTCGGCTTCAGCGTACTCTCGGGAAAGACGATGCTCGTCGGCACCGAAGGCGGTCTTCGACGGGCGCTCGATCGCGTTCACGATGGGCACGTTGCGGGGAAACCGGCATTGAACCTCGACGGCGAACTCCTCGCCGCGGTGCAAGACGGTTCTCCGTTTGCCTTTGCCTACGTGGCGGCGCCAGGCTCGACGGCGGCCCTTGCCGTCGGTTCCCTGCCAAAGCCCGCGGTAGGCGAACTCATCGTCGACAAGCTGGTGGGGGCGCGTGTCAAAGCTGGCTTTGCCGGCGAGCGGACTCGGGTTCAAGCGCTATTGGCGACGAGTTCCCCCGAGGAAGCATCCCAAGTGCGCGAAGAACTCCAGCGACTTGCTCGGATGTACGCGCTCGCATCGCTGGTGACGGCCCTCCCACGCTTGGCAGAAAGCCGTATTGAAAAAGGTGCCGACACGCCGGAGATGCCTTCTGGCGCATCGCTCGTGCGCGTCGACGTTTCTGTCGACGACGGTCCGCTCTCTCGCGCTCTCGGTGCCGTCCCGCTCCCTCGAAGATAAACGCGCAAATCGAGGCACTATTTAGGTGCGTGGCGCCGCTGATTCGCCGATTCTAGCAGGGATGAAACGCATCTTTCTCGCCATCCCGGCTTCGCTTGCGTCGGCCCTCTTGGTCGCTTCCCTCGTCGGTGCCTGCTCGTCGGGAACGGCAACACCGGGGGCCTTGGGGGAGGACGGGGGACGCTCCGACGGCGGAGACGGCGGCGCCGGCGGGTGCGGGGCGACGAGCGAGCAGCAATGCCCCGTCGGCGAGACCTGCGCGACCGATGCCGACTGCGCCACGCGGAATTGTGCCGCCGGAGTCTGCAAGAGCACCTCTTCGACGAACGGCAAGAAGGATGGCACCGAGACCGACGTCGACTGCGGGGGCCTCGCACCGCCGTGTGGGACCGGGAGGTCGTGCGCGAAAGATGCAGACTGCAAAAGTGTAAATTGCACGCAGGGACTCTGCACCCTCGGCAGCGCGACCAACGGGAAGAAGGACGGCACCGAAACCGACGTCGACTGTGGTGGGGATGCGCCAGCCTGCACCGTCGGAAAAAGCTGCGTGGTTGCAGGAGATTGCGCCTCTCGTGATTGCCTGAACGGGATGTGCGCGACGGCCACATCGTCGGACGGGCGGAAGAACGGGACCGAAACCGACGTCGACTGCGGCGGTGCAAGCGGCAAGAGCTGCGCGGCGGGGAAGGGGTGCCTCGTCGGCGGCGACTGTGCGACGGCCTCCTGCGCGGGGGGTATTTGTGTTTCGGCGACCGCCAATGATCAGGTCAAGAACGGGGACGAGACCGACGTCGATTGCGGCGGAACTTCTGGGAAAACGTGCGCCGACGGGAAGGTGTGCATCGCGGACGGCGACTGCGCGAGTATCGTGTGCAAAGCCGGTCAATGTGCCGCCCCTACGGCCACCGATGGCAAGAAGAACGGCACCGAAACTGACATTGATTGCGGCGGACAAAGCGGAAAGACGTGTTCTTCCGGGAAGACCTGTGCCGTTCACGGCGACTGCGCGAGCAACGGCTGCCGTGCAGGAACCTGTGCGATTCGTGAAAGTTGCCGCCAGGTTCACGGCGGTGGGACCTGCGGTGCCGGAGAATTTGGCCAGCCGGGGGCAAATCACGAAGATTGCTGTGTCTCTGTCGATATTCCGCGCCCGGCCGCCAACGGTGGTGCCTACAAGCTCGACAAATACCTGGTGACGGCTGGTCGCGCGCGCGCCTTCTTGGAGGCGGTCAACTACGATGTCCGCGGCTACATCGCCGGCCACAAACCGGCCTGGTGGAAGGATACGTGGAATCCCTCAGTCCCCTCGAACTACGCGGAGGCGATGACCCACCTCGGCGCGGGGAGTCACCCCGCGACCGCCTGGGGCAATGCCGCATCTGCAGGCTGTTACGCCGGGGCTGGTGGCGGTTCGACGTTTTGGCAATCGCCGCAAGATCAGGCGAATTTCTCGGGAGACGTGGCCCGCTCATATAGCCAAGAGGCCCTCGATGAGAAGGCACTCAATTGCGCGACGGAGGCGTTTTTCGCTGCTTTCTGCGCGTGGGATGGCGGCCGCCCGATGAAGCTTGCGGAATGGCAGTACGCGATCCGCAAGGACATCGTCATCGCCGATGGGACCAAGCCGAAGAACTATTTCCCCTGGAACCAGAACAACGCCGTCGCCGATGCGGAAGCGGTCAAGATCTGGAACTTCGCCAACTATCCGTCGGCAGGAACCCAGTTCGGTGCCGCCGGGTGGATTGGCAATTACGAGAACCCCCCCGCGCAAGTCCCGCCGGGGAAGACGCTGCGTGACATGGCCGCGTTCGTCGGCGCGCCCGGCCGTTTTCCGCAGGGCGGGGGCCAGTTCGGCAATCAAGATCTCATCGGCGTATTGGAAAGCGCCGGCTTTGATAATTCAGGGAATCTCGGTTTCTGGTTCCAATACTCGTGGCAAGAGCGCGGCTACCAAATGTTTACAACACTGACCAAGAATCGCCTGGAAACCGTCTATGGCGGGTTTAATCACAAGCACATCGCGATCGGCGCTCGCTGCGCGCGCTGAGCGATCTGCTCGCTCTTCCGCAGAATCGCTTGCGCGCGCTTCAATTCGGGACGACGCTTCACCTATGGCGAAATCAGACGGACTCTCCCGCGCGGTCTCCGCGCTCGCAGGCGCAGGCGGCGTGGCTCACGTCGTCTTCCTCACCACCTTTGGGCTCTGCTTCGTAAAGGGGGATGGTTTCCGCGTCTGGAATGGCTTTCTCGCCCTCCTCGCGGTTGTCGGTTTTGTCGCAAATCTCGTCGGTTGGGCGATGCTCAAGCATGGCGGCAACCGCGCCGTTTCCAACAAGACGGGCGTCTACGCGCTCGCGCTTTCGACCGTTCTCGCCGGGCTCCTCCTCGTCGCCTCGTGACCGGCGGAGTGTGGTAGCTGAGCGCCCATGACGGCGCTCGTGGTCCACCCGCAAACCCAACCTCTCCTCGGTGGCGTGCCGGTCCCGTCGGACAAGAGCATCGGCCACCGAGCCTTTTTGTTGGCCGGAATCGCGAATGGAACATCGCGAATTTCTGGCTTTTCCTTTGGCGCCGACAACGTCTCCACGCTCAACGCGATGGCGGCTCTCGGTAGTCACTGGGAGCGTGACGGGAAAGACGCGGTCGTCGTGAAGGGGACCGGGCTCTTTGGATTGATCGAGCCGAAAGGGCCGATTGATTGTGGCAACAGCGGCACGACGATTCGTTTGCTTTCAGGGATCCTCGTCGCCCAGCCTTTCGCGACGACGTTGATTGGAGATGCGTCGCTTACGCGGCGGCCGATGAAGCGCATTTTCACGCCGCTTCGCGAGCGGGGTGCGCGTCTCCATGGATCTTCGAATGATTCTGGGGAAGACCGGCCGCCGGTACATATTGAAGCACTTCCGGAAGCGGAACGGCTGCGCCCCCTTCAATACGCTTCACCGATTGCTAGTGCACAGATCAAGAGCGCAATTCTTCTCTCCGGCCTCTATGCGCACGGCGCGACTCAAATCTTCGAACCTTCGATTTCGCGCGACCACAGCGAACGTATGCTGCGGGCGCTCGGCGTTCCGCTGGATGCGGTCGGTTCCCTCGTGACGCTTGACCCTGCTGGCTGGAACGGAATGCTCCCGGGCCTTGAGCTCGCGCTCCCCGGCGACCTCTCCGCGGCCGCATTTCTCCTGGCTGCCGGGCTCCTCGTCCCCGACTCCCAGGTGACCGTTCGCCACGTCGGCCTGAATCCGACGCGCACCGGCTTCTTGGAGGTCGTCCGCGACCTCGGCGGCCTCCTCGCGGTCGAACAAGAAGGCGATGAAGCGGGGGAACCGGTCGGGCGCATCACGGCTGCTTTCTCCGAGCTTCGTGGGACAAAAGCCGGCGGAGAGACAATCGTGCGAGCGATCGATGAAGTCCCCATTTTGGCGGGGTTGGCGGCGCGCGCATCAGGCACGACGACGATTCGCGACGCACAAGAGCTGCGCGTGAAGGAGAGCGACCGGCTCGTCGAAATGGCTGCAGTTCTTCGAGCTTTCGGGGTCGCTGTTGAAGAACTTCCTGATGGATTGGTCGTCGAAGGGCAGCCCGATGGACCGTTGAAGGCGGCACACGTTGACGCGCACGGCGATCATCGGATTGCGATGACAGCCGCAGTCCTTGCGCTTCTCGGCGATGGACCTACGCGTATTGAAGACGTCGACGCGATTGGAACGAGCTTTCCGCGGTTTGTCGGCACGCTGCGCGCTCTCGGCGCGAACATCGACGTCGTTTCCTGAAGGCGTTCCAAAAGGCGCCGCCCTGCGCTATTCGCCGCCGCGTGATTATGGCCGCTTCGTCTTCGCCTCCGCCCGCCGCATCGAACTCGGCTATCGAAGCCCCCGAATCGCTTGTGACTGCCCGCGCCATCCGGCGCCTCGTTGTCGCCATCGATGGCCCTGCAGGTGCCGGGAAGAGCACGATTGCGAAAAAGCTTGCAGATTCGCTTGGTTACGTCCTCGTTGATACCGGCGCCATGTATCGTTGCGTGGCGCTCGCCGCACGTCAGGACGGCGTCGCGTGGACCGACGAACACGAGGTTTCGAAGGTCGCCGCTCGCGTGGTCGCGGAAAAACAGATCGCGCTTGTTCGCGATGAAGACGGCGGCGTCAAAGTCTATTTGCGCGGGGTCGATGTCTCGGAGGCGATCCGCGCCCGCGATGTTGCGCTCGGCGCAAGTTCCGTCTCTGCCTACCCGGAAGTGCGCGCCCATCTTCTCGATTTGCAACGAATGGCTGGCGCCGACGGAGGCGTTGTCCTCGAAGGGCGTGACATCGGAACCGTCGTCTTCCCCGACGCCGATGCGAAGTTCTTCTTGACGGCGAGCGACGAGATTCGCGCGCGCCGCCGCTTTGAGGAATTGCGCGAGAAGGGGGCCGAAGCCTCCTTTGAAGCGACGCTCGCGGAAGTTCGTGAACGCGATGCGCGCGACACCAACCGTCCGATCGCCCCGCTCCGGCGTGCCGACGATGCCTTCCTCGTCGATTCGAGCGACAAGAGCCTTGAGATCGTCATCGCCGAAATGATGGCCTACGTCGCGACGCGGGCGTGATTCGACACGCGTATCTTCTCGTTTTTGCGACTGCTTTTGCGGCGTGTGCGTCGGCGGCCTGCGGCGGTCCGACCGTTTCGCCGGCGATGGATGCGACGCCGACGCTGCCTGTCGTCGCTCGGCCGCCAATCTACGTGCGGATTGCACCCAATGCCCTCCGTCGCGACGCCGTCTTCGGGCCCTTCGTCGATGGGCTTTTTCGAAAAGCTTCCGTAGATTTACCGGCATCGACCGGCGCCGCCGCGCTTCGGGGCGTATGGACGCGCGCCGATGCCGTTGTCCTGACGCGCGCCGCCGACGGCGACCACGGGGCACTGCTCCTCGAAGGGGTACCAGGCGACGTCGACCCCGCGTTGCTCGGAGCGGAGCGGGGTGAGCGCCTGTTTACGCCGGCGCCGCCGCTTGTTGTCGGGGCGTCAACATATCCTCGATTTTCTAGCGCAAATGGGCTTTTGACCGTCTACCCGGGCCGCACGTGGCTGCTTGGCGACGCAACCGACCCGCGCGCATTCCCGCAGGTCGACGGGCAGTTCTCCGATCCGGCGCTTCGCCGGGCGGAGACGAAGTTGTTGACCGTCCTCCTCGACGGGCCGACGCTCACCCGCAAGGTGCCTCGCCTCCGGATCGGGCCGCTCGCCCCACTTGGTGAGGGCCTCCAGTCGGTTTCGATTACGCTCGGGGACGCCCCGGCGGGGACGCTGGCGAAGGGGCGCGCGCTCAGTGCCGTCTTCGCGTACGCAAACGCAGAGCGCGCAGCGGCAGCGGCCGACGTCCTCGTGCGCGCGGTGGACGCGTTTCGCGGGCATGCAGGGGGCCTCGCGTTCTTTGCCGCAGCGCGGGTGTCGTCGACCGGTGACCAGGTCGTCGTCCAGCTCATCGTTGATGGTTCGGCGCTACGGGGGGTCGAGGGGGCCACTCCCGCAGGCGCGGACGCGACGGTACCAAGCGAATAGGCCTGGTTGGGCTTGTTTTGTGCCTGCGACGCGCGGTTCGCCGGCGCAGATTGAGGGGTGAACACTGCGTCGCACACGCGCGAAAAATTGCGTCGATGATGCATCACAAATCTGAATGATTTGTGCAGAATAGTTGGGAGTTTGCGGGAAAGTTCCCGTCTATTGCGCTGCGCGGTCGTCCTTTTCGACCGCCGTGAAGCCGGAGAGAACTTCCATGAAAAGCACGCTTATGAGCGCCCTTGCGGCGACGGCTACTTTTGCGACTCTTGCCTCGCATGCTTCCACTGCTTCCGCCGATTCCTCGAGCTACCCGATCGAAATTACGAAGCGTCCGCTCACGCTCCCCGCGGGGGTCTTTCAGATCAACGGGAACGCGACGATCGACCTCTCGAAGGGGGCCGGCACCGCCATCGAACTCAGCCCGAACGTCGCCTACGGCGTGAACGACGAGGTCGAACTGTCGCTGACGCATCAAGGTCACGGCAGTCTGCTCTTTGGTCCTGAGGGGACGAAGGTCTACAACGGCTTTGGCGCCGACGTGACCTATTGGGCTCTCAAAGCGCCGGTCGGAATCGCCCCCCACGCCGGGCTGGACGTGGGACCGTTCGACCCGAAGTTCGGTTTCGGGGTCAATGTAGGTTCCCGCTTCTGGTACAATTTTTCCGAACGCGTCGTATTGAACGCAGATCCGCGCATCGGCTTCGGCGTAGCCAATCGCGCTGGTGGTGCCCGCGACTACCTTACCGTGCCGGTCGCGCTGCTCATTCAAATGACCGACAATCTCGGCATTCGCGTCGAATCGGGGATCCGTGGCGGACTGAATGGCTTCGGCGATACCTACGCAGTTCCGCTTGGAGTTGCAGGTGTTTATGCGATCAACCACAGCGTCGATCTCGGTGCTCGATTCACGTTTACGGGGTTGATCAACGGCGCAGGTGCCGGTGCTTTCGACGGTCGTAATCTCGGTCTATTTGCAAATATTCGTCTTTGAATCGCGAAAGTAAATTACTATGAGTATCTCTCTCGCGCGTCGTTCCGGGGCGGAAGTAGTTGGCACGTTTTGGCTGGTCTTTGGTGGCTGCGGAAGTGCCCTCCTCGCGGCGGCATTCCCCCAACTCGGGATCGGCTTCCACGGCGTATCGCTCGCCTTTGGCCTCACCGTCTTGACGATGGCCTACGCCATCGGGCACGTCTCCGGTTGTCATTTGAACCCGGCCGTCACGCTCGGTCTTGTGGTCGCAAAGCGCTTCCCCGCCAAGGAAATCGCTGCCTATTGGGCCGCCCAAGTGGTCGGGGCACTCCTCGCTGCCGGCGCTCTCGCGGTGATCGTCACCGGCAAGGCGGGCGGCGCCATCGGGACCTTCGCAAGCAACGGCTACGGGGCAAGCTCGCCCGGCGGCTATGGCGTATCGGCGGCATTTCTCGTCGAGTTCATTACGACGTTTTTCTTTCTCTTTATCATTCTCGGTGCCACCGATAAGCGCGCGCCGAGCGGCTTCGCTCCGATCGCAATCGGCCTCGGGCTCACGCTGATCCACCTCATTTCGATTCCGGTGACCAACACGTCGGTCAATCCCGCACGCAGCATGAGCCAGGCGCTGTTTGCTGGCGGCCCTGCCGTCGGTCAATTGTGGCTCTTTTGGCTCGCGCCGCTCCTCGGCGCGGTCGCAGCCGGCGTCCTCTACCCGCTTCTCTGCGGCGGGGCCGATCGGGAACGCGAAGAGCACGGTGCCAACGGATAGTCCGCGTCGGCGCTAGCGCGGCGCGTTGCCTTGCAACCGGCCGGGAAACTGGGCATCGTGGGCCGCGATTGGCGGCCCCGTCGCTCAGTTTTGCTGTTTTTCCGGTGAGGTACCATGCGAATCATGCGTCGTCCGTTGACAAAGCACGCCGAATCAGTCGCCGTAGGGCTCGCGACGTTTGCGCTGTACGTCGCGACGCGATATCCGGGACTTGGCGGACGCGTTAATTACGGGGATTCGGCGAAGTTCGCATTTCTCGGTGCCATTGGGGGAATCGGTCATCCACCGGGAAATCCGCTTTATACGCTGTTAACCGTGCTCGCGGTTCGCGTCCCCGGACTTGCACCGGCGACCGCAGTGACGTTGCTGTCCGCCCTCTTTGGTGCGGCGACGATCGCGCTCGTCTACGGGACTGCACGTCGCACGTTTTCTGCGGTTTCGGCGCTCGCCGCGGCTGGCGCGGTCGCGCTCGGCCCGATCTTTTGGACGTTTTCGACGGAGCCGGAAGTCTACACGCTCAATACGTTTTTCATTGCGCTCTCGGTCGCTGGCGCAACCGCGGAGCCTCTCGGGGATCTGTCCAAAAAGCGGGAAGGGGCGGTGCTCCGTTGGGGGGCGCTTGCGCTCGCTTCTGCGCTTGCCGGCCTTGGCAATCATTTGACGATCATTTGCCTGTTTCCGCCGCTGCTCGTTCAACTCGGTGTACGCCTGCCGACCGCCTTTGGCAGGCGCGCTCGTTTATCGATTTTCTTTCCGGTCGCGGTCGTTCTGGCGGGGCTCATCGTCGGCGGAGGGAGCTACGGTTACCTGCTCCTTCGTCGGAACGCCGCCGAGTATTCCGAGTTTTCTGCGGTCCTCGGCTCGGAGACCTTTGTGGATTTCGTCACCGCGAAGGCCAAGCACACCGAAATGCGGCTTCCGGCGGCGGCGGTACTTTTCGGCGAAATCCTCCCTCGCATCGCCGAGTTCCTCCAGCGCCAGTGGGCGTTTCCGATGCTGCTCTGCGTGGGCGCGGGGTGGCAGCCGCTCGTCGCGGCCTGGGGGCGGCGCGCGGTGCTCTTCCTCCTCGCTTCTGCACTTCTATTTGCTGCATTTCCTTGCTATTTTCGGATTCCGGACGGCGACGGTCACCTCCTCCCGATCTACGTTTTCGCGGCACCGTTTCTGGCGGCGTGGATCGATGCCAGGGGGACGTCGCTGGCAAAGTTCGCGAAAGTTGCCGTCCTTGCGGCGCTGATCGGCCCGCCTGCGTCCCTCCACGTGGCGACATGGACGCGTCTTTTTTCGCGTACTTCCGTCGATGACATCGGCCACGGCCCCGTCGCTTGGGAGCTGCCCGAGGTCGTCCGCACGATTCCGGTCGGGGCAACGCTTTGGATTCCTTGCAGCCACTACGGCTGCGTCGAAGTCGTCAATTACGTCCGTTGGACCGATCCCGCCGTGCGCGAGCGGCGCATTTCCTTTGCACTGCCCGAAGAGCCGCGGGGCTACGCATGGAGCGATCCGCCGCCTCCGGTGGCTCTGGCGACCGATGCGCGACCGGCGGCGCCGATTTGTTCGCTCCACGAGCAGGATTTCCGGGACTGGGGACGGCGCCGCTGGCAGACGAGACGGTGGGACCGCCCCGCGCACCAGGTCGCCGGCAAGAGCTACGAAGGGGTGCCGATTTTCTGCACCTTTGGCCCCGAATGAAGGCCCGGTTCGCGCAGCGTAAGGTGGCAGTTTCGAGAACGACGTGGCTCCGCGGTTGTCGCTAAACGGCCGGGATGACTACTGGAACGCCCGATCGCCTCGCCGCCTACGACAGCTCTGGAACTCTCGCTACCGGTCCGGGGGCCGTCGGTGGACCTTCAGGGGCGTGGCTCGGCCTCGGAAGTGCGACATCGCCGGGCCAGCTCCTCCACCTCGGCGACGGGAACTTGCTCGTCGATGGCGGCGGCGAGCTGGCGTTCGTTCTCAAACGTGGCTTCACCGCCGGTCCCGGCCCGGGCGGTTGGATCACTCGCCCCGCCGATGGGCTCTCGCCGTCACCTATTTTTCAGCTCGGGCGGATCATCGCAGCCGGCGACGGTGATCCAGAAGTGCGTTTGATTTATAGCGATGAATCTGCGGGTGAGCGGAGCGTGTTGGAGATCGATCGGAAGGGGATCGTCGCGTCCGTGAAGAGCGGCTACACGACCGGCGGTCCGACGGCCCCCTCCTATGGTGCGATCTCCCGCGGGTCCCACTTCGAAGGTTTCCTCGGGCTCACGGAGCCAGAACCGGTATTCCGCCTGAATTCGTGGCCGTTTATGGGGCTTGAGCTGGGGGATGGAGCCGGAAGTGCCGTTGACGTCCGCCTCGGTCGGCCCGCGCAACAGACGCTGACCGCCTACGTCCTCGATCCGTCGACGGGCCTCGAGGCGGCAGGTGCCGGGAAGCTCACCGTCGCTGGCCCCGGTGCGACGACGGGGAGCCGGGCGACACTTTCTGCAGGAACCGTGAGTGTTTCCCTCGCCGCCGACGATGGGGGACGGTCGCGATTTCCGGTCTGACCGGTTCAGGTTCCGAGGATGTCGTCGTCATCGACGACGCTGGGACCCTCGGCCGTCGGCCGGCGCCGGTCGGCTTCCGGACGACAACGGCCGCTACGACGATCGCTGGCAGCGACCGCACGCTCGTAATTCTCGGCGCCTCTTCAGTCACGGTCACGCTCCCCGCCGCGACCGCCGGTCGCGAACTCCAGATCCTCAACCACAGCAGCGCCACGACGACGCTCTCGGCGGCGGTCCTCACCGGCGCTACGAGTTCGGTCACAACGCTGACCGCCGGCTCTTCGGCGGTGATCGTCGGCGACGGCACCGACTGGCGCCGCGTCGCTGTCGGCTGAGTCTCCCAACGCCAAAGGGGGCGTTAAAAAGTACAAGTAACTTTTACTTATTCGGTGCATCAAGAGTAAAAGTAAATTGTACTTAAATACCGGGGCCCGTCGCCCACTTCCACGGAGACAAAGCACCAACAACGCTCTAGAATCCGAACGTGGGGTCGTTGCGCAGTGTGGTCGTTTTGATGGGCGTTGCGGGGACCGCCGTCGCGTGTGCTTCTGGCGCTGGCGAAACGTGGACGCCAGCCCCCTGCGTAGGGCAACGGGAGCCGGTAGGTGGCTACGAGGTTCCTGGGGAGGACGGGTGCTGCGTAGCCTTCGCCGATTCTGGAAATCGATACTTTCCCGGTGGTTACTCGACGGATGGCACCTGCTCGACGCGACCGGTAGCGACCTCGAGCGATGCCTGTCCCATCGTCCATTCGTGCGGCACCGACAGCCATGGTTGTCTCGTGCACCGCTACGAAAACAGCTGCGGTGCGGCGGCCGATGGCTGTCGGAGCTGCCCCGGCGCGGTCTTTTGCGACGGGGACGCGATCGCCGTCGCCTCGGGGCGCGCCCCCTGCAAACCGGGCACAACAGCGGCTAGTTGCCGTGCGGCGGCCTATCGGCAGGCGTGTGCGAACGGCTGCCGGGGCACCGTCGTCGACGCTCGCTACCCGGGCGGTGTCCTGAGTTCGTTCGCGTCCGAGACCTTCATCGGTGATCTTGCTCAGCTTGGCTGCAACGAGCTTCCACGCGACGGGACAATTTGTAACGGCCCGCGCGAGTGTCACCCCGCGGCGGAGGGGGTCGCCAACCTCTTTTGCGATCAGGCCGACCGCGCGATTCCGGGCCATTGCCGGCCGACGGAACGTCCCGAGGCGCGGCCGGCGTCGCCCTGCGATCGCTTGAGCGCCGACTGTATTTCGATCTGCGGAGTTCTCCAGCGCCCGCCGACCTGCGTGTACGACGAAGCCTGCGGCCCGACCGAGAACTGCGTGCATCCCTTCGGAATCGCTGTTGGATTTTGCCTCGCGCAGCGCCTCGGCCGCGATCTCAGCGCTCTGGCGTGCCCGTGACGCGAACGACGATGAAATTTGCCGACTTCAAAGGGGCTACGCGGCGCCGAAGGATAGGAATTTGTGCGCCAAGCATCGCGCGGCGATGGCCGGCTAAACCGAATTCGGTCTAGTTTTCCCTACGATAGGGGGCGCAGCGCGCATAGGCGGCCGCGTCGTCGCCGAGGGGAGTCGCTTGGTTGGGGGCCGGCTGGCGCAGGAAAGGGATGCAGGCGGCGAGGAGTTCTCCGTCACCGCCGGGATCGCCGGTCGGCTTCTCCGCTTCGACGACGGCGGCGCGCATTTCGGCAAAGATTACCGTGCGTCGCGCCCCTTCGTAGGGGGGCAGCGCCGCCACAACGAGCTGCTCAGCGGTCGCCACGACCGGGATATCGAGGGTCGGATCGGCGGCTCCGGGTACCTGCGGCGCGCCCGGCGTGAGGAGCTGCTTTCGCGGGTGCATCTTGGAAAATGTGTAGGAAAGCGGTATCTTGGCGCCGTTCCTCGTCGTCAGCACGCCGCGCAACGAGAGACGTCCGCTCTCCTCCCACGTGGTGCAGGCGCCCGCCCCGAGGACTGCGCGGGGCCGCGGCATGGCGCAGTCGCAGGCGGGGCCGCCCGGCGGCGATTCGCAGCAAAACATTTCGTAGTTCAGCACCTTGGGGCACGTGCTCGCGAGCTTGGGCGTCGTGGAAAGTTCGAGGGAACAGGCGGCGAGCGCGACAACGCGGTCGGGTTCCGCCTCCGGCTTTGCGACGGCCACGACCGCTTCAAACGCTCGAAAAAGCGGCGCACAGGCGGAGGGGCCCATGAAGCGCCAGGTCTTCGGCGGGGCCGCTTCCGACGATGGCACACGGTGCTTGAGGAGCGCCTTCATCCGGTCGAAGGCGGCCTGTTCGTCGGGCCGGAGGGGGTCGCCGGTGCACGAGTAGCGCTGTTCGTCGTGCTCATAGCAGTCGGCGGTCGGGCGCGGCAGCGCGTAGGCGCGACCGGCGTACCACTTTGCAAGTTCCCAAAAACGCGGATCGTTTTGTGCCTGGGCCGCGAACGCATCGGCGGCTTCGACGGCATCGGCGAAGCGTCTTGGGGCGGTGTTGGCGACCCCGAGTGCGTGGGCGGCGCTGGCCCCGATGGAACTCGGCGCCCCGCAGGCTGCGAGGGCGAGGGCGATCGGCAGAAGAACGGGGCGCGTGCGCATGGGGCCGCTTTAACAGCGGCGGGGCGAAAGGCTTACACGGCCGGCCGATCCGGCGTCCTGCCGAAGAAACCGGGCTTGTGCGAGTTAGATGCAATTTGATTGCAACTGATGGGCGGTCGGCTAAGGAGACGGCATGCGCGACACCATCCAGCTCGTTTCCACTGCAGGCACCGGGTACGCCTACGTGACGACCAAAAACAAGCGTACGACCACGGAAAAGCTCGAGTTTAAGAAGTACGATCCGATCGCTCGGAAGCACGTGATCTTCGTCGAGAAGAAGATCTCCCGCGGCTGACCGTCGGTTGACGACTCGTGCTTTGCAAACGCAATAGGATTGTATATGACAGCAAACGTGGCTGAACCGACTGCTGCGGCGCGTCCGCCCGGAACCGGCGGAGGCGGTGAGGAAACGGCGCGCAGGACTGCTGCGGCGCGTCCGCCCGGAACCGGCGGAGGCGGTGAGGAAACGGCGCGC
>DYPH01000055.1:0-4890 GCA_020720045.1 Sorangium cellulosum | reverse complement strand
AGGACTGCTGCGGCGCGACTTCCTGTGACCGTCCTCTCTGGGTTCCTCGGCGCCGGAAAGACGACGCTCCTCAACAAACTCCTCGCGAACCGTGAGGGGCGGCGCTTGGCGGTCATCGTCAACGACATGAGCGAGGTCAACATCGACGGGAAGCTCGTGGCGCGCGCGGAGAGCGCTGGCGAGGGTGTGAGTCGCGTCGACGCCCAACTCGTGGAGATGCAAAATGGCTGCATCTGCTGCACGCTCCGCGAGGACCTCCTCGTTGAAGTGCGTCGCCTAGCGGCGGCAGGGCGCTTCGACGGAATCGTGATTGAGTCGAGCGGGATCTCGGAGCCGTTGCCCGTCGCCGAGACCTTCACCTTTCGCGACGAAAACGGCATTGCCCTTGACGATGTCGCTCAGCTCGACACCATGGTGACCGTCGTCGACGGGAAGAACTTCCTTGCCGACTGGACGAGCCCGGAAGACCTGCGTGCGCGAAAGATTGCCCTCGGTGATGACGACGAACGGACGATCTCCGATCTCCTCGTCGAGCAGATTGAATTTGCCGATGTTTTGGTGCTCTCGAAGGTCGACCTCCTGACCGCAGAAGAGCGCGGGCGGCTCCACGCGATGCTCCGCCTTCTCAACGCAAATGCCCGTATCCATGATGCTTCTTTCGGCAAGGTGCCGCTTCGGGAGCTCTTCGACACAGGTCTCTTCGATTTCGAAAAGGCGGCCGATGCCCCCGGGTGGCTCGCCGAGCTTCGCGGCACACACAAACCGGAATCGGAGACCTACGGCGTCACCAGTTTTGTCTACCGAAACGAGCGACTCTTTCACCCCGAGCGGCTCGACGCGCTGCTCGCATCCGATGCTTTTTGGCCGGGAATCCTCCGATCGAAGGGCTTCTTTCGGATCGCATCGCGACCGGAGGAGATCGGGATTTGGTCCCAGGCGGGCGCGACGGCAAGCGCCGAGTTCGCCGACGAAGGCGACCCCTCCGACTACGCGCAAGAGCTTGTGTTTATCGGCGTTTCGCTCCAAGAAGCAAAGCTCCGTTCCGCCCTCGATGGCGCCCTTGTCACCGACGCCGAAGCGATCCTCGCGCCGGCTACCTTCGCTGACCCCTTCCTCGAAGAAACTCTCTGAGGTCCCCATGATCCGCATCCGCACGTCGCTTTTCGCCGCCTCCTCGCTCGTCCTCGCCTCGCTCGCTTCCGTCGCCTGCTCGTCGGACAGCGCTTCGAACACCACGAGCGCCCCGCTGATCATTACGGCGAGCGGCGAAGCTCTTGGCCAGGAAGGCTTCGATTTCCCCGGCGCCGCCGACGAGCCGTCTTTTGGGGACGGATGGGCGGTAAAGTTTGAGCATTTCTACGCGGGAATCGCCGACGTGACCCTCTCCCGCGATCCGGACAAGAACCCGAAAGATCAATCGGTCTACGGGGCCGACGTCGCCAAGCTCGCCGGTCCCTGGATCGTCGATCTCACGCCCGGCGGCCCGGTCAAAGGGAAGAGCGGCGAGGGGACGGTGGAACTCGGGCGCATTCCGAACCTGAATTTAGCTGGTAATTCAGCATTTTCAACGACGGAGAAGTACGCGCTCGGCTATTCGTTTGCCGTCCCCACCGACGCGGCAACCAAGGTTTCCGTCGGCGCAAACGACGCGAACGTCGCCGAAATGAAGGCGAAGAAGTATACGATCCTCTACGTCGGTACGGCGACCTTCAAGGGGGATTCTTCCTGCGCTCCGGCGGCCGACGATGCTGCTTTGAAGGATCTGCCGAAGGTCGTTCACTTTAAGTTCGGGTTTACCGCCATTCCTCACTTTGAAAACTGCCAGAACCCCGATCTCGGTGAGGCGGAAGACGGAAGTCCGCGCGGCATTCAGTTCAAGGAGAGCGGCGACACGGTCGCTCAGCTGACCGTCCACGGCGACCACCCGTTTTGGAACGCCAACAAGGAAGACGCGCCGCTTGCCTTCGATGCGCTCGCGTACGCGGCGCTCGTGAAGGGGAAGGGGACCGCCGAAAATCCGTTGCTTCTTGAGGACTTGGCCGGCGTTCCGTTCGCCCCTGTCCGCCTCAATGGCAAAGGCATCCCGACGCGCGTCTGCGGCGGCGCGCCGAACGCGTCCGAGCTCTCCTACGACCCGAACGGCGGCACCTTTGCCGACTTGAAGGCCTTCATGGAGGCCCTGCAGGAGTCCCAGGGGCACCTCAACGCGGATGGCCTCTGTGCCGGGCACAGCCACAGCCACTGAAGCGCCGGTCGCGCGAACGGACGGGCCCCGCGTCCTCGGCGACCTTGCCCCGCTCGCGCGCCTAAAGGACCCTTCCGCGAGCGCGGTCCGCGTCCGACGCACGGTCCCGCTGCCGCTGACTCGCGCGCTTGCCGCTTGGGTGACGGCAGAGCCGGCGAGCGTCGACCGCTTCCTCCACGCAAACGCGCCGGTTCCTGACGATCTCTTTGCTGGGATCGCCCTCCCGAAGCCCGCCGTCGACGCGCTGCTGAGCGACGTACGTGCGCTCGTGGCGGTCCTCATTGAACACGCGAGTTTGCCTTACGTCCGCGTGGTCTTTGAGGCGGTTCGCGACGACAAGTGTCGGAAGTTTCACGCCGATTACGTGCATCTCCGCTTTGCGACGAGCTACCTCGGACCGGGCACCGAGTGGCGCCCCGGCGGCGCGGAAGACGGTCTCGTCGTCCGTTTGAAACCGGGGGATGTTTTGGCAATGAAAGGGGCTTTGTTCGTCGGGAACGACGGCGCCCCCATCGGCGCCGATCGCGCCGCCGTCCATCGGTCGCCACCGATCGCGGGCAGCGGCCAGGTGCGCGTGTTTCTTTCCCTTACGGCGAGTCCGACCTTCGGCCTCGTCTGAAAGATCGAGGATCCGATGGCCGGCGCCCCTTCCAACCATGCTCACGCCCACAAGCACAGTTGCGACTGTGCGCATCGCCGTGCTCCGTCGCCGCCCGTTCTTGAGGGCGCACGCGGCTGGACCGCCTGGCTCCCGGCGCTCGCGTGTCTCGTCTGCCCGGCCTGTTTGGCGACCTACGCGAAAGTCGCCTCTCTTGCCGGCGTGAGCCTCGGCCTGAGCGAGCGCGTCCACCTGACGATGCTTGCCGCAGCGGTGCTCGTGTCCTGGAGCGTGAGCGCCTGGCGGAGTGCCCGCACCGGGTTCTGGTGGCCGGTCGCTCTCGCCACCGTTGGGGCGGCACTCGTCGCCCTCGGTCACGTGGCGCCGAGCGTCCACTACGCTGAATACCTTGGGGTAATCACGCTTCTCGCCGGTGGTCTCGCCGAGCAGTTCCGTCTCCGGCGTGCGAGCGTAGCGCCTCCGGGCGCCGGTCGAAGTGGCGCCCCATGAACGGCCCGACGGCGCTCGTGCTGGGACTCGGTCTCGGCCTCCGCCACGCCACCGACGCCGACCATGTGGTTGCCGTAACGAGCCTCCTCACCGGGGCCGATCGCCGACCGCTCGCCCAGGCGGCACGCATCGCCGCGTCGTGGGGGCTCGGCCATTCCGCAACGCTGCTTGGAACTGGCGTCGTTGTTGTCCTCCTCGGGATTCATCCGTCGCCCCGCTGGGAGGCGTTCACCGAGTACGCCGTCGCCGTTCTGCTCGTCGCGATGGGGCTGCGTTTCCTCTGGGAGCGCCTGCGGCCGCGCGAAGAACCGACCGGCGCGGAGGCACCGCGAACCGACCTCCGGGCCGTCGCCCTCGGGCTCGTCCACGGGCTTGCCGGATCGGGAGCCGTTGCGCTCCTCGCCGTGACGACCATCGATGAAGGGGCCGTCCAGTCGCAAAATACGCAGCGATTGTGGGCCTTTGGATACCTGCTTCTGTTTGGCGTCGGGACGATCGTCGGGATGGTTCTCCTGACCCTCGTCCTCGCCCGCCTTCGAACGTCTTCGTTTCGCCCCGCCCGCCTTCTCCCTCCTGGCGCCGCCTTCTTGAGCGTCGTCCTCGGCCTCGCCGTCCTGGCGGAGCGCCTTCTTTAGCGACTTTCGCGACCGCCGCGTCGCATTCCTGGAGCCGACCTGTGTCCATCGCCAAAATTCCCGTGACGATCCTTACCGGCTTTCTTGGGGCCGGAAAGACGACGCTTCTCAGCCGCATTCTTACCGAACAACACGGTCTCCGCATCGCCGTCATCGAGAATGAGTTCGGCGAGATCGGCATCGATCACGAGCTCGTCGTGAACGCCGAAGAGGAGGTCTTCGAGATGAACAATGGGTGCATCTGTTGCACCGTGCGTGGCGATTTGATTCGGATTCTTGGGAATCTCGTTAAGCGCCGTGACCGTTTTGACCGCATCCTCGTCGAGACGACCGGCCTCGCCGACCCGGGGCCGGTCGCGCAAACCTTCTTCGTCGATGATGACATTGGAGCCCTCTTTCGCCTCGACGGAATCGTAACGCTCGTCGATGCAAAACACGCACTGTTGCATCTCGAGAGTTCTCGAGAATGCAAGGAACAGATCGGTTTCGCCGACGTCCTTGTGCTCAACAAGACCGACCTTGTCTCCAACGACGAGCGCCTGGTGCTTGAGGAGAAAGTACACCGCGTCAACGGTGTGGCGAAGGTACTCTCCGCCGTGAACGGCAACGTGCCGATCGCCGATATCCTCGATATTGGAGGGTTCGACCTCGCGCGTGCTGTCGCCGAAAAGCCGACCTTTCTTGACCACGAATACCCCTTTGAAGCGGGGAGAAGCTATTCGCTTGATGCGGGCCCTCGACTGCGACGAGCGCTGCGCGAAGATCACTGCGGGCTGCGAGTAGAAACGAGGGGCGGAGAGGCCCCTCTTTTTTAGCCCTTCGATGTCCCGATCCCCCCTGGCCCGGACCAGGCAAATTTGGCCGGGGCCACCCCCTCCCCGCTCGTGAATGGCCCGATTTAC
>DYPH01000054.1 GCA_020720045.1 Sorangium cellulosum | reverse complement strand
GACATTGCTTTGATCACATCCCGTGTAAATTGCAATTCCGAGCAGCTACCTAGACTGGCGTCCGGCGGCGCATGGTGTAGGGGAAAGTCCGCCATGGCACTTTTTCCGACCTCGCTCCGCTCGTTTGCCTGCGCCGCTGCTGCCTTCGCGGCATTTGCGCTTCCGTCGCTGGCGGCGGCGGACGTGCAACACGTCATCGGCAAAGGGCACACCTTGCAGGCGATCGCGAATCGCTATCACGTGAGTGTTTCGGCGATTTTGACCGCGAATCACCTGTCCAAGGCCGACGCAAAGAAGCTCCAGCCGGGCGATACGCTCACGATCCCGGGCGTGACCGCGAAGGCGAAAGACGCCAAGAAGGACCCCAAAAAGGGGGAGACGGCGAAAGCGGAAAAGGGCGGGAAGCTGGGGCCGAAGGAAAAGAAGAAGGCGGAGCGGGAAGCCAAGGAGAAGGCAAAAGGCTATGCGTCGCGGCCAAAAACGCCGGGCGTGGTCCACGTGCGCCGGGTCGCATTTGCCGAAGACTTCACGATCAAGACCGGGACGAAGCCGGGCGTCCTCAAGGGGGACGCGAAGAAGAAATTCGCGTGGATGATGCGGTCCACCAACGGACAGACCCACGACATCGAGCCGCGCCTAGCCGCTCAATTGGGGATCGTCTCCGATCACTTTGGCAGCAAGCCGATCCAGGTCATTTCGGGATTCCGGCCGTTTGCGAAGACCCAATACACGAAAGATTCGCGGCACAATCACGGTCGCGCCGTCGATTTCCGCGTCGTGGGTGTGCCGAACGAAGCGGTCCGCGATTTCTGCAAGACGCTCCCGAAGACCGGCTGCGGCTACTACCCGAACAGCACCTTCGTCCACATGGACGCCCGCGACGCATCGACCTACTGGGTCGACTACTCGCGCCCCGGCGAGGCCCCGAATTACCAGGGGGCGAGCCCCGACGACGCCGACGAAGGGACGAGCGACGTCCATGGCGCGGAAGCGGTCGGCACGCCCGACGCGCCGGCAACGACCGACGCGAAAGCGGAACCGAAGGGGGAGCCCAAGGGCGAGGCGAAGCCGGAACCCAAAGGCGAGCCGGAACCCAAAGGCGAGCCGGAACCCAAAGGCGAGCCGGCTACGAAACCTAGCCCTGCCGGAAAAAACGACTGATTCTCCGAAGAATCGCAAAAGAAAACCCGCGAGAGCCGCGGGTTTTCTTTATTTCTTCTTCTTGTATTCGACCGGCTTTTCCGGCCGGAAGGTGAAGGCACGCGGCTTCATCGGCGCCGCGATCACGAAGAGCGTGCTCTCGGGATGCTTGGCCTTCACGGCGCCACGCTCGATCGGTGCGCCAGCGTCGCGGCCGCGGCGAAGAAGGGCCGCCTTCTCGCAGCCTGCTGCGACGAGCGCCTCGGCAAATTCGCTGGCCGGGCGCGCCCGATCACCATGGGCGAGGACCATCCGCCCCGCACAGAGCCCGAGCGCCGCCGTCGCCGTTTCCGCCGGGGCGAGCGGCTTGCCGTCGTCGATGAGAAGCGGCACGTCGATGGCCGACGCCCCCGCCGGGAGACCGTCGAGGGCCGCCTTGGCGTCGAGAGAGACAGTGCCGTCGGCGGCGACCACAAGGAGCGCGTGCCCCGCCGGAACGACGCCGGAAAAGAGCCGCTTGCCGTCGACAACGAGCGGCGTGACTCGACTCCCCTCGGCGCTTCCGAGGGGTGCCGCAAGAAGGACCTTGGCGGCGTCTTCTGCGGTCAATTCGGCAATTTCCGGCGCTTGCTTCCCCGGCTCGGCGGTGCCTGCACGCAGGCGGAATGTGCCTCGACCGGCCTCCCAGGCGAGGAGCTTCAGGCCACTCTTCGTCTGCGTCTCCCAGAGGGCGGGGAACCAGGTCGGCGCCGGTTGAACGCCCGTCGCCGGGGCCCATGCAGCGCCCCCTGTGGTCAAAACCGGCGGCTCTGGGCGCCGGAGCATGACGTAGAAGAAGTCCTTCGGCGCGTACTGGATGTAGCGATCGGTGCCGATCTCCATTTGATTGGAGAGCAGCTCCGCCTTGTAGGCCTTTTTGGAGATATCCTGAATGTTCGTGAAGAGAAGCCCCGTATGATGGGGGTTCATATCAAGGTGCATCCCGTAGGTGCATCCTGCAAGCTTCATCGCCTTGCCGAGGGTGATCGCCGAGACGTCGTCCCCCCAGGCGTAGAGGAAGTGCCCGCCTTCGGTGACGCAGATCCCCGAGCGCTCCGTCTGCATGCCGGTCCCCGGAAGCGTGAAGCCCCAGAGGGCGCGGCCGCTCGGGTTGACGACCCCTTGATCGACGAGGGGATCGAGGTTCTGGCGGAAGCTCCGGATGTCGCCATCCGGGATATCGATCAATCCCGATACCTTCGTCGTATCCCCCCAAGAACCGAGGCCGAAACGCCCCGAGTTCAATAGGACGACCGTCGCCGCGCCCGGCTGCGGCGGGAGGAGGACGCGCTTGTCGACCATCATCCCGTAGTTGCCGTGCTCGGTCTTGAAACCGCCATTAAAGGCAGCAACGACGCGGGTATAGACCTCAGGCTCCCGCGGGAGGCGCCCCTTGCCGGGGGGGCCGGTGAGCGGCTTCGGGTCTTCGCTGCCGGCCTCCATGTTGAGGTCGATCTGGCGGGTGTCCATCGCCACGAGGAGCACCTTCGCGTAGGAGCGCTCCTCATCGGGGCGGACGAAGGTCGTGTAGAACGTCGACGGGGCCGCCTCGGAAATCCCCGCAGGCACTGGGAATTTCGCCAGCCACACGCTCTGCTTCGGCTCGACCCACTTCCCTTCGCCGGCCTCTTGGGTCTTCCAGAGCGAGGGCAGGTCCTTCGGGGGCCAGCTCCCGTCGTCCTTCGCGGCGGCGGCGCCGTCGAGGAGCGCGACGACCTCCTGCTTGACGACCGCCTCTTCGCCGGTCGCCTGATAGGCGCGACGCTTAAAGGCATCCTTCAATGCGAAGACCTTCTCCTCCAACCAGGCGATTGGCGCCGGTCCAATCCACGGAACGGCCCGGACGGTGTCGACGGCCCAGTGGGCAAGGAGCTTCGGCAGGTGCTTTTTGGGCTCTACGGGCAGCCCGGCGATCGAAGCGACCGCCCCTTCGGCGGTCCCCGGCTGGAGCGGTACCTGCAAGGTCTGCGTCGCGGTTCCTCGTTTGAGGTTCACCACAAGCGCATTTGTTTCCAAGGTGAGACCGACAGCATCGGGCGCCTCTTCGAAGGAGCCATCCCAGCGGGCGATCCCCTCGGCGCTGCCGGTTTGCTGGCGATTCGTGAACGACGCCATCAGGCGATCGAGGCGCTTTTCGGTAACGTTTTGTGCCCCTTCGCCGTCCAGCGCGAGGACGGTGACGCTCTGCTCGGCGCCGAGCGCGCGAGTGGCGAAGGCGGCACGGGCTCCGTTCACGACGAGGGCGTGGTCATCGCCGAGGGCGGTCTGCGTCAGATTGTGCGCAGAAACCACTGTAAGTACGTGACCTTCTGGCGACGTACGAACTCGTGCACGATACACATCTCGCGGCTCCCCTTCCTTCGGCGCGCCGAGGAAGAGGACGAACCGCCCCATCAGTGCATCCTGCACGGGCCCGCCCGAGGGCTCCCAGCGGACGTCTTCCCCGTGGACGACGGCGCCGCCGAGGGGCGCTGCTGCCCGCCCCAAATGCTGGGCGAGGGCTGCGACGTCATCGCCGGGCGCGAACCGCCCCGTCAGCGAAAAGCCGATCCCGAGAACGGCGAAGGTCGCGACGGCCGGCGCGCGAGAGAGGAGCCAGGAGCGCACCCGATTCACTCCTCGTCGGTCTTTAGGATCGCGGCGAGATCGGCCGGGAGCGGCGATGCGATGGCGAACGCCGGGGCGGCATTGTGGCCGACGAAGCTCGCGTGAAGGGCATGGCGCTCAAGGCCCGGGACGGCGGCGCCCCCGTAGAGCTCATCGCCGGCGAGCGGGTGGCCGAGGGCGGCAAAATGGGCGCGAATCTGATGACGGAGGGCGAAGGGGGCCTCCGCCTCAACGAGGGCCCACTCAAAGCCGTTTTTCGCGGCGGTCCGCTCAAGGACCTTGAAGTGGGTCGTCGCCGGGCGCGGGTCGTTCCGGGCGACGTCGCGCGGGTGGATGCACGCATAGACGCGACGTTTGTCCTTCGGGTGGTTTGCGAGGGGGAACTCAATCGTGCCACTGTCGGGGAGGTTCTCCGACGGACAAATGAGAAGATACTTCTTCTTCAGCTGATGTTCTTTGAGCGCAGTACGGAGCGTCTCAAAAGCAGCCGCGGTGCGCGCGACGACGACAAGTCCGCTCGTATCCCCATCAATTCGGTGGACGAGCCCCGGCTCCCGGGCGTTGTAGCCGATGCCGGCAAGCTCGGGATATTTCCCAACAAGCACGTTTGCGAGCGTACCAGTTTCGCCGGGATTGAGCGGATGACAGGGCATCTTGGCCGGCTTTTCGACGATGAGCACGTCCTTCGTCTCGTAGCGGACGTCGAGGGGCTGGTCGGGCTCGGGGACGGCCGGATCGCCGTCGATCACGAGGGGGAAGTCGGCGACGGTGATTTCATCGCCGGGGGCGACGGTCGCCCCTTTCGGGGCCCGACGGCCATTGATGCGCACGGCGCCTGCCTCGACCGCTTTTTTCACCCGGGAACGGGAGGCCCCCTCACAAAGGGCCGCAATCGCCTTGTCGAGGCGCTCGCCACCGAGGTTTTCCGGGACCGTCCAACGTTCCTGCGTCATAGCGGGGCGGCATACTCTCGGAAACGTGCCGGCTGGGCGATTTTTTTTCGTCGCGCCGTCGCTTGCCGGCTCGCAGGCGTCGCTGCGGGGCTCCGTCGGGGCCACACACGTGCACCTACACTGTAACCTAACGTCGTTCAACGATTGCCCTTTCGGCGACCGCTTGCGGTGCGCCCGCGAACAAAGCGCGTCCCCTTCTGCGCAAAGGCACCTTTTTTGCCCGGAGCGATGGCAGAGTGCCACACTTCGTCTACGGCCCGCGCCCCCTCCCTTCGAGGCGGACGCCGGTTGTCCCCCCGCCGCAGCGCCGCTTCAAATCGGCCGTTGAGGCTGGGGCTATCTGCCGGATTTTCGCTCCGGTGCTCCGCGAGGGTTTCATGGCCGAAGGGAAAAACCTCGTCGGCGTCGACATCGGTTCGAACGCCGTCAAGGTCGTACAGCTCAAAGAAGCGCGCAAAAAGCTCACGGTCATCCGTGCCGGCTATGCGCCTCTGCCGCCCCAGACCATCGTCGATGGTCACGTCATGAACGCGGGTGCCGTCATTGAAGCGCTCGAGCGGATCTTCCACGACAACAAGATCACGATGAAAGACGTCGCCGTAGGCCTGTATGGGCAGCCGGTTATCGTCCGTAAAATCACTGTTCCGCTGATGACCCCCCAGGAGCTCGATGAGCAGATCGGGTGGGAAGCGGAGCAGCAGATTTCTTACGACATCAAAGTCATGTCGATCGACTACGAGGTGCTCAAGAAGCGCCCGGAAACCGGTCAGATGGACGTCCTTCTCGTTGCGGCGAAGAAGGATGAAGTCAACGACTTCGTCTCGCTGATGAAAGAGGCAAAGCTCCGACCCCAAGTGGTCGATGTGAATGCCTTCGCCGTTCAGAACATCTTCGAACTGCAGAACGGGCTCCCCCAGGATCAGGTGATTGCCTTGATCAATGTGGGTGCAGCTGTGACGTCGATCAATATCATTTCTGGCGGAATCAGTGCCTTCACCCGTGAAGTCACAAACGCCGGAAATGCGATCACCGAGCAGATTCAAAAGCAGTTTTCCGTCCCCTACGATCAGGCCGAAGCCTACAAGTGTGGTGGTGGAGCCTCGGAAATCGTACCCCAGGAAGTCCACCAGGTCATTGCGAATGCCTGCGAAGGACTCGCCGGCGATATCCAGCGGTCACTCGACTTTTACCTCGCGACGAGCTCGGAAGCCGAAATCTCCCGGGTGCATGTCTGCGGCGGAAGTGCCTACCTGGCGCCGCTCGCAAAGGCGATTGAGCGCCGGGCGAAAGTCCCTGTGAGTCTCTTCGACCCTTTCACGAACATCGGGGTCGATGGAAAGTTCGTCAACGAGGAGGCGCTTCGGTCGCGTGCGGGGCAGTTCGCCGTCGCCGCCGGCCTCGGCCTCCGTCGTGACAAGGAGAAGCGGTCGTCATGATTCGCGTCAATCTACTCCCCGGAAAACGGGAGGCGCAGAAGCGCAGCGCCGCCGCCGAAGGGCAATCGTGGGTGCTCCTCGTCGCCGCGTTCCTTGTTGTGGAACTCGTCGCGCTCTTCATCGCCTACCGCGTGAAGAACAAGGACCTTGTCGATCTGAAGAACAAGAATCAGGCGATTGAGGCAGACAGCGAGCAGATCAAGAAGCAGATCTCCGACCACGAGAAGATCAAGGCCGATTTGAAGGAGCTCCGGGATCGCGAAGATGCGATCATGAAGCTGCAGTCTGCACGTACTGGACCGACGAACGCGATGCTTGAGCTAACGCGGATTCTCTCGCCAGGGCGCGGTCCGACGATTGAGCGCGACAAGTTGGAGCAGCTTCGCCGCGACAACCCGCTCGCCGTCTTCAACGCCAATTGGGACACGAAGCGACTCTGGCTCTCGAACTACAGCGAGGCCGACCGCGTCGTAAAGATCACCGGCTTTGCCCGCGACGGCGAAGACGTGTCCGAGTTTCTACGCCGAATGTCTCTTTCCGATTACTTCAATGACGTCCAGCTCCTTCCCGCTCAGAAGGCGCTCGATCCGGAAACGAAACTGGAACTGGTGAAGTTCCAGCTCAGCGCAAAGGCGAGGTACTGACATGGCCGCCGCCAAAGAATCGGCCCTCGCGAAGCTTCCGCTCGCCGGCAAAATCGGCGTCGGAGCCTTCTTCGCTGCCGCAGTGTTCGGAATTTACTATCTGATCTTCTACAGCGACCTCGCCGCGAACATCACAAAGGAGCGGGCACGAACCGACGAACTTGAGTCCGAGCGGAACAAGCTCCGGCAAGCGCAGACGACCTACTTCGCCGACCGTGACGATCTTTCCATGCGCCAGCAACGGCAGCGTGAGTTCAACAAGATCCTTCCGGAGACCACGGAAGCAGCGAGCTTTCTGTCTGCGATTCAGCAGGTTTCCAACGTCGCCGGCGTCAACTTGAACGCCTGGCAGCCGATGGAAGAGCAAAAGCAGAACTTCTTCGCCAAGGTGCCGATGAAGCTGGAGTTCAGCGGCAAGTTCCTCCAGGTGGCAAAGTTCGTCTATGAGATCGGGCGCGTCGACCGAATCATCAATATCGAGAACATCGAGCTGTCGGACCCGAAGCTGACCGGCGACGAAGTGATTCTCAAAGCCAAATGCCTCGCGACGACCTTCCGGCTGGTGAAGAAAGAGCCGCCGAAGCCGGCAGCGGCAGCACCGGGGGCAGCGCCGACGGCAGGCGCTACCGCACCGACGCCGGCCCCGACGGCGGGAGAAAAGAAATGAAACGCTTTTTCCTCTCCGCCCCCCTCGTTGCGCTCGCCATCGCTTGCGGCGGCGACAAGGCGGTTCCTACCGTCGACTCGACCGCCGCGCCGGCCCCTTCCGTGCGCGCCGCGCCTTCCGCTACCGCCGCGCTCCCCCCCTCCCAGGTTGCCAAAGTGGAGTACCAAGAGGCCGATTTCGTGGAGAGCGAGCGCAATCGGGATCCGTTCCGGTCCTTCGTGGCCGGGATCCTGGAAGCGGCAAAGCGGCCGGTCGAGTCGCAGCGAAAAGTCCTCCTTGGACAACATGCGATCGATGAATTGAAGCTCGTGGCGATCATCACCGGCGGCGACTACCCGCGAGCGATGGTCCTCGACCCGGCCGGGAAGGGTTGGGTCCTCAAGAAGGGGGACTTCCTCGGTCGCCCGGAGGTCGTCCACGTCGGTGGCGCGAATGGCGCCGATTACCAGGTCAATTGGCGCGTCGACCGTGTCCGCCCCGGCGACCTCGTTCTCGTGCGTGAAGATCCCGCACAGCCGGGGGCGACGCCAGCCACCCGCATCATCCCGCTCCATCCGGAGGGGGCGGCAGAGAAGATCGACCAAGACTGACATCGACCCGCGAAATTGCTGATGGGCTGCGACGCGCCCCTCGGCAACAACGCGTCCGTCCGCGAAGCGGGAGACGGCGCGGAGTTCTCGCCAACCGCATTTTTTGCCGCCTCAAGCGCAGAAATTTGGATCTTCTTTCGCCCGCGTGTTTATCGTCGGCCGGTTCGTTCCGGGCTCAATCTTGAAGGCGCGCTCGCGCCATTGACGGGTGAGCCAACACTCCAGGAGTCCTCTTCGGCTCCGGCGAGGCCTATTCCCATGCGTACACGATCACACATTTTTCGCGGCGCCCTCCCGCTCCTCGTCGCCGCCGCGACGTCGACCGCGACGCTCCTCTCCAGTTCTGGCGTCGCTTTCGCGGAGGCCCCCGCCTCGCGAAACCACGTCCGCGCGGTCTCGCTGGACACCGTGCAGGATGCAAAGACCCACGCCACCTTGCGCATTGAGGGCTCGGAGGCACCGAACTACGCGCTTCGCATCGACGGCGAAGGGCGGACGTTGCTCCTCGATTTGCACGGGACGGACGTCTCTGAGGCGCTCGCGCCGCTGGCCGAAGGGGGCCTCGTCGCAGGTGTGCGGACGCAGGCTTTTGGCGAGGCGGCGGGCGGGTTTACGCGCGTCACGATCCACACGCGGGCGCCGGTGCGCTACCGCCTCCGCCCGGACGGGACGAAGCTCTTCGTCGAGCTGACGGCGGCGGAAAAGACGGTCGCCGAGTCTCGCCTCCCCACGGTGCCGACGCTTGGCGCCGCTGCCGGAGGGGCCGATACGGTGGCACCGACGACGGTCGCCATTTCCGACGTCCGCTTCGAGCGCCACGGGTCGAAAGACCGCGTGATTGTTGCGATTGAAGGGGGCGACGTCCCCGCCTACGGCTTCGGTGTCACCGCCCAGGGGCACGTCCGCTTGGAGTTGAAAGGGACGGCGTTGCCGGCCCCGCTCGCGCGCCGCCTCGACACCAGCGCCTCGAAGGGGGCGGTCCGCAGCGTAACGAGCTCCGCAGACGCCCCCCACGGCTTCGCCTACATCGAACTGGAGAAGCTCTCCGGCGCGACTGGCGTCGTTCGGGTGGAGGGGAATTCGCTGGTCTGGAGCTTCGACGCGCCGAGCGTCCAGGTGCAGGAGCAGTCGAAGGGGAATGCCACCGTTCGCGGCGGGACCTCGATCACCGTCGCCCGCGAGAAGACCCTCGACGACTCCCCCGCGCCGACCCAATCGATCGCCGACGTGCGCGCCCAGGGCGTCGTCATGGAGACCTCCGGGGACCAGCAGGCCGGCTTCGCGACGGCCGTCGCAGGCCAGGTCGCCGGCGCCGGCCGGTATTCGGGTCGCCGCATCGACCTCGACCTCAAGGACGCGGATATCCACAATATTCTCCGCCTCCTCGCCGACGTTGGCAAGGTCAACATCGTCACCGCCGACGACGTCGCCGGCAGCGTGACGATCCGCATGAAGAACGTCCCCTGGGACCAGGCGCTCGACGTCGTTCTTCAGGCGAAGGGGCTCGGCATGGTGCGCCAGGGGAACCTGATCCGCGTCGCGCCGCTCGCCGCGCTCCAGAAAGAGCGTGAGCTTCGCCTCGCCGCCGCCAAGCAAGAATACGAACTGACGCCCCTGGAAACGCGCCTCATTCCGGTGAGCTACGCGACCGCCGACGAACTCCAGGCGCGCGCCAAGGATCTTCTTTCGCCGCGTGGCTCGATCGCCGTCGATGAGCGCACGAATGTTCTCATCGCCCGCGACATCGCGACGAACCTGAACTTCATCGAAGAACTCGTTCGCAGTCTCGACACGCAGACGCCGCAAGTCCTCATTGAAGCGCGCATCGTTGAAGCGACGAGCAAGTACCTTCGCGACATCGGTATCCAGTGGGGCGGTGACACCACCTTCTCGTCGGCGACCGGCAACCCGACCGGCATTTCGTTCCCGTCGAACGTCGGCGTAACCGGCGGTAACTTCGACACAAATACGCCGACCAGGGGCGTCATCAACGGCTCCCCCTCCCTGGCAAACCCGAACTTCGCGGTGAACCTTCCTGCGGCGGTCGGTACCGGGTCCGGTGGCGCGATCGGCTTCAACCTGGGGAGCATCGACAACACGATCAATGTGTTCGTCCGCCTCTCGGCCGCCGAGTCTTCCGGCATGCTCCGCATCGTTTCGAGCCCGCGGATCCTGACGCTCGACAATCGCGATGCCCGCATCAGCCAGGGGACGCTCATTCCGTTCTCCCAGATCAGCGCGCAGGGCGTTCAAACGACCTTCCAGGAAGCGAAGCTCCAGCTGATCGTGAAGCCCCACGTGACCGCCGACGCCAGCGTCGCGATGCACGTGAAGATCAACCGCGACGAGCCCGACTTCAACCAGACGTCGGCCCGTGGTGACCCAACCATTCTCAAGCGCGAAGCGGAGACCGACCTGCTCGTGCAGGACGGTCACACGGCGGTAATCGGTGGTATTTACACCCGAAATACCGGGCGAAACTTGGATCAGGTCCCCTTCTTCGGCGATATCCCGATCATCGGCATCCTCTTCCAGCGTCGGCGCGCAAGCGACACGCGGAACGAACTTGTGATCTTCCTCACTCCGCGCATCGTGAACCGCTCCGAAGCCCTCGGACGCTGATTCTGCCAGCGCCCCAGAGCCCTCTCGCCGCACCCGCCGCGAGGGGGCTTCTTTGTTTTCCCCTTTTGATTTAGGCGTTTCCGTCATGTCCTTCGTTCATCGTCACACTGCGCGTTGCCGCGGCTGCCAGGCCACTTCGATGGGCGCCGGCGCCCGCCCCTTCGCGCTACCCGGCACCGCCCGCCACTTTGAGCGCGACCGCCCGTTCCGTGTACTCCGCACCCGTCTCGACTGGACCGTCGACCTCGACGCCGGGAGCCTCGCCGGGAGCGCGACGCTGAGCCTGGAGCGCATCTCCGGGGCGGCGACCGAAATCGCCCTCGATGCCGTCGCCTTCACCGGCGAAGACGGCGGCGCGCTCGTGGTGACGGTCGACGGAAAGAACGCCCCCCACCGCTACGACGGCAAGCAGCTTTTCATCGTCGTTGGGACAGGTTCCACGCCGACCGTCGTCGTCCGCTATGCGGCCCACCCGCGCCGCGGCATGTATTTCCTCCGCCCGGATCCCGAGGTCCCGAGCCGCCCGAAGCAGGTCTGGACCCAGTTCCAAGAGGAGGACGCGCGCCACTGCTTCCCCTGCGTCGATGCCCCCTTTGAAAAGATGGCGACCGAAGTCTCGGTCACCGTCAAGAATGGTGGGAATGATGTTTATGCGCTGTCGAATGGCGCATTGATTCAGCGGGCCGGCACAAAGGAACTCCCCAAATTCCATTGGAAATTGGATGCCCCGCACCCGAGCTACCTGGTGACGCTCGTCATCGGTGAGTTCGCGCGCCTCGAAGCGAAACAGGGGAAGCTGCCGCTCCACTATCTCGTGCCGAAGGGGCGCGAGATGGATGCCGAATACACCTTTCGGCGCACCGGCGAGATGGTCGCCCTCTTCGAAACGCTCCTCGGCACCCCCTTCCCGTGGGGGAGCTACGCGCAGGTCGTCGTCTCCGATTTCATCTTCGGCGGCATGGAAAACACGACGGCGACGACCCTCTATGAGCACACCCTGCTCGACGAGCGGGCGCGCGTCGACATCACCTCCGAGGACCTGATCGTCCACGAGCTCGCCCACCAATGGTTCGGCGATTTCGTCACCTGCCGGAGCTGGAGCGAAGGATGGCTCAATGAGGGCTTCGCGACCTACTCGGAGCACCTCTGGCGGCGCCATACGGAAGGCCTTGATGCCTATCAATACGGCCTTCGCAGCGACCTTGATGCTTACGTCGGCGAAGCGCGGGGCCGTTACCGCCGCGCAATCGTGTGCCGCGACTACGACGCGCCGCTCGACCTTTTCGACCGACATCTCTATGAAAAAGGAGGACTTTTCCTCCACACGCTCCGCGAAGAGATCGGCGAAAAAGCCTTCTTCGATGGGCTTCATCTCTATTTGAAGTCCCACGCAAATGGGAGCGTAGAGACGCGCGATCTCCAGCACGCCCTTGAGAGTGTGAGCGGCCGGGGTCTTGGAAGGCTATTTGAGGAGGGGGTCCATACGCCCGGCCACGTCGAACTCGACGTCGATTTGAGCTGGGAACCGGCCCCCGGCGCGACCCGGGCCGGCGAAGGCCCCGGCGTCGTGGTCGCAAAGGTACGGCAGACGCAGGCGATCGCCGACGGTGTCCCCGGGGTCTTCCATACGAAGCTCCCCTTCCGCATCGTTTCTGGCGCCGGCACCGGCACCGGCAGCGCCAGCGAGGCGAGCATCGTGCTCGACGCCCGTACGGATGTCTTCCGTTTCGCCGTCGACAGCCGCCCGAAATTCGTCGTCGTCGACCCGAATTTCCAGGTGCTCGGCACGATCCATACGAAGGCGCCCGGCGATTGGCTCGAGCACCAGATGGCCCACGGCGCGACCGCCCGGGAGCGTTGGCTCGCCGTTCAGGCGGTCGCCGGCAAGGACGATCGGCCCATCCTCGACGCCCTCGCCGCACGCCTCCGCGACGCGAAGGAGTTCTTCGGCGTCCGCGTCGAAGCGGCCGACGCCCTCGCGCGGAGCAAGAGCCCCTATGCGGAGGAAATTCTTCGCGAACTCCTCACGAAGCCGCTCCACAAAGAGGCCACGCACGCGGCAAAAGTCCGCCGCGCCATCGTCGCCGGCCTCGGCAATTTCCGGACGGCGACCGCCGCGCAGGCGCTCCTCCCGATCGCGCGCACCGATGGGAGCTACCTCGTCGAGGCGGCGGCAGCCCGCGCCCTCGGTCGCACGAAGCAGCCGGTTGCCTTTGAGGCGCTTCTTGACGCGCGCCGCAAGCACTCCTGGGCCGACGTCATCGCCGCGGCAGCCATCGACGGCCTCGCCGCCCTTGCCGACGACCGCGCGACGCCCCACCTCGAAGCGTCGACCCGCTACGGCGTACCGACGCGCGTCCGACGCGCTGCGATCCTCGCATTGCCGAAATTTGCAGGAAAAAAGACGCGCGAACTCCTTGAGGAACTCCTCGACGATAGCGATCCCCACCTGCGAATCGACGTCGTCCGCGCCCTCGTCGATCTCGGCGACGGCAAGGCGCGCGGCGCGCTGGTGAGCCGTCGGGAACGCGATCTCGATCCGCGGGTGCGGCGTCGGATCCGGGAAGCGCTCCGCGACCTCGACGCAGCGGCCCCGGCCAAGAAGGACGACGCCGGCGCCAAGGAGGAGGTCGATGAGCTCCGCCTCCGGACGAAGCAGCTCGAGGCGCGCCTGTTGGAACTCGAAAAGCGGTTCCCGCCGGTCGTTGAAAAGCCCGTAAAATCAGTTGCTCGTCCGCCCGGAACCGCCAAAGGCGGTAAGGAAACGGCGAGCACGAACGTAGCCACTCGCGCGGAGGCCGCGGCGCCGAAGGGCGCTGTGAAGGCGAAGCCGGCAGGGAAGAAGAAGTCATGAGCGTCTCTGAGGACTTTCCCATTCAGGTCTCCCAGGTCGGGACGGTCGCCATTTGGACGATCAGCCGCCCCGAGCGGATGAACAGCCTCTCGCGGGCGGCGATCCGCGCCATCGGCTCCCTCGCCCGGGAGGCGGCCGACAATCGCTCGATCAAAGCGATCATTCTTACCGGCGCTGGCGAGAAGGTCTTCTGCGCCGGGGCCGATCTCAAAGAGCGCCAGGGGATGAGCGAGAACGACGTTCGCGCGCTCCTCGATCTTTACCGGAGTGAGTTCGCCCCCCTCGATCAATCGCCGAAGCCGGTCTGCGCCGCGATCAATGGGCACGCCCTCGGCGGCGGTCTGGAGCTGGCCCTCTGCTGCGATCTGCGCGTCGTCGCTGCCCACGCGGAACTCGCCCTTCCAGAGACGACCCTCGGCATCATCCCGGGCGCAGGCGGCACCCAACGCCTCCCGCGAATCATCGGCGAAGGTCGCGCAAAAGAACTGATTTTGACCGGTCGCCGCGTCGGCGCCGAGGAGGCGCTTGCCATCGGGCTCGTTCACCGGATCGCGCCAGCCGGCACCTCGGTCGTCGATGCAGCGCTCGCCCTCGTCGCGCCGATCGCCGCCGGAGCCCCCATCGCCCAGGCGGCGGCACTTGCCGCCATTGATGCTGCGGGGAATCTGGATTTGACTCAGGGGCTCCTCGTCGAGAAAATGGCCTACGATCGTACGCTCGTAAGCCGCGATCGTCGCGAAGCGCTTGCTGCATTTGCGGAAAAGCGTAAGCCGGAATTTCTCGGAGAATGAGAGGTTCCACGTGAAGTTGGTGCGTCCACGGGCCGCTTTCGCCGGCGTGCTGCTCGGAGCGGCCTTCTCCGGCGGCTGTGGCGGCTGCAACGATTCGCGCGGAGGGGAGCGACAACCGGCCCCCGCCGCGACGCCGGTTGCCGTCGACCTCGTCGACAGCGGGCTGCGCATGCCGGCCCCCGAAGACGGCGACCTCGTCAGCGCGGCGGCACATGCCTGGAATGGCGGCGCTGGGGCGGTCACCGAGTTCGAACGGGAGCGTCTCTGCCCGGGCGGCGCGTGCATGATCGTCCGCGCGAGCGACATCGGCGCCTCCCAGGCCCCCGGCCACCTCACGTTCGTCGGCCGTGGGGACGGTGGTGACTTTTTTCTTAGTTCTTACGGTACGTTCCGAATCGACGCCGCCGGGCGTGCCCGCTTCGGTGGCGCGTCGTTCGGTGTCGGCGCGCGCGCCTTCCTCGCGGGAAAATTCCTCGTCGTCGATGCGCCCCAATGGCGAGCGGTCCGCGTTGTCGACGCGGCGACCCTCGAAGTCCGTGCAAGCTACACGCGTGGGCGCGCGCTGCGCGGAGCCGACGATTTTGCCGTCGGGACCCTCACCACCGGGTCGGCTCCGGCCCCTTTCGCCGTCTACCTCCAAGAGCCGGAAGCGCCGCTGACGACCCCGGAGCGAGGGATTGCCTTTCTTTCGCTCGGCGGATCGATCGCGCTTCGGGCCCCGTCGGGGACGACGAGCCCTTGGCTTCCGATGCCGCCCCCTGGCGCTTCGCCGGGCGGAGATGACCGTGCAGATCGGAGAACAAATTCGCAGGCGCCGGCGAACATTCGGGGCTCAGTGACCGTCGAGGCGGGCGTCGATCGGCTGGTCGTCCGCGACAGCGAGCAGGTCGCCCTCTATGGGGCGAGTTCACCGGTACCGGTTCGCGTCTGGACGCGGCCGACGGGCGCCGAGAGCACGGCCACACCTTCGTTTTTGCTAACAGCAAACCCGGCGGTTGCCGAAGTTGCGGGCGGTGAAGTTCGAATCGTTGCACTCACCGAGGCGGGGCTCGCCCCCGAAGCGCTCGCGCATGCGGCGCTACCGGAGGGCGGAGTGACCGCGCTCTTTGCCCTTCGCGCCGAGTCTCCGCTCGGAAACTCCCCCTTCGCCCTCGTCGCAACGCCGACCGGCGCCCGCCTCCTCGATAGCCGTGGCCTCTCGGCGGTCTTTGGGCGGACAAGCGAGCCGGTCGACGCGAAGCTGCTGCTCGCCGGGCAGGCGATCTTCGTCCGCTACCGGGACGGCGTCGGCGCCCTGTACCTGCGCGGCGAGCCGATGAAGAAGCTCTACGAGGGGCACGATGAGCGCCCCGATGTCGACCGTGACGGAAACGTCTATCTCTACGACAGCAACAAAAGCGCGATTTTACGCTTTCCGGCCAGTCGCCCGACGACGAGCACCTCGCGGCCTGCGAACCACTCCGAGAGCGACGGAGCGACCCCCATCGAGGCGCAGATCGCCCCGCCGGCCCGCTTCGCCGGGTGCGCGATCCGCGACTTCCCCCTCCCCACCGACGTCTGCGCCCTCTTCCCGGCGCGGTAGTTCTGGCGCACTTCACCCAAAGAAAAAGGCCACCTCGCCGAGCGAAGTGGCCTTTTTTACAGGGAGATGAGCGAAACTCAGTCGGCCTTCTTGGGCGCGCGTCGCGCCTTCGGAGCCGCTTCTGCGGGCGCTTCGGCAACGGGCGCTTCGGCAACAGGGGCCTTCGCCTTCGGGGCCGCTTTCGGCTTTGCCGGGGCCTTTGCCGCTTCGACAGGCGCCGGGGCCGGGGCAGCCGCCTTCGGCTCCTTCGCTTCCTTGGCGACGCGGGGCTTGGCGGCCTTCGGTGCTTCGGCGACGGGCGCCTCGGCGACCGGGGCGGCTTCGACCTTTGCCGGTTTGGCGGACGGCTTCGGTGCGCGAGCCGGGGCCGGAGCAGCAGCGGGGGCGGCGGCGCGGGCCGGGCGGTCGTCGCGGGGGCGATCCTGGCGCTCGGTGCGGGCGGGGCGCTCATCGCGGCTCCGCTCATCGCGGCTGCGCTCTTCGCGGGGGGCAGCGGCGATGGTCGCCGCGGTCTTGGTGCGGTCGGGGATGATCTGGACGCGACGGTCGTGGCCGTTGCCGTTCGACTCGGTGCGGACGCCGACGATGTCGCGGACGGCCATGTGAACGACGCGGCGATCGCGCGGGTTCATCGGATCGAAGGTGACGATCTTCCCCTCGGCAGCGACGCGCTCGGCGAGCTTTGCCGCCATGGCGGCAAGCTGCTCTTCGTGGCGGGCCCGGTAGCCTTCTGCGTCGACGCAGATCGGGAGGCGGTCCTCGCCGGGACGGTGGGCAACGCGCGTCGTAAGGTACTGAATCGCTTCAAGAACGACGCCGCGCTTGCCGATCACGCGCCCGGCATCGACCCCCTCGATCTCGATCCGGACTTCGCGGTCGTCTTCGTCCTCGCCAGCGTCCGGCGAGATCGTTGCGTCCGCGTCGAGGTCCATGTGGGCGAGCAGCGTCTGTACAAACTTCAGTGCGCGCTCGGCCTGGATGCCTTCGCCGGAATTCTCTCGATTCGCTTCGTTCACGACATTCCCTTTCCGTGCCTGCGGCGATGCGCCACGAGGACTTTCAACTGCTGCGCCGGAATACGTGCTCGCCGTTTCCTCACCGCCTAGGGCGGTTCCGGTCGGGCGAGCAGGTGCTCGGCACTCAGACCGACTTAACCACAATTTCCCCGCTCTGGGCGGCGGCAACCGCGCGGCGGGCATAGGCCTCGACGCCGAGCGTCTGGAGGATATTGAGGACGCTGTTCGTCAGCATGTACACGCCGAGCGCCGCCGGGAGGAAGAGCATCATGACGGTGAAGACGACCGGCATCATGAACGTCATCATCTTCTGCTGGGTCGGATCCATCTCGGCCTGCTGGGGGACGACCTTCGTCTGAAGGAGCATGAACCCGCCAAGCAAGAGCGGCAGAATGTAGAAGCGGTCGGGCAAAGAAAGGTCGCCGAACCAGAGGAACTTCACGTGGTAGAATTCCACGGCGGTCTGGATCGTTGAGTACATCGCGACCCAGATCGGCATCGTCGCGAGCTGCGGCAAACAGCCGGTAACCATTGAGACGCCGTGCTTCTTGTGAAGCTCCATCGTCGCAAGCTGGCGCGCCTGCATGTCGTCCGGATACTTCTTCTTCAGTTCGTCGAGTTCCGGCTTAATCTTACGGAGCTTGATGCTGTTCTTGATGCCAGGAAGCGCGAGCGGGAGCAGGCAGAGCTTGAGGGCGATCGTGAGGAGCATGATCGCGATCCCCCAGTTGCCGACCTTTCCGTAGAAGAAGGTCAGTCCACCGACGAGGATCTTCGCGACCGGCGCGAGCGGGAGCCCGAGGAAGGAGCTGTACGTGATGAGGCCGCCGAGCTGCCCCTTGCCGGCGATGGCGAGCGGCAGGAGGACGCGGTCCTTGGGGCCGTAATAGACGGTCTGCCCATAGGTCGCCGACTCCTGGGGGGCGAGCTCCTTCGTCGGGTAGACGAGGCGCCCTTCGTAGACGGCGCTCGCGCGGTCTTCGTCGTCCTTCCCTTCGGGGCCGGGGAACTTGGACGTACTGAGCACGCAGTCGGCGGTGCCGCTCTGGGGGACGATCGCCTGCGCAAAAAATGCCGTAGATACGGCCATATAGCGGTCAGCGCCGGCAACGGTGAACGGACCGTCTTTGAAGTCGTCCTTCGCCTTGTGGGTGATTTCGTCCCCCTTGGCGCAGGAGAGGTCGGTCACGTTGGGCGAGACACGACCGAGCTTCCCCTTGATTTCGTCGTTGTAGCGGAACGCGTAGGCGCCGATCTGGAACTGGTGGCCGCGCTTCTCGGCGGCGAGGTTCTTGATCGTCGTCTCGACGGCGATCTCGTAGGGGCGCTCGGTCGGCTTGAAGGTCTTGGTGACGGCGACGCGGTCGTCGGCGTAGCTGTAGCTGCAGGTGCCAGCCGGTGCATTCTGCACCTTCTTCCAGTTGAAGCGATCGACCTCAAACTGGGTGTCGGCGCCGGGGCCGCGGAAGAGGGTGCGGAGGGAGCGGAAGCGCTCGTGATCGGGGGTCGTGCCGAGTTCCATCCCCTCGGGACCATTGGCGTAATGGCCGTCGGTCACCGCATAGTGGACGAGGGCGGCGCCGCGGCCGGAGAACTCAGCGCGGTAGCGGGGCCCCTCGAGGACGCAGAACTCCCCTTCCACCGGCTTCGCGTCGGCGTTTTCCACGCGATCGGGTTCGAAGTCCTTGGCGTTGGTGTACTGGACGAGCGCCGCGGCCGTCGATTTTTGCTCGCCACCGCACCCCTTGCTTCCGAACTTCCAGAAGAGGAGGCCGGCGAGGACAATCAGCGAAATGCGGAGAAGAGCGTTACGATCCATGCGTCTCTTGAAGCGTCTTGGAGGGGGCGGCGCAGGGCGACGCGGGGGGCGGCGGCCCGTCTGAAGAGGGGGCGGTCGCGAGGGCAGTCGAAGGGGCCGCAGCCGGAGGGGGCGGGTCGTAGCCGCCCGGATGAAACGGGTGGCACTTACAAATGCGCACCAGGGAAAGCAAGCTCCCCCGGAGGGCGCCGTGGTTCTCGAGGCAGGCGACCGCGTAGGCGGAGCAGGAGGGCTCGAAGCGACAGACCGCCCCGTAGAGCCCGGAGAAACTCACCTGGTAGCCGCGCACGAAGAGGAGAAGGATTCCTCGCGCGGAAAAGAGGGGGAACTTCGGCGGCGGTTTGGCAAGCACGTTCGGTCAGGCGGTTACCTTGGCTCGCCGGGCGGTTGTGCAAGGGCGCGGGCGACGTTTTTTGCGAGGATCCCGCGCACCGACCGCCATTCGTTGCGGACGTCGCTGCAAGAGAGGCGCTCGGCGCCAGCGCGGGCGATCACCAAGAACTCGACCGGTTCCGGGAACCAGGCGTTCGGGCGATCCTCTGGATGTTCCCCGGGAATTCCGAGCCGAAAGGCCTCGCGGCAGAGGCGCTTGATCCGGTTTCGGACCGGCGCCGAGCCGACCTTTTTCGTGACGACGACCCCGAGCCGGGCAGTGGCGGAAGGGCGCGGCGTCGCGGCGACGACGAGCACAAAATGAGGGGTGCGCACGCCCCGCTCGCCGACTTTCTGGAGGCGGACGAAATCGCCACGGCGCAGGATGCGCGACGCCTTCGGGTAGAGGAATCGGGGGCGGTTCATCGGGGGGACGGGCAAGGAGAACTCGGAACCAATGGAAAACGGCCCGAACCGGTAGCTTTTACGCTACACAGCCGAGCCGCTTCCGATGCGCAACGGAGCGTTTTCACGCCCCAGAAGCTCACTTCTTGTAGGTGCTGACCGTGAGGCGGGCGCGCCCCTTGCGACGGCGATTGTTGATCACCTTGCGACCACCCGGCGTCGCCATACGGGCGAAGAAGCCGTGGGTGCGGAGGCGGCGAGTGTTGTGGGGCTGGTAAGTGCGCTTCATGGCGTGGAAATCCTTTGCGTCTCAGGGTCCGTCCCACGGACCGACGGTGGTGTCGGACGGACCTTCGAGCCGTCTTCGCGGAGCCGTTCGTCGCGAACGGAACCCCGTAAGCCGGCGGAAGGGAGGTCGTGCCGCGAGGCAACGTCGTCCCGTCACTTGGGGCGCGCACCGTCGCATGCTTCGACGAGGGCGTCAAGCGTAGGGAGATCGATCGTTTGCCGATTTTTCGGACGTGGATCTCCGTCCATCGCCGCGCGATTCAGGGTAAAACCGCGCGCGCATGCGCACCCCTAGGAAATCGGCCCGTTCGTCCCGCTCGCTTGCCCTCGCGACCGTTGCTGCCGCCGCCGCGACCGCGCTGCCGGCCGTTGCGAGCGCGCAGTCGCGTACTTTCCACCTCGATCGCCTCGAACTTTGGGGGGCCCCCGACGACGGCGTGACCGTCGCGCGCCCGGTCGTGCAGCCGCGTGCCACCCTTTTTGGCCAGCTTGGGCTCGGGTTCTCGTACGCGCCGCTGCGCACGTCGAACATCACCACCGACACGAAGGCACTCACCAAGGCGAACGTCGTCACCGCCCAGTTCACGCTCTACGGGAACGCCGGTTTCCAGCTTTTTGACCGGTTCTCCGTCGGCGTCGGATTCCCCGTCAGCTACAACGCCGGCTCCAACCCCGATTACGGCCGCGGCCAGTTCAACCCCAAAGGCGGAACGCCGGTCGGCATCCAGGGGGCCGCCGCTGGCGATCTCCGCCTCGACGCCCGCATGGTCGTCGTCCGCTCGAAGGATCGCCAGAGCGCCTTCGGCATCCAGGGGAGCTTCTTCGCGCCGACCGGCAGCACCAACATGGGCGGCGATCGCGGCGCCGGGGCGATGGCGCTTCTGCTCGGCGAAACGAAGGTCGGCCCGATCATCCTCGCCGGGAATGCCGGCGTCCACTTCCGCCCGCGGAACAGCATCAACGATGCGACGACGGCCGGAAAAGGGAACGGGCTCGGGATCTCCGACGAGTTCCGCTACTCGGTCGCCGGTTTCCTCCCGCTCGCCGATGGCCGCTACCGCCTTGGCCTCTCGCTGATGGGGCAGACCGGCCTCTCGGGCGCCGACGACCCGGTCGCCGGCAAGACATTTTTCACGAAGAACAACACACCGTTGGAGTGGCACGCCGAAGGTCGCATGAAGTTCGGCCCGGGCGACGCCTACTGGCTCGGCGCGAGCGCCGGCACGCGTCTCACCGCTGGCTACGGCTCCCCCGACTTCCGTATGCTCGTGCTCGCCGGCACCTACATCCCCCTCGAAGAGAGCTTCGCGAACGCCCCCGACCCGCGCATGAAGCGGAAGGCGCAGTGGAAAAAAGAGGGGGAGGTCGACACCGATCATGACGGAATTCCCGACTATTTGGACGCTTGCCCCCTCATCCCCGAGGACGGAAAGCCGCCGAGCGTCGACGACGGCTGCCCGACGAACGACCGCGACGGCGACGGCATCCCCGACGTGAAGGACAAGTGCCCGGACGTCCCCGAAGACAAAGACGGCATCGACGACACCGACGGCTGCCCGGAGGACGACGTCGACAACGACGGCATCGCCGACGCGGAAGACGCCTGCCCCCGCGAGCCGGGGAAGAAGAGCCCGGATCCGGCCAAAAATGGCTGCCCGGAATTCATCACCCGTGAAGGGGACCAGCTCCGGATCTTCCAGCAAATTCACTTTGCCAACAACTCGGCGGTCATCCTCGCCGACAGCTTCCCGATCCTCGAAGAGCTGGGTGCCGTCCTGAAGGCGAACCCGGGCATCAAGCGGCTCGCCGTCGAAGGGCACACCGACAACAAGGGGAGCGCCGAGCACAACAAGACGCTCTCGCAGGCCCGCGCCGACAGCGTCATGAAGTGGTTCACCACCCACGGCATCGCCGCCGACCGCCTGGAAGCGCATGGCTACGGCCTTGAGCGCCCCATCGACACGAACGCGACCGACGCCGGCCGCGCGAAGAATCGACGCTGTGAATTCAAGATCTTGAAGGAAGAGACCGTCGACTGATCGACGCGCTCGGCACGGAAGAAAGCCCCTCGGACCGCTATTGGGTCTTGGGGGCTTTTTTCTGCGTGGAGCTCGGGAGCTTCAAGGATCGGAGGCGAAGAGTTCGACGCCCCAGAGGGTGCCGTCGCTCTCGACGAGGATCGCGGTGCCGATCCGCGTGTACTGGGCGTTGAGGACGTTGCCGCGGTGGGACGGGCTCTCCCAGAGGCGCCGGTGGGCGAGGCCGACGCGGTTTTCGCCGTCGCCGGGGCCGAGGCGGACGACGTTCTCGCCGGCATAACGAAATCCAACATTTGCGGCGCGAAGGCGGGCGGCCGGGTCGCCGTTGCCGACGTCGTGGGCGAGGACCCCCTTCGCGCGCATGGCGGCCGCGTGGCTCGCGGCGAGGGTTGCGAGGGCCGGATCCCAGCGGAGCGGGGCGGCCTTTTCGGTGCCGACCGTTTGGCCGCGGGCGGCGTTTGCCATGGTGGCGAGGGCGTGGGGGGCGTCGGTGCCGGGCGGGAGCGGCGCATCTTCGCCGGGGGCGAGCGCGGGCGGGAGCGAGGAGGCGTTCGTCGGCGTTACATCTGCAAATACGGGCGCTTCCAGCACGGGGCGCGGCCCTTCCTCGCTCGTCGCGAGCACCTGCACGGTGAAGGCGCCCGGCCGATCGAGAGCAAAGCGCGCTTTGATGCCTTTTTCGGTGGTGCTCGTCGGGACGGTGCGCGGCTTTCCGTCGGGGCCGACGATGACGACCTTCCCGTCGGTCGCCGTCGCCCCTTCCGGGAAGGTCGCCTCGACGGTGAGCCACTGGCCGGTCCGCCCTTGGCGGGGGAGCGCGACGAGCTCGGCGGGGGCGTCGACGACGATCACGGCGAGGTGGGTCGTCCCGTCGTCGGCACGCGCCTCGCCGAGGCCACAGCGGCGCACGGCACCTGCGCCTCCCGACTTCGCAAGGCCCTGAAAATACGGAAGAAGCTTCTCTTTCGCCGTGGCGAGATCGAGGTCTTTGCTGGCGAGGACCGCGCTCCGCGGCCAGACGTGGGGATCGCCGGCGTCGCGGAGCGCATTGGTGACGGCGCGCCCATCGGTCGCCTCGCCGCGCGCATGGGAGGCGGCAAGGGCCCGGGCGGCACGGTCGATGCGGGCGTCGGCAGTCCCACAGGCGGTGCGGAGGCTCGCCCAGGCATCCCCGCCGACGTAGGCGCTCGGCGACGCGGTGTCGGTGACCGTGCCTGCGCTCTGGGCGAACGCGGGGGCGGCAAGGAACAGCGGCGCGATCGTCGCGAAGAGCCGGCGCACAAGGGGGGAGGACCGCATCGGTGGGAGGCTACCGAAAGGCGCTGCGTTTGCCCAATCGGCGATAGCGAGAGCCCGCGAGGCTCGGATAAGGTCGCGCTCGATGTCATCCGCGCGCCCCGAAAATGTCTCGGAAACCGCAACCTTGGACGAAGCGACCGCCCTCTGGCGGGACGGCACCGCCGGCGACGCCCGGGAGCGCCTGTGGAGTCATCCGTCGGGGACGCTTCTCCTCGATGCCGCCCGCAAAGACGGGAAATTCCATGGAGAAGTCCGCTGGAACCTCGTCGTCGACGCCCCGGAACAGTTCGCCGCACGCGTCGCGTTGGCGCGGACGCTTGGCCTCCCCGAGGGCTCGAAGAGCACCTTTGTCGCCCGTTATACCGATGGGATCCTTGATGAAATCGGCTTCCGCGTCGGGCTGACGTTCCCCGACGACCTGCGACTGACCTTCGCCGAAGGCCAGCTCGCGACCGCCGAGTGGCGCGTGAGCCCGGTGTCGGGTCCGCTCTTTTCGCTGGGGTCGATCCTCCTCGACGCGAAGGTTTTCAAGGTCCCGAAGCCGTGGCCCCACCGCGTCACGGCGACGTTTTCCAAAGGAAAACTCAAGACGTGTGAACTCTGGGCCAAAGATGGCACGTCGATCTTGCCCGCGCCGGGCCCCCTCAAGAACTGGGGGGCCGACGAAACCGCGATCGTCGGCTATCGCGAGCGCGGCGAATTCGCGAAAGATCTTGAACTCTTCTTCCCCCAGGCGAAGCCGGTAGTCGTCACGGCGCACGCAAAACCGGTCGATCCGGTCCTCGACGCACTCCTCGGGGCCAACAAGCTCCCCTACCTGGGGACCGCCTGCAATTTCGAGAGTTACCGCTTCGATCCGGTCGCCGAGGGGCTCTACGGTGTGGAAGATCCGAGCTACGTCGGGATCGCGAGCGATGGCTTTGGCGACCTGTACTTCCTGAACCGGGAGACCGGCGAAATCGCGCTCTATGCGGTGGATGAGGGGACGCTTTCGGTCGTGTTTCCGAACCTAGACGCCTGCCTTTTCAAGCTCTTACGGCTGGAGGCGGTCGCACAAAAACGCATCCCAAAGGCGGCGCCTCGGCCTCGCCCACGGCGTCTCCCGGCTCGCCTGACCGGCAAAAACGAAACCTCCCGGCCTCGAAAGGGCGGAAGATTCGTGGAGACCGGCGTCTCGAGCGGCCGATCAGTTGATCGAGAAGCTCTTGCCGACCGCCTGATCGCCACCGGAGAACGGGGGGATGTGCGCGCCGCGGAACTTGCCGGCGACGCAGCCGCCGACCGGCGTCCCCTGGTAGGGGGCCGAGTCGGCCACGGCCGATTTGACGGAGCCGTTCGGTGCGAAGGTGACGGTGACGTGGCCAGCGCCGGTCGGCCCGTCGGCCTTCTTGCAGGAGCCTACGCTCCCGGCGATAGCGCCGAGGGCCGCTGCCGCCGCGCCGCGATCGAAGGGGCCTGCGCCGGCGCCGCCGCTGCTTGAGCCGCCGCTGCTTCCGGTGCCGCCGCTTGCGCTCTGGCGCATCTGCTCTTCGAGGCTGAGCGGTTTGGTGGGGGCCGGTGCGGCGGTCGTGGCGGCCGTCGTCGCCGTCGCCGCGCCGCCCGAGCTTGCTGCCGCGCTGCCCGAAGAGCCGGTCGCCGCGGCGCCCGAGGAGCCGTTCACTTTGCCGGAGGAGCCGGCCGCGCCGGAAGAGCCGTTGACGGGGGCTGGCCCCTTGGTCGGGTCGATAGCGCCACTGGTGTTGTCGTTCGTGGCGACGGCGCCCGAGGAGCCACCGCTTGAGGAACCTGCGCCGGTCGTCGGAGCGGCGGTGCCGGTCGCAACGGCCGTCGGTACCGTCGGGGTCGGGTCCTTCTTGAGGACGACGATCGCCGCCGCCGCCACAATGGCGACGCCGAGGCCCAACAAACCGAACATCAGCCCCTTCCCGCCCCCCTTTTGCGCGGCCGGCTCGGCCAGCGCCGGTGCGGCGAGGAGCGGATTTGCTTCGAGGGGGGGCGCCGTCAACACGGGGGCCGCCATCGCCGCCCCGAAGGCGCCGCCGCCGCCGAGGTTCATGATGTCGTCGACCTTGTTGCTCGACTTCGACGAGTCGGTCCCCATGCTCGCGGCAAGGGCGCGAATGTCGATCAGGCCCGAGGCGTCCCCTTCGGCGGTCGTCTTGTTCTCGGCCGGCTTCGGGGAGTTGCCCCCGGTGAGCGATCCGAGCGAGAACAACACGCTGTTTTCATTGCGTTGGCCAGTGAGCTTGTCATCGGCGGCGCTGGAGGACGCTGCATCGGCGAGCGGGTCTTTTGAGGCACCCGCCGAGGTGAGAACACCGTCCTCGGCCCCCGCCGAAGCGGCCGAACCGAAGAGGTCACCACCGGCGCCACGCCCACCGGCACGACGTGCGGCTGCAGGGGTACCGGCGGCAGGGGCCGGGGCCGAGGAGCCGAGCGGGCTCGGGACGTTCCCCATGGCGGCGATCGCAGCGTTAATCACCCCGGCGGGGGCCGCGAGTGTGCGCTCGTCGTTGGGCTCGTCGTAGCCGAGATCGGCGAGGCCGCCGAAGTCGCCGCCGCCAATTTCGCTCGCAGCGAGCGACCCCGTAAAGACATCGACCTCCCGAATCGGGAGCCAGTCGTCCATGCCATCTTTCCAGAGGTAGGTCTCGTCGTTAACGACACCGGCACGGTGGGCGTCGACGACCTCGGCGGTCGACATCGTCCGCTGATCACCTTCGGCAACGTTGACCGTCCAAACGTCGTCTTGCGACCCTTGGTAGAGGGCGGTTGCCCCTTCGTCGGCGGCAGCGCCGGCTTCGTTGCCATTCACGACGATCGTCGCGTTGCACTTTTTGCAGCGAATTTTGACGATCTTCCCGACGACCTTGTCATCGGCGATGGTGTATTTGGCGGGGCACGACTGGCACGCGATCTTCATGGACGGGCCGATCCTTCTTTGTTGCCTCGCCGCGACAATGCGTCAGCGTTGAGGTCTTCCAGTCTTCCAGGCGAACGGGGGCGAAAAGCGCGATGCCGCAGTGCGACCCGACGCGGCCCGGGAGTATACGAAAGCTGCCGTCCGTGAAGCAAGAACGGTGTGTGCCACCTGCATTTCGCCCAAACGAGCGACACGTCGCCGGGGAGAACCTTGGATCGACCGGCGGGGAAAGAACATTTTGGGGGGCTGGCGACGAAACGGACACTTCGTGCCTAGCGGGCTGGCCAGATCGAGGCCAGCGGGTGGCCGCCTCCGGTCATCCCGGCACCAGGTCACCCCACTAAAACAGAAGGGCGTCGTCGTTCGCAAGAAATGCGGCGAGGTCGTCGACAGGCGCGATGCCCGTCGGCGCCGAGGATGCGGGCTTAGGGGCATCCTCCTGCTTCTTGGTGCAGGCGGAGAGCCCTGCGAGGAGAAAGAGTGCGAAGTGGTACCGGTTCATGGCGGCAGAGCTTGCGCCTACTCCCCGCCACTGGGCGTCCCGAAATAGTCTCAATTGGCCCTTTTGGACCCCCTCGCCCCAACGGCGAAGATTGCACTTTTCCAGGAGGACAACGCGCTACCGCACGAACCATTTTAACGATGCCAAAACTTTGAATAAATTGATATTATCATCTTATTCATGGCACTCTTTGTCGCCACGGGCGGTGCAGCCCGCGCCTCCCGGCCACCGGCGCGAAGTACGTTTGAAGTCTTTGCGAGAGCCCAAAGAATGCTCGTGACCGGAGGCAGGTAGCAGGTCCGCTTCGGGAGAGCGCGTGCGGAAATTCAGACATATTGTCGGAACAAATGGGCCCATTCGGCAGGTACGAACGCGGCCATGCCCCCTCGGTGGCGGCGGTCGTCGCTTCTCTCACTTCACGACGCGGACCGATACCTTTCGGTTGACCGCCGGATCCGTCAGCGATGCGTCGTTTCCCCAGCAGACGTCCATCCGACCGCGGCCGATACCGGGGTGACGGACGTTCCCGTTTTCGTCGGCGCAGTAGTCGGAGAGGCTCGGGTACTTGGTTTTGCTGTAGGTATTTGCGAATTTGCAGCCGGTGTCCTGCACACAGAACGGGATGCCGGGGAACTCGTCGATGGTGAGGCGCGTCCCACATTGCAAGGGCGTCCCGTCGGGCGCGGTCGCCCCCAAGTCGGCGGCGATGCTCACGCAACCGCCCCCGCGGCCGGCTTTGTAGTCGGCCATGCTCGTGAGCTTCACGCCCTTGCCGTCCTTGCCGTAGGGGCCGCAGGAGCCGTGGGCCCCCCCCTCAATCGCCTTCCCGCTGGTGTTGCTGTAACCGGTGACTTTCACCGACCACGGAGCGCCGCCTTTGTTCGTACCGCAGGCGAGCATGTTTTCGGAACTCCGGACCGCCTTTCCCCCCTTTGATTGGCAATAGAGCGGCTTTCCGGCGGCATCTTTGGTGGGGCACTGGAGCGCGTACCGCCGAGAGTGCAGGTAACACTCGAGGGCCTGCGTCGGAACGTCGGGATCGCAGTAATATCCGTCGTCTTTCGCGTTGCAGAAGAACGCGTTTTTCTCGGCAGGATCGGCAGCACACCCCTGTTTTGCCGACGGCGACCGCAGGCAATAGGCGGCCGGCGTACGCCCCGATTTTCCAGGAACGCGCGTGTACCCGGAACTCTGATTATCAATCGCAGAGAGGGCGCCGGCCCCGGCGTTGTCGGTCACGAAGAAGACGCAGCCGGCGTGGGCATCGCCGCGCGCTGCATCTTCGACGGACGTGAGCTTCGGGTCGGTCTTCGTCTTGCCGGCTTCGTCGATGTCTTGGGAAAACGCGAAGTCGCCCGCTTGGCAATCGGCGACGGAGACCATCGTCCATCCGCGCTCTTCGAGGGCGTCGCGAAAGCCGCTTCCGGCGCGGGTTCCATCGGCGTTGATGCCGTCGGTGCTCTCGCGAATCGGAAAGGTCGGGTCGACGTAGGCGCGCATCGCTTCCGAAGCAAAGACGGCGGAACGCCCCTTCGCACTCGGTGCATCGGCACGTGCTTTTCGCGTGATGCGCGAGTAGTCGGCGGGATTTTTGTAATTGTTAAAGATCTTTGCGCCGTCGCCACAGCTCCTTCGGAATCGCCGCGAGCGTGAGCCCCGCGGTGGCCTCTTTCCCTTCGATGCCGCCCAAGCCGGGCGCCTTGTCGATCGGGAGAATCAGCGAATACCGGAGAGGAAATCGCATCGTGAGGCAGCTTGCTGCGCCTCCTGCGGCCTGACATTCGGCAATGATGGTGGAGTCGAAAGGCCCGTAGACCGAAGTCCCATCCGAGCACATGCCGCGGGCACCGAGCGCCCAGGGGAATGGTGCTTTCGGGCCCCGTCCCAGGGGGCCCGCCGTCCCTCGCGACGCTGGCACTGCGGCGACGACCGCTCAATCCGAAGAAAACGTCGGTACCCAACGCTCGACGGCGTCGAGGGATTGCCCTTTCGTCTGCAAAAACTCTTCAAAGAGTTTGAAGAAGGTGTGGATGTTCTTGTCACTCGGGTCGAGCCAATAGATTTGATGGCTCCACTCGCGACTGCCGAGTTCCGGTTCTGCAGCGCGAAGAGCGAGCCACTCGCCAAACTTCGCCAGCCATTCCTTGTCGCTCGCCGACATCCCACAGATACCCAGGTCGTCACGAGCCTCCTCGTAGCCGAACGTAAACAGATCTAGCGCGTGAATGGTTTCTGCACCGATGTAGATACCTGGCTTCGTCCGAATCGCGGCAAGCATCGGCAGCAACCAGTTCGGATTCTTGTCTTCTGGGACGTCCGTTTTTGTGGTTTCTTCCCGTGGCCAATCGGAAGGAAACAACCTTCGGATCGCATGCGGAATCCAACCCTCGATCGCATCTAGGGACTGGCCTTTCGTCTGCAGGAACTCTTCGAAAAACTTAAAGAAGGTGTGGATATTCTTGTCACTCGGGTCGAGCGAATAGATTTGGTACATCCACCACGGAGTGTTGTGTGCGGGAACCGCAGCGCGGCGGTTGAGCCACTCGCCGAATTGATCAAGCCATTCTTTGTCGCTTGCCGACTCCTGACAGAGCCCCAGGTCGCCGCGAGCCCACTTGTAGCCGAAGGTAAGTCGCATCAGGTCGCGGATCTCCTCCGCGCCCAGGTAGGAACCTGGCCTCGTTCGAATCGCGGCAAGCATCGGCAGAAGCCAGTTCGGATTCTTGTCTTCCAGCATCGCTCTTCTCCCACTCTTTTGCGGCACATTTTCGCCGTTTTCGGCGCTGCGCAGGATAGCTGAATTCTGCCAAGAGGCACCGCCTTTGCGGGCACGAAATCGATCCTTTGTCGGTCGCAGATCCCCTCGCAAGGGGCCGTATTCTTCCGAGGAAGGGCGCTCCGCCGCGCACCAGGAAGCGGCCTGTGAAGGGGCCTGCCTGGCGCGTGGAAGCGCCCAGCGGCGAGGTGCAGCTTGCATGGGGGAAGCGGGGGTGGAGCCCTCCAGAGCCCGGTTGCGAGCTCCTCGGGGCGACGCTGGGAGCCGCTGAGCGCACCGACAAACGAAAAACGCCCCCGGTTTCCCGAGGGCGCTTTTTGGAGGCGGTGGAGCCGTTTACAGGCCTAGGGAGGCCGCGAGGATGTCGCCAAAAGTGTCGGCGGCGGTCGCAGCGACGGCGCCGGTGGTGGTGGCGACCGCGGCGCTTGCCGCGAGCGGGGCGCGGATGGCGACCGGCTCGAGGGGCGCTGCAGCGGCCACGGGGCCCGCGGCAACCGAGGCTGCTGCGACCGGGCCCGCGGCAACCGGGGCGGCGGCAACCGGGGCCGCGGCAACCGGGCCCGCGGCAACCGAGGCTGCGGCGACCGGCTCTTCGTCGGCGGCCGGCGGGATGGTGTCGGCCGCGGGGAGCTTCCCGGAGGCGGGCGGCGCGACGCTGGCACGACGGGCGGCGCTTGCCGGCGGCGGCTCTTCGTCGACCGGCGCAGCAATCGGCTCAACCGCGGCAACGGGGGCAGCGGCGACCGCGGCGGGGGCTCCATCGTCGGCCAGGCGGTCGGCGGCGGGGCTCTCGACGTGGGGCGCGTCGGCGGAGTCGGCGGGCGTTGCAGCGACCGGGGCGGCGGCGACCGCAACCGAGGCCGGCGGCGGCGTCACTTCCACGTCGATCGACGTCGAAGACGCGGTGTCTACCTGGAGCGTCGGGGCGGACGGTTCGTCGACCTCAATGCTTTCGGTGACTTCGACTTCGACATCGACGCTTTCCGTCATCTCGACTTCGGCGTCGCCTTCGTCGGCGCTCGGCGGCGGGATCGTCGCCGGCTCGGCAGCGACCGGTTCCGCGACCGGCACGGGCACGGGAACGGCGATGGGGAACGAAACCGACGGGGCGGCGACGGTCGCCGAGAAGGCTTCCGGGCCGAGACCGGTGACCGGCGCTGCCACGGGGGCTGCCGCGGCAACGGGCGCGGCGACAGGGGCGGCTTCCGCGGCGACGCGCGGCTCGGCGGCGCGGCTGCGGACGCGGGCAAGGAGCGTTTCGAGCTGTTCGACGGTGCTCATCAGGCGGTGGCCCCTTCGGTCAGGCGGAGGACGACATCGGCGAAGCTCTTCCCCTCGCCGAGGAGCGCGCGGGCGCGGAGGGCCCCGCGCTCGCCGAGGAGGAGGATACGGACGCGGCCCGGCTCTTTGCCGGCGACGACCGGGAAGATCGCTCCGCCGTTGGCCGCTTCGAAGGCGCCGCCGACGACGCCGGTGAGGAAGACCTCGTGGACGATCGCGCCCCCTTCGAGGACGAGCGTGAGCGCCTTGCCCCAGCGCTCAAGGCTGGCGACGCCGAGGCCGGCGAGGGCGAATTCGCCGGCCAATTGCTCGACGACGACGGGGAGCGGCGCCGCAGCGACCGCCTCTTTGCCGCCGAGGGCTTTCGCGAGACGCCCGCCCAGCGACGCGCCGAGGGCCGCACCGAGCTTACGGGCGGCGGGGGCCTGGAGGCCGTCGAGGAGCTCGGCGAGCGCGTCGGCAGGGAGAAGCACGAGACGCGCGTCAGTACGATCGGTGACCGCCCCTTTCGGGAGGTCGAAGGCGACGGCGTGGGTGGGGTCGAAGGGCATCGTTTTCCCGGCAAAGAGGGGAGGAGCACGTTCTCGGGGCGCGTCCGAACTCGGGTTCGCGCACGAAGAAAATCGGCTCTACGTGTGCGTAGGCTTGCGCGACGATACGTAGAACGGGCAAAACCTGTCAAATGCCGACCATCGGGACCGGTCGCTTCTTCCCGGTGGGGGTCGCCTGTCTGGCGGTGCTCGCAGGGGCGGTCGCGCCAGCAAGTGCTCAAGAAGACGACGAAAAGCCCGTCGTCCCCCGAGATCGCGCCAGCCACGCCCTCGCCGGGGAGCGTGTCGATTTCTTCGAGGAACCGGCCGTCGACGGGGCCCAACGGGGCGCCTGTTCCTCCCGGGAACCGGTTTGCGTCGCCGTTGCCGCCGGGAGCAACGTCCCCGAAGGGCGCCGTCTTCAGGCACTCGTCGCCGCGGAAGAGGCCTACGGCACGCTCGTCCATACCCTCGGACTGCCGCCGCCGCTCGCGCCGCTTGGTACTCGCGGGTTTACCGTCGTGCTGACGAACACCGTGGGTGAGGAAACGGCGAGCGCACTCCCGATCGCCCGCGACGCGACCTCCCGCTTTGATCGGGTGACCAGCGTCGGTCTCGCCGACGCATCGGTCGGCGGCTGTGTGCTCACGGCCAACGTCACCGCGGCGGTCGCCGGCGGCATCTCCTGGCGGGTCGCCCCCGCCCAAGACGTCGGAAGCCGGGACGGCCTCATCACAAGCCTCGTTTCGCTCACCGTCCCCTGCGCCGCCCCCCTCGCCGCCGGCGCCATCGCCCGCGCCCAGGCCCACCCGAACGACGCCGTTATTGTGGCCGACCGGAGCGAGTTCGCAGCCCCCCTCCCGCCGGCCCAAGCAGGGGTCGGCACCGGCAGCACGCTCTTCTTCGACTGGCTCGACGGCACCCTCGCAGCGCGCCCCGGCGGCGCCCTCGTCGGCGTCTGGGCGGCGGCCGCCACACGGACCCCCGTCGATGCGCGGCGGTGGGTCAACGAGCCCGACGCCTTTGACGTCCTCGCGACGAGCGCGAAGGGGGCCTTCGGCACCAACAGCGATCTCGGCGAGCTCTTTCTGCATTTCGGGACCGACCGCCTCTTCTTCGCGACCGCCGCGAAGCGCTTCCCCTGGGCCGGCGGCTACCGCGCGGCGACGCCCCTCGCCGCCGATCGCCGCATCCCCTGGCCGGACGCCCCCCGCCGCTTCCTCCACCCGCGACCGGTCGCCCATACCGGGATGACCGCCGTCGCCATCGACCTCACCGGCCGCCCCGCCGGCAAGCGGCTCCGCGCCGAGATCACCTGGGAAGACTTCGCCCATTTCCGCTTCCAATGGGTCACCGTCGGCGCCGACGGCCTCCCCCTCGCCGCCTACCCGATCGTCGGCGAAGCGCGCGGAACCGGCGCCAACGGCACCCTGGTGAACCTCGACGGCGCCACGCAGGCGCTCCTCATCGGCACCTCGGACGGCGATCCCCGCTACCCCTTCGATCCCGACGACGAAGTCTGGGAGGCCCACGGCTACGATCTCGTGATCGCCGGCGTCGATTAGGCACTCCGCCCGGCGGAGCAATGCTCAGCGTCGGGCGACAAAACGAAAGACCCCCACCGTTTCCGGAGGGGGCGTTCGCCGCGAAGCGAGGAAATTCACCCGTCGGCGGGGCTCGGGGCCGGGGTTTCGTCGCGCCGCGCTTCGCTCCGGTGGGCGAGGCCGAGGGCGATGAGCGCCGCCTTCTGGGTGATGGCGACGCGGGCGACGGCCGTCCATTCTTCGTACCAGGCGCGGAGCTGAATCAGGTGGTTCCGCCGGCGGATCCGATCGGCCTCCCCGGGCCCAGCCGCCGCGACCGGGGCGGCCGTTTGTGCAGCAACCACAAGCTTTTTGAGGCGAGCCCGCTCGGAGGCATCGATGCCCCGCTTGGCAAGGAGCGCCGCGGCCGCCTGGTCTTCCGGGCTGCCCGCTTCGAGGGCATCGATGCGATCGAGGAGCGTCGCGACCCCAAGGACCGCCGCCGGCCCCTTCGACGCCGAAATCCCGGCGAGGACCGCCGCCGCCTGGGCCGGGTAGTGGCGCCGGAGCGTCGCCTCCACAATGCGAAATCCCCCTTCATCCCAAGCATCGAGCGTCGCAACTGCGTGGGCGGCCGCGCGATCTTCGATCGACTTTCGGGGAATTTCTCCGGGCACTTCAAAGGCGGTAAGTACCTTCAAGTGGAGCCACGCCTCATCGGCATCTTCCTGGGAGAAGCCCCGAGCCTGCATCGCCGCGCGCGCTTTCTTGTTGGAGCTAATCCCGACAAGGAACTTGAGCACCCGCTCGGGGGTCGCGTTCAAAACCTCATCAGAAACGGTCGCTTCCAGCTCAGGAGTCGGCGTGCTTTCCGGCGTAACCGCAACGCGACGCGACGACTTCCCCGTCTTCTTCTCGGCCATCAGATTCTCCCTCAGGTGGGACCGAAAACCGAAGAATGTATCGGTCTTTCCGATTCCCCGGAGGGAGGAAAAACGAAATCGAATGATGCGGCAAGCGCAAAATGCATTCAGCCGCCGAAACCGAACCAATCCGTTTCGCCCTGCGACGTCGCAGGAACCAGAGCTACTCGAACTTTTTCGAGAAATCCTCGATACCCGAGAACGAGCGGGCCGCGAAAATCGGGAGCGAGCGCCACGGTCGCTTCGACTTCCAGGTCCTCCCCGGATGAAGCGACCAAGACCACCGAAGCGCGGTAGGCCCGAGCTTCGATCCGCCCAAACCGCGTGGAATACGGGATGGGTTGGTCCAGGTCCTCGGCGAATTCCGCCATGAGTTCAGCCAGCTCACCGCCAACGAGCGACCATTGCGCTCCGGTATCCAACAGCGCGTGCTCGATGTTCGGGAGGCCAGCGATGCGACAGGAGACACCCACTACGAGCTGATGATTGTTAACTGGCTGATCCACAATGTATTCGGCCCAGCCCGAGCACCACGATGCGGACGGCGTAGTTCGCTTCATGGCGCAATCCACGAGACCAGGATTTTGTGGGCGCTCGGGTGCGCATTCACGACCGCCTGAAGTGCCTTGCGGCCCGTATCGCTCCCGATCAGGGAATCCCCAAGCAGCGCAACCCAGCGCCCGCGATGCTCGTTCCGATGCTCGCGGAGCCAAGCGTGACTCCGTTCCAGATGGTCGCCGCCCGAAGCGGGTCGAGATTTGGTCGTCGGCGGTGCAAGCATACGTCCAAGCCCTCCAAGTTCCATCGCCGTCTGCTCAGCTGCGTACAAACGTGCCTCACGAATCTTGCCAGCGAAAATCATCGCTTCGATATTTTCGCGGGGCCTCGCTTCGATGACGGCGCCTCCTAAGGAACTCATGAGGTTGTCGGCGGAGGCTACCATCGCTTGGTGAGCCTCCGAGGTAACCACCAGGAGGACCGATCGGTTCTCGTTCAACATCGAACGGTTGCTATCGATATCCTGCCAAAATTGCCGGTCGTTCTGGTCCGAGAAAAGCACCCGGAGATGGCCAGGTTGCACGGATTGCCGGAGCATTCTTACCTGCAATCGCTCGGCGGTATCCACAACCAAGGCCCGTCGCTGGAGCGGCTCTTTGAGCGCCTCTACTTGATGCAGAAATGCGTCCGAGTGCGCAACCAGACAGAAGATACCGGCGTTCAGCGTAAGTTTGCGGACGAGTGTGTCAGTCGTGTTCATGTTGGCCCCGCCATCTTCTTCAGAATTGGGCGCAACGTCGGGTGGACGGCGTAGCGGCTCGGAACTCCCGAATATTCGACGATCCGACGGCTCCGAAGAAGTGCGAAATCGCTGTCGTCAACGGGGACGAAGGCGTCAATCCGCCTTAACTTCTCAAGTTCAGGTGCACGAAGTCCGGTGACGAATTGGTGACCAAATTGTTCGACAGCAACGACCACATCGTCGCTAAGAAGGGCATCGCGCCCCGCCGCGAAGGCGTTTTCCACGGCGAGCTGAGCAAGGCTGACCGCGTCCCGCAAAATTCCGCCGGACGCAAGCGTGATGGCCGCGATTTCCTCCGGAGCCGCGAAGTCGGGAGCAAGTCGGGCGGCGAGGAGCTGCTCAAGAAACCGTCGCGCAATGGCGTCACGCTCAACATCAAGTGCAGGCTGAACATGAATGCCTTCAAACATGTCGAGAATCTCGCGGTTTTCGGCATAAAGAGTGCGGGAAGGGGCCACGATGACGCACCCGATTCCGGCGAGCGCGAGCGCGCGAAGGTCGTCGTAGAGCAAACGGTGAAGCGACTTGAGGTCGGAAATACGATCGAGGCTATCGAAGAGCATGACGACTCGGGGAACACCAACGAGTGCCTGGAACCCCTTCAGTCTCTCCACCTGCACTGCCATCGCGTGGGGGAGCGGTGAGTCCGGCGAACTCAACACACCATCGATAAAGGGCGGCTCATATTGATCCGGTGGTTCGTCACCATAGTCGAAGTAGCCGTTCGCCCATTCATTGAGGTATTCCTTCTGACGTTGAACGTTTGCGTCAACGGAAGACTCGGGAATTCGCGACGCGACCTCCAAGGCGGCGAGAGCGAGAAGGACCCCGCTACGCGGCTTGTCAATGCGATGTCTGAGGCTGACATCGACGTAGATTCCCAACGTGTCGCCACGCGATATTTCGGCGGCGGCGATCAACATCTCCGTCGTCTTCCCGGTCCCGATTCCCCCAACGACAACGCGCGGTCGCAGCGGCGCAAGCTGAATGCGTGCTGCGAGCTGCCGCCCGACGCCGGTGCCCGGTGGCTCGATGTAGAGACCACGGTCGATGTCCTCCTTGGGCTTCCCTGCGGGGTTTACGCGCGCGATGCATGCGCGAAATCGTTCCAGACGCTCATCCATGGCCAGAACCTAAGGCTGCGCCCGCGAAACGAGAACTCGAAAGCAGCCACACCACCCATCGACGCGCCGGAACCCCTCATCGACGCGCGTCCGGGGGCGAATTTCACCCATCGATGCCCTTCCGACACGCGTCGATGACCTTCAAACACGCGTCGATGACCTTCGGAGGCGCGTCGATGACTCAAAACGCGCGTCGATGACTTCAAACACGCGTCGGAAGGTGATCGGAGGCGCGTCGATGGCAGGTCGCGGCGCGTCGATGGTCCTAGACGGAGGCCAAACGGGCGAGGCATCCTTCGCGTATGGCGGGGACGGGAGCAAAAGAGCGTGTCACTTCGAGGGACTTCTCCGGTGCGGAGCGACAACTCCTGATTCGCGCGATGCTGCCGACGGCGCCGCGCCGGATAGCCCTTTCCGAACTCGCGACGCGACTCGAGAACGAGCACGGAATGACCGTGCACCTGCGAACGCTCCAGCGGGATCTCACTGCGCTCGCGCGGATTGATCCCGAAATTGAGCACGACGATACAAAACCGGTTGGTTGGTTCAGAAAAAGTGGGGCGAGGCTGGACGCCGATATCGAGCTGGCGCTGACCGTCGGGCTGCCATACACGGCAGGGTTGCTCCCCCCGCGGGTGCGCGCACGCCTCCGCAGTCGCGGTCGATCGCGAATCGAAGCACCAGCCCTAGGTAGCTGCTCGGAATCTCCTTTTCGGAGTGCGACACGTCCTCGCGAA